>NZ_JARVSG010000035.1:0-355327 GCF_030209335.1 Pseudarthrobacter sp. fls2-241-R2A-168
CAAACGCTCCCTAATCGCCTACGACCACTAAATCCAATAGGACTTAATCATCTAGAGGTTCTTCAGCTCACTGCCCGGGGTGGCGATGTCAGCTGTCGCGTCGGTCTCGGCCATCCGCTTCGCCTGGCGGCGTTCACGGCGCTTGTCATTCATCAGGCAGATGCCGATCGCGGCGAAAAAGAGCACCAGAAGGGGGCCGGCCAACATAAACATCGAAATGGCATCCGCCCCCGGGGCGGCGATAGCGGCAAGGACAAACACCAGGAACACGGTGATGCGCCAGGCCTTCAGGATGGTGCGGCCGGAGATAATGCCGGCCATGTTGATGCCCACCAGTACCACGGGCACCAGGAAGGCGACACCCAGCACCAGCACCATCCGGGTCACGAACTCGATGTACGTCCGGGCGTCGATGACACTGGAGGAGCCTTCGGGCGTGAACTGGGTCAGGGCATGGACCACCTGGGGCACCACAAGCCAGCCGGCGTAGATGCCTGCCAGGAACAATGGGACCGCAGCCGCCATGTAGCCCAGCGTGTAGCGGCGCTCCTTCGATGTCAGGCCCGGGGTGATGAAAGCCCAGAGCTGGTAGATCCAGATCGGGCTGGAAATGACCACGCCGATAAGCAGTGACATTTGGAGCTTGAAATCAAACGGGGACGCAATGCTGCCGAAGTTGATGGCAGCAAGCCCGCCGGTCTGTTCCGAGATCCGGTTGACCGGCTCGGCCAGTGCCTTCAGCAGCGGATCGTAAAGTATCCAGCCTCCGATGCCGCCAATGACGACGCCAATAGCCGACTTGATCAGCCGGTTCTTCAGCTCTTTGAGGTGGTCCCAAAGCGCCATGCGCCCTTCGGGGTTGGCTTTACGGGACCGCGACAGTGCCACTGGGGTCAGGCGCGGTTCGACGGCGGAACGTCAGTGCCGTCTGTCGGCTCGCCGGGCTTCGCCTTGGGGTGGTTGACGATGGTGCCTTCCACCGGGCCTGATGCATCGGTGGTGTCCGTCTTGCCGTCGTTCTTCATTTCCTTGACCTCGGATTTGATGATCCGCATGGACTGGCCAAGGCTGCGCGCCATGGCCGGAAGCTTGGGGGCGGCGAAGAGAAGCAAAGCGACGATGATGATAATAACGATGGGCCAGGGGCCATCAAAGAGTCTTCCCACGGGAAATCCTTTCCTCTAAATACATCCTACTTCTATGTGAAGTCGAGATCGCCGAGGGCCTGCGGCTGGCCCCGGTCCGTCTTGCGCTGCACCCGCCGAAGGCGGCGCTGTTCCCGGCGGGACGACTTGGATGCCTCGTAATCATGTCGCATGACGGCGGGCGAGGCAAAAACGGCGGAGCCCGGCTGCGGCCCGGCAGGGTCGGGACCGGCGGGGGGTTGCCCGCTGGGGGCGATGTGCACCAACTTTTCCCCTGCCGCACTGAGGTCCTTGACGGTCGCCATGAACTGGCGGAACAGCCGGATGCCCAGCAGGACATAAAAAAGCAGCGACAGCGCAACAAGCGCCACCCATATCAGGATCCAGGACCACCAAGGCATGCTGAGAAGTCTAGCCGCCGTACGTTGCCAGGGATGCCGCCAGCCAGTTTCGGGCCGCGTCCGCCAGGCCGGCCGGAGCCAGGATGCGGGCGGAGCCACCGTGCTGGGCCACGAACATCGGCAACCAGTCGGTGTTGCCGAAGCGGATTTCGGCCACCAGCCCGCCGTCGTCGAGCTCGGCTGTGCGCTCCGCATAGTAGTCGTCCGCGAGCCCCCTCCCCTGCCGGGTGAGCTGGACGGTCACCACGGTATCGTCGTCACTGGGCGTGAAGAGCTTTGCCGGGACGCCCTCTGAAGGCTTGGTTGCGGCCGGGATGGGCAGGCCGTTGGGGTGGAGGTCCTGGACCCGGTCCAGCCTGAAATTCCGCACGTCCTCCACTGAATGGCAGTAGGCCTCGAAGTACCAGATGTTGTCCAGCGAGTACAGTCGCAGCGGATCAACGTCCCGCTCAGACATCGTGTCCCGCTGCGGGGACAGGTACGTCAGGCGCAGCTGGGCCCGGGACTCGATGGCCTGCCTGACCATGGCATGCGTCGCTGCCTCCGCAGGTGCTACTTCCGGGCCTGCCACTGAAGCCGCCCGAAGCCCTTCCTCGCCCGCGGCCGCCAGCAGTTTGAGGGTCACCGATTCCAGGGCGCCGCCCTCGGCCGCCCCCGGCAGCCCGTTCAGTGATTCCAGCCCGGTCAGGAGGGCACAGGCTTCCTCCACCGTGAAGCGGACCGGTTTCTTCAGGTCCAGATCCTGGGTGATGTAGACGTGGTCGTTTTCCCACTGGATGTCGAGCAGATCGTCGGGGTAACCCTCCGGGAGCCCTGAACAGATGAGGATTTGCAGGTCATCCTCCAGCTCTTTGCGGCTGATGCCGAAATGCTCCGCAACGTCCTGGATGTGCAGGCCCTGGTGGTGCACCAGGAAGGGCACCAGCTCCAGCATGCGCTTGAGCTGGTCCTCGGAGGTGCGTACACGCACAGGCCGGGACGGTGCGGCAGCAAACCGGAAGGCGGGAACCGGCGCGTTGCTGAAGTCAGCAGCTGCCCGAAGCCGGCGCCGGACGGCGTCGGCGAGTTCGGCTGGAGCCACCGCAAGGGCATCGGGCCCGTAGGAGGCAAGCTCTTCGGCCAGGCCCTCCGGATCCCTGTAGTGCAGGCTGAGCCGCTCATAGCCTGGCTCAGGCCTGGGCAAGGGTCCGTATTCCTGGGGTGCTGCCTGTGCCGCATCCTCCATAGCCACACCGCGGCGGCGCAGTGCCAGGAGGCGTCCTGCGCGGACGTCCACGACGGCGGTGCGGAGCGGCAGTTCGGGCAGGCGTTCCAGTTCCTGGCGGATATTGAAGTCGCGCGGAGGGCTGAACTGCTCGCGTTCGAGGGTTGCCACCGCGCTGGTGAAACGGGAGAGGCGGAATTGGCGGGGCGCTTTCCTGGCGCGGTCATAACCCATGAGGTACCAGTGGCCGAAGCGGCTTCCCAGGCCCCAGGGCTCCACAGTCCGTTGTTCTTCGCTGCCCGTACTGCCCGCGAGGTAGGTGAACGCGACGGTATGCCTGGCGTGCATGGCTGCAAGGAGGTCGTCAAAAGCCTGGCCTGCGGGCTTGATCCTCGGCTGGACCCCAGGGGGCAGTTGGACGTCGGCGGCTGCACCGGACGCCTGCAGCTTCCGCAACGCGCTCTGGGCTGCGGTGCCAAGCGCCGCACGTTCCCAGAGCTGGGAAGCAAGGAGCAGGACGGTCCACTCTTCCGGGCCCAGTTCCACGTCCGGCAGGCGGTTGGACTCCTTGCCGATCCGGTAGCGGGTGGTTGCGGGATCATCCTCGCTCCAGCCCAGGTCCGTCAGGGTCTCCACGTCAAAGCCGAACTTGCGAAGATCGGCCTTGTCCCGCTCGAACATCCGGCCAAAGGACGCTTCATTGCCGGGAATGGTGCGGTAGACCGTGTCCCGTAGTTCGCTGCGGCGCAGGCCGTACTTGGTATTGAGCAGCGCGATCAGCAGGTTGAGGAGGCGTTCAGTACGGGATGCGGACACTCTGGTTACGTTACTAAACTCCGCGCCGGAACGCAGGAAGCGCGGCAGCAACAGGACACCTGGGTCCTGTCGCCGCCGCGCTTCGAGAAGTTCGGGGGAACCTGGGTCAGCGCACTGCCACCAGGTCAACCACGAAGATCAGGGCTTCATTGGGCTTGATGGCTCCACCGGCACCACGGGAACCGTAGGCAAGCTCGGAGGGGATTTCAAGGCGGCGGCGGCCGCCCACCTTCATGCCCAGCAGGCCCTGGTCCCAGCCCTGGATGACCTGGCCAACGCCTACCCGGAAGTCCAGCGGCGCGCCGCGGCCCCAGGAAGCGTCGAATTCCTCGCCGGTGGACCAGGCGACGCCCACATAGTGCGTGGAGACGGTGTCCCCGGCCTGGGCTTCACGGCCGTCCCCCTCAATAAGGTCGGTGATAACGAGTTCCGTGGGGACATCGCCCTCGGGAAAATCGATCTCGGGCTTCTGGCGGTCAAAGTCCCGCTGTCCAAATGACATGGTTGCTCCTAGGTGTCTGGCAGATGGTGTGCTGCTGTTGGATGCCGCGGCGATGGCCGGGCCTGTTGCCATTGTTGCTACTTGGCTCCGAGGATGTCCACTACGAAGACAAGGTCGCCCTTGGCCTCGCCCTGGCCCGCTTCGCCGTATGCCAGGTCCTTGGGGATGACCAGCAGGACCCGGGAGCCCACTGTCTTGCCGGCCAAGCCCTGGGTCCAGCCCTTGATCACGCCGGTGAGCGGGAAAGTTGCCGGCTCGCCACGGTCGAAGCTTGAGTCGAACTTGGTTCCGCCTGCCAGGGTGACGCCGACGTAGTTCACGGTCAGGGTGTCGGTTTCCTTAACCGTGGCCCCGGTGCCCTTGATCAGGTCCTGGGAGACGAGGGCAGTGGGAGCAGCAACGCCTTCGACCGAGATCTCGGGGACGCCGTCCTTTTCAGTGACGGTGGGCAGGCCTGCGGGCGGGGTGACTGTTTCACCTTCGGGCTTCTCCAGCGCAGGGGTCACGTCTGTTGCAGAAAGGATTTTGATAATCAGCAGCTGGGTGGGCTGGGCTGCAGGAGACGGGGCGGGGCTGGCGCCGTCGGAGGGGCTGGGGGCAGCTGCACCCTGCTGGCCGGGCACAGCCAGTGCAAGGCTGGAGCCTACCTTCGCGCCAACGAACGCGTTGTAGATGACCTCGCTGCCGGTCTTCAGTTTCTCGTCCAGTTCGAGCGGTTCCGGCTCGCCGGCGAACGTATCCTCCAGCGTGGACCCGTCGCTGCCGTTCAGGGCCAGGATTGAGATGTTGGCGATCTGGTTGGCCTTCACTGGTTCGCCGCTGCCCTCGGTGACCACCTTGATAGTGGGGTCAGCCACTTCCAAAGGCTTGTCGAATTCCACGCCAGGGGCCTTTTTGTCCCCGTTGTCAGTCAGTTTGAGGGAGTCGAACTTCGCAGTCTCGCCAGCAGGCTTGCTGGTGGGTTCCGGCCCTGCCGAAGAACCGCCGCAGGCGGTCAACAGCAGCAGAGCGGGAAGAAGGATTGCTAGTAGTCGGCGCACGTAAGAGAACTTTCGTCGGGGCAGGATGGAGGCGGCGATCCACGCCTGGGCGGGCAACACCGCGGAAGGGCCCAATTAAAGGCCTTATCCAGAATAGCCTCCGAACCTGAGTGTCAGCCCATAGAGTCCAGAAGAGCGTCCACCCGGTCATCAACGCTGCGGAAGGGATCCTTGCACAGGATGGTCTGGTGGGCCCTGTCATTCAGTTTCAGGTGCACCCAGTCCACGGTGTAGTCCCGGCCCAGCTCCTGGGCCCGCCGGACGAAATCACCCCGAAGTTTCGCCCGCGTTGTTTGGGGGGGTGCGTCCACGGCGTCCTTGATGACGGTATCGTCCACGATCCGCCGCACTGCCCCGCGGGACTGCAGAAGGTAATACAGGCCCCGGCTGCGGGAAATGTCATGGTAGGTGAGGTCCAGCTGGGCTATGCGCGGGGCGTCCAGGCCCAGCCCGTGGCGTTCGCGGTAGTTGTCCATCAACTTCTTCTTGATGGCCCAGTCGATCTCCGTGTCAATACCGCGGGTGTCACCGCTTTCGATGGCCTTCAGGGTCCGCTCCCACAGGTCAAGGATCAAGGGAACATGCGGGTTGTGCGCGCCGTGCTCTTTGACGAACGCCGTCACCTTGGTCAGGTATTCCTGCTGGATCTCCAATGCCGTCAGTTGGCGCCCGTTGGCAAGCCGGACCAATGCCCGGCCGCTGAGGTCGTGGGAGATTTCACGGATGCTGCGGATGGGGTTTTCCATCCGCATGTCCCGCATGATCACCCCGGCCTCGATCATGCGCAGGACCAGGTCCACCGTGCCCACTTTCATCAGGGCCGTGGCTTCGGACATGTTCGAGTCACCCACAATAACGTGCAGCCGCCGGTAGAACTCGGCGTCCGCGTGCGGCTCGTCCCTGGTGTTGATGATGGGCCGTGACCGGGTGGTGGCGGAGGACACCCCTTCCCAGATGTGGTCTGCCCGCTGGGAGAAGGCGAAGGTGGCCCCGTGCGGGGTCTTGAGGATCTTCCCCGCCCCGGCAATAAGCTGACGGGTCACCAGGAAAGGAATCAGGATCTCGGCGAGCCGGGAGAATTCCCCGCGGCGGGGAATCAGGTAGTTCTCGTGGCTGCCGTAGGAGTTCCCGGCCGAGTCCGTGTTGTTCTTGAAAAGGTAGACCGTGCCGTTGAAGCCCTCCGCCGCGAGCCGGGCCTGGGCCTCGTCCACCAGGTCATCGAGGATCAGTTCTCCGGCACGGTCATGGGCGATCAACTGCGCGAGGTCGTCACACTCGGCTGTGGCATATTCGGGGTGCGACCCTACATCCAGGTACAGCCGTGAACCGTTGGTGAGGAAGACGTTGGATGACCGGCCCCAGCTGACCACCTTGCGGAAGAGGTACCGGGCCACCTCCTCCGGGGCAAGAGGCCTCGAGTCGGGGCTGGAATACGAAATCCCGAATTCCGTTTCGATACCGAAGATTCTCTTGTCCATGTTTCCTCCTAGGCCAGCAGTGCAGTGATATCCGCGTCGTCAAGCCGGCGGAAAGCGCGCCGTGAACCGCGTGAACTCTCCGACTGCCTGTCCAGGACGGCAACTTCCACCGCCGTGGCCGGCAATGCCTTCGGCTGGGCATCAGACTCGGTGGCCGGGACGAGCGCGGCCATGGCCAGCCGGAGGGCATCAGCGAAGCTGAGCGAACTGCGCCACCCCTCATCGATGGCCGAGGATACCTTGTCCGCCTGTCCGCCCATGACTACGAACTGGTGTTCGTCGGCGATGGAACCATCGAAAGTCAGCCGGTAGAGATGGTCCTCAGCCTGTGTGGGGCCTACCTCCGCTACTGCCAGTTCCACCTCGAAGGGCTTCTGTTCTGCGGTGAACACGGCGCCCAGGCTTTGTGCGTAAACACTGGCGAGCCCGCGGGCGGTGACGTCCTCGCGGTCGTAGGAGTAGCCACGGACATCGGCGTACCGCACTCCGGCCTGCCGGAGGCTTTCGAATTCGTTGTATTTTCCCACGGCGGCGAACGCGATCTTGTCGTAAATCTCGCCGATCTTGTGCAGGGACGGCGAGGGGTTCTCGGCTACCAGCGCGATGCCGTCCGCGCAGCTGATCACGGCGACAGACCGGCCGCGGGCAATGCCCTTCCGTGCGAAATCCGCACGGTCCTTCATCAGCTGCTCAGGTGATACATAAAATTGCTGTGTCATTGTCAGGCCTCCCGTCCAGCGTTGGTACGGGATTCGATGACGTTGGTCGCGGCGGCAGCGAGTTCGTTTTCAGCCACCCGCCGGGCACCAGTCCTGTCCACGGTGTAAATCACTGGCCACAACTTCCGGACGGTGTCCGGGCCGCCGGTCGCCGAATCGTCGTCGGCGGCGTCGTAGAGGGCTTCGACGGCGACGGAGACGGCTTCGGCCTCCTTCAGGTTGGGCCGCCACAGCTTCTTCAGGGCCCCCCGGGCAAAGACCGAACCCGAGCCCACCGTATGGTGCTCGTGTTCTTCGTACCGGCCGCCGGTGACGTCGTAGGAGAAAAGCCTCCCGACGCCGGCACTGGTGTCGAAGCCGGCAAAGAGCGGCACTACGGCGAGCCCTTGCAGTGCCAGGGGAAGGTTGCCGCGGATCATTGCCCCCAGCCGGTTGGCCTTGCCTTCCAGGCTGAGCAGCGTGCCTTCGATCTTCTCGTAGTGTTCGAGTTCCACCTGGAACAGGCGGGTGAGGTCTATGGCGATGCCGGCGGTACCGGCGATCCCCAGGACGGAGTAACGGTCCGCCGGAAAAACTTTTTCAATGTGCCTGCTGGCAATCACGTTGCCCATGGTGGCCCGCCGGTCCCCCGCCATCAGCACACCGCCGGCATAGCTCAACGCGACGATGGTGGTGGCATGCGGCACCTGCAACGGAGCGGCGCCGGCCGCAGCCGGCTGGAGTCCCCTGTTATAGGGCAAGAGCTCGGGCCGGTCCCGTTGCAGATGTTCCGTGAAGGACGAGGTGGCGTTGGCGGCTACCCGGTTGGCGGTTGATTCCTGCACTCATGCACTCCTTGAACGTAGTTCTTCAACGTCGGTACAGATTCCGGCCGGCCGCGGCTTCCGCCACCCTCCGGTCCGGGTTACTGGCCGCCTTTTTGGACGAAGGCGCGCACGAACTCCTCGGCGTTGGATTCCAGCACTCCATCGATTTCGTCGAGAAGGTCATCGACCCCTTCGGTGGCTGCTGATGCCTGTGCTTCGGGCGGCGCCGGGGGTGCCTCGGGGATGTCCTCGTCGACCTGGTCGTCGCGCGATTGTGGCTGCTGCTGCTCCTGGCCTGCCATTGTTACCTCTCCCTTTCCTGTCGTCAGATCCGGCGGATCTTCCGATATGCCCATCCTGCCACGAAGCGGTCCGTCCGGCGCGGTTTATGCCGCAGGCGGAGCGGTGCTGTGTCCCAGCAGCTCTCCAAGGAACGGGCCTGCTTCCCGGTAGCGTGCGAACAACGCGCCGGTCAACGCTTTGGTTCCTTTCAAGGGTTCCCGGGTGGGCACGCGCTGGAGCCTTCCGTAGCCTGGGACATCGAAGATCACGGAGTCCCAGCTGGCCCCCACCACGTCCTTGCCGAAGCTGCTGACGCACTTCCCCCGGAAGAACGCGCGGGTGTCCGACGGCGGCTCGGCCACCGCCGCTGCTATGGCGGCGTCGTCGACGACCCTGTCCATGCGGTTCCTGGCCAGGAGACGGTAGTAGAGGCCTTTCTCGGGCCTGATGTCCGCCCATTGGAGGTCGATCAGCCCAAGCCGGGCATCGTTCCACTGAAGTCCGTCGCGGTCGCGGTAACCCTCCAGGAGCGAGAGCTTGGCAACCCATTCCACGGAGCTGGCGGCAGCTGCCCGGTCGTTGTCCAGCTGGGTGAGCACCGTGGCCCAGCGGTCCAAGACGTCATGCGTGTGCCCGTCACCGTCTAGGGCGTCGCCCACGCCGGTGTCCTGCGCCAGCTTGGCCGCTGCCTCGTGGTACATCCATTGCAGGTCCAGGGCCGTAACCCGCCTGCCGTCCGTGAGCCGGACGGTGGCGGTCAGGGAGGTATCGTGGCTGATTGCCTGCAGGGCGGAGACGGGTTCGTGGACCTCGACCTTCGGTGCAAGACCTGCCTCGATCAGGCTGAGGACCAGGGAGGTGGTCCCGAATTTCAGGTAGTTGGAGACCTGGCTGAGGTTGGCGTCGCCAATGATCACGTGCAGGCGCCGGTACTTGTCCGCGGTCGCGTGCGGCTCGTCCCTGGTGTTGATGATGGGACGCCGGATGGTGGTTTCCAGGCCCACTTCGGCTTCGAAGAAGTCGGCCCGCTGGCTGATCTGGTAACCCGGGGCGGATGCGTCCTGGCCAATCCCTACCCGGCCGGATCCGCAAAGGACCTGCCGGCTGACGAAAAAGGGCGTCAGGCCCCGGACGATGTCTCCAAAAGGTACCGACCGTGGCATGAGGTAGTTCTCGTGCGAGCCGTAGGACACGGACTTGTTGTCCGTGTTGTTTTTGTACAGGTTCACGGGCGGCAGGTCGGGGTCGGCCGCCAGCCGCCTTACCGTGGCCAGGGCAACGAGGTCCCCCGCCGCGTCCCAGGTGACGGCGTCCCGCGGGTTGGTCACCTCGGGGCTTGAGTATTCGGGGTGTGCGTGGTCCACGTACAGCCTGGCCCCGTTGCCGAGGACCATATTCATGAGGAGGGTGCCGGACTCGTCCTGCCCGTCGAGCTCCAGCTCCTCCCGGCCGTAGGCCAGTGCCACCGCTTCGGCATCCAGCACCGGCGGCTGGTCGGTGAGTTGGCTGGGGTGCGCCGAGCCCCTGTCCACGGTCCAGCCGCGGGCGTCGTGCAGGGGTTCTTCATCCGTATAGTCCCACCGGGTTTCCGCGCCGCCGGCGGCACGCTGGCGTGTTACCTGGGCATACGCCTGCACCACGCGGGCGCTCATCATGGTGGCGTTGGCGGACGGGGCGGACGGGGCATGGATGCCGTATTCGGTTTCTGCTCCCATGACACGCATGGCCCCGCCCACGGGGAGTGCACCCCCGGCGGCGGGTTCCTGCGCTGCCGTCATAGATACTGCCCTGTGGTCGGCATTGTTTCGATCGACTTTCCTGGCTCCTGGCCCGCCTTGCCCTGGACGATGGTGCGGATGTATGTGATCCGTTCGCCCTTTTTGCCCGAGATACGTGCCCAGTCGTCCGGATTAGTGGTGTTGGGCATGTCTTCGTGCTCGCGGAATTCGTCCACCACGGCACGGAGCAGGTGCTCGATCCGAAGGCCCTTCTGGTGCGTGGTGAGGAGGTCCTTGATGGCGTACTTCTTGGCCCGGTCCACCACGTTCTGGACCACGGCGCCGGAGTTGAAGTCCTTGAAGTACAGCATTTCGGTATCACCGTTGGCGTAGGTGACTTCCAGGAATTCATTGGACTTGTCCGTGGAGTACATCGCTTCCACGGTGCGCTGGACCATGGCGTCCACCGTGGCCTGGACGTCGCCGTTGTGCTCGGCGAGGTCGGACTCGTGGAACGGCAGGTCCGTGGTGATGTACTTGTTGAAGATGTCCGCGGCCGCCTCGGCATCCGGGCGGTGGATCTTGACCTTGACGTCCAGCCGGCCGGGCCGGAGGATGGCGGGGTCGATCATGTCCTCGCGGTTGGACGCACCAATGACGATGACGTTGTCCAGCCGCTCAACGCCGTCGATCTCGCTGAGCAACTGGGGCACGATGGTTGTTTCGACGTCGGAGGAAATCCCCGTGCCGCGCGTGCGGAACAGTGAATCCATCTCGTCGAAAAACACCACGACGGGGCTGCCGTCGGACGCCTTCTCCCGTGCGCGGGAAAAGATGAGGCGGATGTGCCGTTCGGTTTCACCCACGTACTTGTCCAGGAGCTCGGGGCCCTTGATGTTCAGGAAGTAGCTCTTGAGGTCCACGTTTCCTGAGCGCTCTGCCGCGCGGGCGGCCAGCGAATTGGCCACCGCCTTGGCGATGAGGGTCTTGCCGCAGCCGGGAGGGCCGTAGAGCAGGATGCCCTTGGGCGCCTTCAGCCCGTGTTCCCGGTAAAGGTCGGGGTGCAGGAACGGCAGTTCAACGGCGTCGCGGATCTGCTCGATCTGCGGCCCGAGCCCGCCGATATCCTCATAGGTGATGTCCGGGACCTCTTCGAGGACGAGGTTCTCCACCTCGGACCGGGGCACTTTCTCCAGCGCGTACCCGGTCCTGGAGTCGATCGAGAGGGCATCGCCCACGCGGAGCTTTTCGGCCAGGAGCGCTCCGGACAGCCGGACCACCCGCTCTTCGTCGGCCCGTCCCACCACGAGGACGCGGTCCGCGCCGAGCATTTCCTTCAGGGTGGCCAGTTCACCTGCGCGCTCATAGCCAAGCCCGGCCACAACGAGCAGTGCCTCGTTAAGGAGGACTTCCTGGCCCACCGCCAGTTGGTTGATGTTCACCAGCGGGCTGATGCCCACCCGCATCTTCCGGCCCGCATTAAAGATGTCCACCGATTCTTCGGTGGCTGCCTGCCCGCTGTTGCCCGGAGAGGGCTGGCGCCGCGGATTCAGCTGGAGAATGGTGCCAAAGCTGTAAGGAGGTTGTCCTTCCTGGTCCAACGCGTTCTTCAGCCGGAGAATCTCGGCCTTCGCGGCTTCAAGCATGGTGACCAGCTTGGTGTTGTTCTGCGTTGCCGCGGCCAACTGCCGGTCGATGTGCCTGAGCTTGTCCCGGAGGATGTTGACCTGGCGGTCGGCAACCGAGAGGTCGTTGGCGGCAGACTGCTCTGCCGGTGTACGTCCGGAGTCCTGGTTTGGCGTCTCCATGATGTATCAGCCCCTTCCTGCGCTTCTATTAAGACCTTAGCCCCAAGATGGCAGGTAGGGATGGAGACTCCCGAAATATGGACTAGATCTTGATCTAAGGCGTGTCCACGACGTTCGTCCCCGCAATCGCGTCCCTGGCAGCCCGCCGGAGCTTCTTGTCCGAGACCAGCCGCTCCCCTACCGCTCCGGGTGTCCAGGCGTTGACATCCTCTTCGTTGAAGTCCGTCTTCGAAGGGCGGCGCTTGACGGAGATGCCCGTGACGCCGTCGGCCAGCCGGCGTGTGACCAGCAGGAATCCGGTGTGCGCCACCATCCGGTGATCGGGGCGGACGGCGAGGCCCTCGAGGTGCCAGCCGCGAACCATGGACTCCCAGGCATCGGGTTCGGTGAACCGGCCATCGGCGCGGATGGCTTCGGCTGTCCGCGACAATTGGGTGACGGTGGCCACGTAGTTGATCCATACGCCGCCCGGCGCGAGGACCGTTGCCACGGCGTCAAGGCATTCCCAGGGAGCGAGCATATCCAGGACCACCCGGTCCACGGAGCCGGGCTCCTCTGTCCGGACAACTTCCTCCTGGAAGTCGCCTAGGGTGATCTGCCACGCCGGGTGCGGGCCGCCGAAGATGGTCTCGACGTTCCCGCGGGCGATGTCCGCGAATTCTTCACGCCGTTCGAAGGAGTGCAAGTAACCGCTGTCCCCCACCGCGCGAAGAAGGGAGATGGACAGGGCGCCGGAGCCCACGCCCGCCTCCACTACCCGTGCGCCGGGGAAGATGTCCGCCATGGTGATGATCTGGCCGGCATCCTTGGGATAGACAACGGCAGCGCCGCGGGGCATGGAGAGGACGAAGTCCGAGAGCAGCGGGCGCAGCGTCTGGTACTGCTGGCCAACGTTGTTCACCACAACGGAGCCGTCCACCTTGCCGATGATGTCATCGTGGTTCAGGAAGCCGCGGTGGGTATGGAAGGCGCCGCCCCGTTCGAGCGTGACGGTGTTCATCCGGCCGCGCTCGTCCGTCAGCTGGACGCGTTCGCCTTCGCGGAAGGGTCCGCGGCGGCGGGCAGCTCCCACCGGCTGCGAGGCTCCGGGGCCAACACCGGGTTGGGCTGTCGCGGCGGCTTCGTTGACGGCAGTTTCGCTGCTCATGATTTTCCTCGCTCCTGTAAAACTGTTGCGCCCCCGCGCGAACGTCGCTGAAGACGTCAGGCTGTGGCGGCGGCAATGCACTGCCGGCAGGTAACTCTACCGGTTCCTGCCCTGCGGGCGCCCATCCGGCCGCGGACGCCTGCCGGTAATGGCGGCCAGTACCGCTTCCTGCGAGAGCAGCCCGGTCACCTTGCCGTTGTGGTCAACGACGGCGTAGTGCCGGCCTTCGAGCTGCGACAGGAAGTGCAGGAGTTCCTGCCCTTTCGACCATTCGGGCACGTAGGCTCCGGCGGCGAGGGCGTAGGACACCGCACTCAGGGGCGTGGTTCCGGCAGCGGCGGGCGGAACGGATTGCAGGGCGGCCGGATCCACAACGCCTTGCGGCCGCCCGTCCGCGGCGCAGACCACTACGGAGATAGACGACGACGCTCCCATCCGGAGTGCTTCCTGGACTGACGCGGTGGCTGGCAGTCCGACGGCCGGCGTCGACAATCCTGCCGCACTGACCAGGTGCAGCCGTCCCCGCAGGGTTCCCTGCTGGATGGCTGCGGAGGCACCCATCCACAGGAATCCGGCCACCAGGATGGTAATCATCAGGTTGCCGAAGTCAGGTGAACCGCCGGCCAACAGAGGGCGGAGGATGAACCAGTAGCCGAGCAGGATCACGATCACGCGGCCACCCCAGCCTGCCGCCACGGTGCCCTTGGCCTGGCTGCCGGTGGCCTTCCACACCGCCGACTCCACCAGCCGGCCGCCGTCCAGGGGCAGTCCGGGAAGGACGTTGAAGACGCCGAGGACGAAGTTGGACCACATAAAGATGTTGATGAGCATTTCAGCGACACTGCCCAGGCTGTCGGAGTCATGAACCAGCCAGGCGCCGGCGGCCAGGACAAAATTGGCGGCAGGACCGGCCAATGCCACCAGGACGGAGCGTCCCGGAGTGGCCGTGAAGCTGTCGAACTGGGTGTGCCCGCCCCACAGGTTGAGCACAATCTTTTGTGTGGGCCAGCCGTAGATTCTGGCCGTCAGGGCATGGGCGAGTTCGTGGACCAGCACTGAGATCAGCAGAAGCACCGCATAGGCGAACGCGATGACGTACGCACTGACTCCGAGCGCCGGGTTGCTCCGATCAAGGACCGGCCCGAAAACAACTACCGTGAACGCTGCGATGATGAACCAGGAATAGGCCAGGACAACCGGAACGCCGGCAATCCGGCCCAGCGGGATGCCTTCACGGCGGACCGGAGTGGCCGTCTCAGTCATGGACGGCCCCCGGAGCTCCGGCCCCTTCCAGTGTTGCGGGTTCATGCAGGGCAGGCCCGTACCCAGCGGATTCCTTCGGACGGGAGCGGGCCAGGAGCAGGTCCTCCAGATCGGCCAGGGACCGGCCGGCCAGGGAATCCCAAAGAATGTAGCGTTCGCTTTCAGGCAGCGGGACTATGTGTGGAATGGCAACTGTGGCCACGCCGGAGGCCACCGCGGCCGCCACGCCCGGAGTTGAGTCTTCAAGTGCAACGCAGTGCTTAAGGGAAAGGTCCGGATCGGATTCCTGGAGCTGTTCCACTGCCTTCAGGTAGGCCTCGGGGTGTGGTTTGCCCTGCGCAACCGAGTCCCCGGTGACCACCACTTCGAAGTACGGGCGGGGAAGGCTGGCCACCACTTCACGGGCCAGGGGTCCCTCAGACATGGTGACAAGCGCGCACCTCACGCCCGCCTGGTGCAGGTTTTCCAACAGTTCCCGGGCGCCCGGCCGCCAGGGCACCTGCTGCCGGACGCTCGCCACCACTTCGGCGGTCAGCGTGTCGATAATCTGCCGTATGCCCAGATCCACTCCGGCCTGCTGGAGGAGACCGGCCGAGAATGTCAGCGACTGGCCCACCAGCTGCATGGCCTGTTCATGGGACCAGGTTCCGCCGTGGGCTTCAACCAGTGCGTGCTCGGCTGCGATCCAGTAGGGCTCGGTGTCCACTATGGTGCCGTCCATGTCCCACAGGACGGCTCTCAGCGGGGAAGGTGTAGCTGGCTGTCGCATCCACCCAGTCTACGGGGACAGCCTGAACGGGAGCTGGGGCTACGCCTTGGGCGAATACGGGACCCGTTGCTGCCGTATACGGCGCGGACAGTGCATTTTTCGGCGCTTCATTCAATGCAACACGCTGCTCCTTGGACGTAGGGTGAAGAAATGAATAGCTTCGAGGGAGACACCACCGACCCGGGGGCAGGACCCGCCCGCGAACGGTTCCTGCAGCCTGTGCCTGAGGGACAGCGCGTGACAGTGATGCTTGCCGCCTTTGAAGGCTGGAATGATGCCGGCGAGGCCGCAAGCGACTCGCTGCGGTACCTGAACAAGCTGTGGGGCGGCAAGAAGGTAGCGTCCATCGACGCCGACGAGTACTACGATTTCCAGTTCACGCGCCCGACCATCCGCAGGAACGCTGCCGGCGAACGCAAGATCAAGTGGCCCTCCACGCGCATCTACAAAGCCAGCGCCCCCAATTCCAATGTGGACGTCATCTTTGTCCAGGGCACCGAGCCGTCCTATAAATGGCGCGCGTACACGGCCGAACTCCTGGTCCATGCCGAAGCGCTGAACGTTGACTACGTCATCCTGGTGGGCGCCCTGCTGGCGGACGTTCCCCACAGCCGGCCCATTCCCGTGAGTACCTCCTCCGACGACGGGCCGCTGCGCGAACGTATGAACCTGGAAGCGTCACAGTATGAGGGGCCGGTGGGAATCGTGGGAGTCCTCTCCGAGGTTTCGCTGCTGGCCGGCATCCCCACGGTCTCGCTCTGGGCGGCGGTTCCGCACTACGTTGCGCAGGCTCCTTCGCCGAAGGCGCAGCTGGCACTCCTGCACCGCATCGAGGAGCTGCTCCAGGTGCCGCTGGACACGCATGAACTGGCGGAGGAAGCCGACGCGTGGGAGCGGGGCGTGGACGAACTGGCCACCGAAGATCCCGAAATCGCCGCCTATGTCCGGCAGCTTGAAGAGGCGAAGGACACGGCCGATCTTCCGGAAGCAACGGGTGAGTCCATAGCCCGCGAGTTTGAACGCTACCTCAAACGCCGGGGGCAGGACCGGCCCTAGCCGGTACAGGCCCGCCGGAGCCCTGAGACTGCCTCCGGACCTGCCATTCGGGCAGGTCCGGAGGCAGCTCTTTTAGAGCCGGATGCCGAGGAGGGCGTCGACGGCGTCCCGCACCAATGCCTGGTCCTCGCCGCTGGCCGGGGTTTCGCCGGCGTTCGCTTGTTCAGCCCAACGGGAGACAGCCGCAAGAGCCGCTGGAGCGTTGAGGTCGGCAGCCAGGGCTGCGCGCATTTCCGCGATCAGGTCGGATGCCGAGCCGGCGGGAGCGAAGGCCAGCGCCTGGCGCCACGCGGCCAGGTCTGCTTTCGCGGCCGCGAATCCTTCTTCAGTCCAGGACCAGTCCGAACGGTAGTGGTGGGCAAGGATGGCCAGGCGGATGGCGGCCGGGTCCTCCCCTGCGGCCCGCAGCTTCGAGACCAGCACCAGGTTGCCCTTGGACTTGCTCATCTTCTCGCCGTCCAGGCCCACCATGCCGGCGTGGGCGTAGTGCTTTGCGAGCGGAACCCCGGCCAGGGAATAGGCGTGGCCGGCTCCCATTTCGTGGTGCGGGAAAATGAGGTCGGAGCCGCCGCCCTGGACAGTGAAGGGCGAGGGCAGGTACTTCTGCGCGATCACCGTGCATTCGATGTGCCAGCCGGGCCGCCCGGCTCCGAGGCTGCCGCCGGGCCAGCTCGGCTCGCCGTCCCGCGCCACACGCCACAGCAGAGGATCCAGCGCCTGCCGCTTGCCGGACCGGCCGGGATCTCCGCCGCGTTCGGCGAAAAGCTCCAGCATTTCGCTTTCGGCCAGCCCGGAGATGGAACCCAGCGTCCAGGCGTCCGGCGACACGGATTGCTTGCCGGCTGCTTCGACGTCGTAATAGACATCGCCGTCAGGCTCGCCGTTGGTGCCCTCCACCTTGTAAGCCAGCCCGAAGCTGACCAGGCGCTCTACTTCCGGAACGATCAGGGAGATGGATTCGACGGCGCCGACGTAGTGGTCCGGAGCGAGGACGTTCAGTGCCTCCATGTCCGTTTGGAAGAGTTCGATCTGGCTGGCCGCAAGGTCCCGCCAATCCACGCCGGTTGCCGTGGCGCGTTCCAGCAGCGGATCATCCACGTCCGTGACGTTCTGGACGTACGACACGGGATGGCCGGCGTCCCGCCAGGCCCGGTTCAGGAGATCGAAGGCGACGTAGCTGGCCGCATGCCCCATGTGCGTTGCGTCATAAGGGGTGATGCCGCAGACATACATGGACGGCTGCCCGTCCGGTTCCAGGGCTGCCTCGCGCCCTAAGGCAGTGTCGAACAACCGGATGGCAGGCATGTTGCCGGGCACGTCAGGGACAGGGCGGGAAGTCCAGGATTTCACAGACCAAGCCTAGTGCTAGGCGCTGATGACACCGAAACCGAGAAGCAGGTACAGGGCGAGGCCCAGGAGGATCCGGTACCAGACAAACAGGCGGTAGCTGCGGGTGGAAACGAATTTGAGGAACCAGCCGATGATGACGTAGCCCACCACGAGGGCGATGACGGTGGCGAGGGCTGTTTCCGGCAGGCCGTAAGGGCCCGTGATGCCTTCCTTGGACATTGTTTTGTACAGCTGGAAGAGTCCGCTGCCGAAAACGGCCGGAATGGCCAGCAGGAAGGAGTAGCGCGCGGCGGCTTCACGGGTGTAGCCCATCAGGAGGCCGGCAGTGATGGTGCCGCCGGACCGGGATACGCCGGGGATCAGGGCCATGGCCTGCGCAAAGCCAAAGAGGATGCCGTGCTTGTAGGTGAGATGGTTCAGGTCGCGCTTCTGCTTGCCAATGGCGTCCGCAACAGCCAGGATCAGGCCGAACACAATCAGCATGGTGGCGACGATCCACATGCTGCGGAGGACCGATTCAATCTGGTCCTGGAACAGCAGGCCCAGGACGATGATGGGGAGGCTGCCCAGGATGACCAGCCAGCCCATCCGGGCGTCCGGGTCCTGCCGGGATACTTTTCCGGTCAGTGAACCTGCCCACGCCTTCACGATCCGGACAATGTCCCGCCAGAAGTAGATGAGCACCGCGGTTTCGGTTCCGAGCTGGGTGATGGCGGTGAAAGCTGCGCCGGGATCCTCGGCATTGGGCAGGAACTGCCCCACAATCCTCAGGTGCGCACTCGATGAAATAGGTAGAAATTCGGTCAGTCCCTGCACAAGGCCCAACAGGGCCGCCTCAAACCAGTTCACGCTAAGACCCTACGGCATGGCAGTGCCGGTTCTGCCCGTAAGCTTGCTGCTATGCAGCAGCGTTTCGTCGGCAACAGTGGATTGCGAGTTTCCGCCCTTTCCCTAGGCACCATGTCCTGGGCCGGCGAGACGGACGAACAGGACGCTTCGGAACTGCTCCGTACCTTCCTGAATGCGGGCGGCCGGCACGTGGATACTGCGGCGTCCTACGCCGACGGGCGCTCCGAGGCGATGATTGGTTCCCTGCTGGGCGACGTGGTGGCCCGCACCGAGATTTCCATCTCCACCAAAGCGGGAATGACGACGCCGGATGGCCGCCGTGGCGTGGACACCTCACGTAACGCGATGCTCAGCGGCCTTGAGGCCAGTCTGGCAAGGCTCGGCGCCGACTACGTGGATATTTGGTTCGCGCAGGCGTGGGACAGCAATGTGCCGCTGGACGAGACGCTGTCCGCTTTGGAGTTCGCGGTGCGGACGGGCCGGGCCCGCTACGCCGGAGTTTCGAACTTCAACGGCTGGCAGACCGCCAAGGCAGCGGCCGTTGCGGGCTTTCCGCTGGTGGCTGTCCAGGCGGAATATTCGTTCCTGGAGCGGAAGCCGGAGGCGGAGCTTATTCCCGCCGTCGAGGATGCCGGGCTGGGGCTTATGGCGTGGGCGCCGCTGGGGCGCGGCGTACTCACCGGCAAGTACCGCGGCAGCATCCCGTCCGGTTCCCGCGGAGCGTCGGCGGCGGCGGCCGGCTACGTTGAGCCTTACCTCGACGGCAAGGCATCCAGGACGGTCGAAGCTGTGTGCATGGCAGCCAAAGGTCTGGGCCGGACACCGCAGGATGTTTCCCTTAGCTGGCTGTTGTCGCAGCACGGTGTGTCCACCGCGATTGTTGGGCCCCGCACACCTGCGCAGCTGAAGGAAATTCTGGATGCGCAGTTGACACCGCTGCCGCCCGAAATTGCTTGCGCCCTGGAGGACGCTTCAGCAGTCAACTAGGGCTTCGGCCGGTCCGTGGTGTGGCTTTTGGGTCAGAGGTTCCGGTCCTCGACGATTTCCAGGTCCTCGTCATCGACGGCGCTCTCTTCATCCTCTTCGTCCTCGTCATCAAAGACCTGCAGCGGGGTGACCTCGTTGTAGGCCTCGTAGAGGGCGTCCTCATAGACTTCGAAGGCATCGGCAACCGCAAAAAAAGCCGCCTCGACGGAGGGATCTCCATCTCCGCGGCGGTTCGATGCTGCTATAAGGTGTTCTTCCAAAGCGGTGGTCAAGGACTGAAGCGCGACACGCGGATCGATGCTCATGACTTCACGTTAGCCGGAAAAGGACGAAAATGGAGAGCAAATGAAGGAACAATTTCTCACCAGCTCGGTCCAGCGGGAACGGGACTATGCGAAGCAGTACGAGTACCTCGTATTGACGGTCAGCCCTGTGGATTCACTGCATGAGGCACGCCGCCGCCTGGTGGAGCACTCCGAATACGGCAAGTGGGAGCTCGAGCGCAGCAAACTGTATATGGGCGGAGGCAGGCGCTTCTGGCTCCGCCGCCGCGTCATGCAGGTCCAGCGGACCGTCTAGGACATAAAGAGTCCAGCGGAACGTCTACTCTTCCAGCGGCCCCAGCCAGGCGGTGGCGACCGTGTTGTGGGCCGATTCGTCGTCGGAGGGGTGGAACATGCCTGCCAGGACGTCCCGGTACAGGCGGTCGAGCTCGGAGCCGCGGAAGTAGCTTGACCCCCCGCTGACCCGGATGGCCAGGTCCACCACACGGCGTGCCGTTTCCGTCGCGTTGACCTTCAGGCCGACGAGCTTGGGGAACCACTGCGGGCCGTGGTCTGCGAGGTTGTCTACGTCGGCCGTCACCGTTGCCAGCTGCGGGTAGAGGTTGTCCATGGCCATCGCCGCTTCGGCGACCTTCCAGCGGATGTCCGGGTCCTGCGCGTAGCTACGGCCGGCGTTCTTGAATGAGGTACGCCGTTTGGCAGCCTCCACCCCCACTGCCAGCGCACGCTCCCCCACGCCGGTGTAGACGGCGGCCAGCAGCGTCTCGAAGCACGCGAAGATGGCGAAGATCAGGGGATCCCGGTTGGGACCCACGGGGAGCTTGCGGAAGATCCGGCCTGCCGGGACTTTAACGCCTTCCAGGACCGTGGTGTTGGACTGGCTGGCGCGCATCCCGAGTGTGTCCCAGTCGTCAAGGATCCGGTAGCCCGGCGTCTGCCGGGTGATAAAACCGTGGACGAGTTCGCCGTCGCCGTCCCTGCCGGACGGGTCCTTCCCGAAGATCCCCAGCCTGGTCCATGCGGGCGAGAGGCTGGTGAAGATCTTGGTTCCGGTGAACGCGTAGCCGCCGCCGGGCAATGGCTCCGCCGCCGTACGGGAGTCGAAGAGGACGGAATCGTTGCCCGCTTCGGAATTGCCGAAAGCGAAGATTTCGCCGGCGGCGGCTTCCTTGAGGACGAAGTCCAGCGAAGAGTCCCCGCGTGCGGCGAGGACCTGCGCGACGCCGGTCCACACCAGGTGCATGTTCACCGCCAGCGCGGTGGCGGGCGCAGCCGTTGCCAGTCTGCGCTGGCACTGCGCCGCCGCCGCGAGCCCAAGTCCCTTTCCGCCGTCGTCCGCGGGGACAAATAGCTTCAGGTAACCGGCCTCCACAAGCTCCTGCAGGTCCTCGTGGAAGAACGTGTTGTCCCGGTCGTATCCGGCGGCGCGGCCGCGGATCCGTTCCAGCAGCTCGTCCGGCAGGACGTCTTCCGGGGTCATGGCCACCTGCTCAGTAGTTGGTGAGCAGGGTGTTGAGCACCCTGGCGCCGAACTTGAGCGAGTCCGCAGGGACGCGCTCATCCACACCGTGGAACATGCCCGTGAAATCCAGTTCGTCCGGCAGCATCAGGGGTGCGAAGCCGTAGCCGGTGATACCGAGCCTGCTGAGGGATTTGTTGTCCGTGCCGCCGGAGAGCGTGTACGGCAGCACCTTGGCGCCAGGGTCTTCCGAATGCAGGGCGTCGATCATGGAGTCCACCAGGTTGCCGGCGAACGGGACCTCAAGGGACACGTCGTTATGGACGTAGCTGACATCCACCCCGGTTCCCGCCAGTTCCCGCACGATTTCCAGGACATGCTCCTGCTGACCCGGCAGGGTGCGGCAGTCGATGAGCGCCTCAGCCGATTCGGGGATGACATTGTGCTTGTAGCCGCCCTTGAGCAGCGTGGGGTTGGTGGTGTTCTGCAGGGTGGCTCCCACAAAACGCGCCACCGTTCCCAGCTGGTCCAGCAGCAGGTCCGGATTGTCGGCGTCGAACTCCACGCCCGTGAGTTCGGTCACGCCATCCAGGAACTGCCGGGTGGTGGGGGTCAGTTCGATGGGCCACTTGTATTCGCCGATCCGCGTTACCGCTGCCGCCAGGCGGGTGACGGCGTTGTCCGTGTTGATCTGGGAGCCGTGGCCCGCCCGGCCGTGCGCCACCAGGCGCAGCCAGGAGATTCCCTTTTCCGCGGTCTGGAGCAGGTAGGTGCGCTGGCCGCCGATGGTTGCCGAGAAGCCACCGACTTCGGAGATGGCCTCCGTGGCGCCCTCGAAAAGTTCCGGACGCTTATCCACTGCGTACCGCGCGCCCAAAGCCCCGCCGGCTTCCTCGTCGGCGAAGAAGGCGAAGATGATGTCCCGCTTGGGCTTTTTGCCCGTCCTGGCAAAGCTCCGCAGAACCGAAAGGATCATGGCGTCCATGTCCTTCATATCGACTGCGCCGCGGCCCCAGATGAGCCCGTCCTTCAGTTCGGCCCCGAACGGGTCCACGGACCACTGGTCCCGGAGTGCGGGCACCACGTCGAGGTGGCCGTGCACCACGAGGGCGCTGGCGGAGGGGTCCTCGCCGGCCATCCGGGTCACCACATTCGCCCGCCCGGGAGCAGACTCAAAGATCTCGGTCTCCAGGCCGACCTCTTCGATGAGCCCGGCGGCATACTCGGCTGCGGCCCGCTCCCCCGGCCCGGACCCGTCCCCGTAGTTTGAGGTGTCTATCCGGATGAGCTCCTGGCAGATTCGGACAACTTCATCCTCGGGCAGGACATCAGGCATATGAAAGCTCCTCACTGGGAATGACGGGTGGGCATGCGCCGGTTCGCTGCCCTCAGCCTACCCATTTGGCCCGATTCGTTGTTCCCGGAAAGTCGTGTTAGAGTTTTTCTCGCTGCTTCGGAGAGATGCGAAACGCTGAAAGGCGGAAACGGTTCCCGAAATACCACCTGCGCGGGTGGCGGAATGGCAGACGCGCTAGCTTGAGGTGCTAGTCCTCGAAAGGGGGTGGGGGTTCAAGTCCCCCTCCGCGCACAAACGGAAGCCCCGGAAAATCACTGACTTTCCGGGGCTTCTTTGTGTCTTAACAACCCCCGTATTTTGGCTCCGCACTGATGGCTGGAGTGACATCCACCACTCTTTTAACGCACGTGACATCGGACGGCAGTGCGCCCTTTACAGGCAGAGCCGTACGGGACTGTCGGTGGCGGCACTTAGGCTGGGTGTGTGAACAGCACACCGTCGCCAGGCCCGGTCCATGTCACTTTGGACAGCGGACCAGCAGAGTGGTGGCAGATCGTTGCCGCCCTGGGTCCGCTGGCCGTGGTGCTCGGTGCCCTGCTGGCCGCCTTTATTGGCTGGAATACCCTTCGGCAGCGGACCGTCGCGGACGATCGGGCCCTGCGGCAAAAAGCTGAAGCCGACAGCCGTGCCGAATGGTGGCGCAGGGCCCAGCGGGCCCTGGAAGCCTCGGTGGACAACAAGCCCGAGAAACAAGACATCGGCCTCGCCGTGCTGGAGCTGCTCAGCACCAGCAACCTTGCCGGCCCGGAAGAGGCCCAAATCATTGCCGAAGCCTGGACGCGTCCACTGGCCAACGGTGAGGCCACACTGGACCTGTTGCCTCCGTTGCCGGACAATGAAGTGGACGAGGACCTGAAGGAGGATCGATGAGTGCAGTAGCGGAAAAGAAAACGTCCGACGGCGAGCAGAAACCCTACGTCTCCCCCGCACAGGAACGCGTCATCGTTCGGGCCGCCCGCCTTCGACTCTCAACTGATAAGAAGCAGGGCCTCGAGTCCCCCGCCTGGGTCAAGAAAATCGCCAAGCGCCCGCTGTGACGTAAACAGGCTCCTGGCGGAGCTGACCCCGCCGGCTGTGTTCCTTGCCCTTCTTGAGCTTCTGCTATTCCTGCCGGCCCATTCCAGGGTGGACGCGCACAAAGTCGATCTTGTTCCCTGAGCCTGTTTTCTTCTGGGCTGACCGTTGGAAGCCTTTGGCATCCAGGTGGTTCTGGGCGCGGTATTCAGCCAGAGCGTCGTCGTAAGCACGGTTGAGCCGGCGGCCCGGGAACTCCTCCGTAGCGCCATCGGTGAAGATGACGGTGACAGTGAGATTCTCTGGGAAGTGCCGGTTCATTCGGATGAAGCCGTCGGCGTCCTGCTGGAGCTTGATCAAGGTGGTCCGCTTTCGTCGTGGTGACCTCCAGTCTCCCGCGTTTTCCCAATCCGGCAAGCACCCATGCGCCGTCACAGCATTCGCCGACGCGCGCAAGCGACGGCGGGAGCCGGCAGGCCAGCCGGTTCCCGCCGTCGAACTCCTTGTTGGCCGGACTGGAGAACCTACATCAGAAGCGCCCTGTAGGGCTCGCTCGGTAGGTCACCGGCCGTCCACGGCGCTGTGGAGCGGACGTTGGGCGTGTGGCCCCGGCCGTCGGCCAACACCGTGCAGACGGTGGTTATGAGGACCCAGAGTACAAAGAGCAGCAGTCCGAGCAGTTCCATGGTTACACCTCGTGTGAGTGGTGGATGTGGTGATGCCAGTGTGTGCGGCGGGCGTGTGAGCAAGCGTGTGACCCCTAAAGACGCCCGGGTCGGGCGGCAGTAGCATGGGCCCTATGGCCGGGAAATGGATTCGGCTCCTCGGTCCTCCTGTGATCGAGTCCCTTGGTGCTACTCCACTCCAGCCCAGGGGCCGCAAGGCCTGGGCGGTGCTGGCATACCTTGCGCTGCAGGGCGAAGGCACCAGCAGACCCCGTATGGCATCGCTGCTTTTTCCCGATGCTGCCGATCCCCTGGGTGCCCTGCGCTGGAACCTGTCCGAGCTGCGGCGCGCCCTGGACGGAGTGACGGTGGGCGGCGATCCCCTGCGGCTGGTACTCGAGCCTCCTTGGCAGTGTGACGCCTTGGAAGTACTGGACCCGGCCGCCAACACCGGCATGGACCCCCGCGGCTTCACCGGACAGTTGCTGGAGGGGCTGTCCTTCGCTGACTGCCCTGTCTTCGACTCCTGGCTGGCGGACCAGCGCTACCGCTTCGACAACGTAGTCCAGTCCCTGCTGTATGAGGCAGCACTGGCTTCCCTGGCTGCGGGCACTCCCGGGCTGGCTGCGGACCTCGCAACCCTCGCCCTTGAGCGGGATCCCTTCCATGCAGATTGCAACGCCGTCCTGGTCAAGGCTCTTGTGGCCATGGGCGAGCACCGCCGCGCCCGGCAGCATGTCACCAAGTGCGGGGACCTCTACCGGCAGGAGCTGGGCCTGCCGCTGCCCGCGGAGGTCCGGCAGGCATTGTCTGACGCGGCCCCGCAGAAGGACCCCTTGATGCCGGCCACGCCTGCGACGGTGCGTTCCTACCTGGATGCGGGCGGGGCATCGCTCTGGGCGGGTGCCGTGGACCGGGGGCTTGAGCAGCTGCGCCTGGCCGTGGTGCTGGCACGCGGCACGGGGAATGATCATCTGCTCGCAGAGTCCTTGGTGGCATTGTCCGGGGCGTTGATCCACCAGGCGGGCGGCCGCGGCGCTGAGGTGGCGGACTTCCTGCACCGCGCGTTGCAGGCGGAAGGCCCCGTAGGCGCCTCACGCACCGCCGCTGCCGCCTACCGCGAGCTGGGCTACTTGTCCGTGCAGCGGGGTGTGCCGGACCGTGCCGCCGGCTGGCTGGACCGGGCGATGATTGCGGCCGAGGGATTCCTGGATGAACAGGCGCGGGTCCTTGCCATCCAAGGCATGTTGGCCTCCGACACCGCCCGGTACGACGCCGCCGTGACCGCGCTCGTGGAGTCCGGGCGGCTGGCTGAGGCTTTGGGAAGCCGGCGGCAGCAGGCGTTCAGTGCGGCGCTGCTGGGACGGGTCTTCCTGCTTCGTGGAGAGCTGAAGCAGGCGGCCGTGACCCTGGACCGTGCACAGGATTGGATTGCAGAGGAGCACTGGACCTCGTTCGAGCCGTTTGTGGCCGGGCTCCGCGGAGAGGCGTACTTGGCATCGGGCCAGCTGGAGGAGGCTGCGGCCCTGATCGACCGGTCGTGGGTGATGGCCGAGCTGGCCGGTGATCACTGCTACATGGCTTTGGCAGCCGGTGCCGAAGCGCGCCTGTTTATGGAGCACGGCGACCTGACTGCTGCCGCACACTGGATCGACCGGGGCCTCGGGCCCAATCCCTGGTATCTCTGGTACTCCGCCCGGCTCCTGGATACAGCAGCAGAGGTTTCCATTGCCAGCCGGTCACCGCGCGCCTCCGCGTTCGTGGAGCGGCTGGCCGAGTTGGCGAGCCGGAGCGGGATGCGGGAATTCGTGGTGCGGGGGCAGTCCCACAGGGCTGTGCTCGGCGACGAAGCGGCGGCGCAGGCAGTTCCCTGGCTGGCGCGCGATATCGATAACCCTGCGCTGGCGGCGTTCCTGGCTGCCCGGCACGGCGGACAGGCCGCCGCCACGCAGGTGGCCCATATCGAGTCACGGGTGGAACATGGCAGCAATGGATAATGCGGACGGTCAGGGCCGGAAGCCGGGCCACGTGGTGCTGCTGGGCGATTCCATCTTCGACAACGGCGCCTACGTTGATGGCGGCCCGGACGTGGTCACCCAGCTGCGGCAGGAACTGCCGGGCTGGAAATGCTCCCTTTTGGCGATCGACGGGGACGTCATCACCGGCGTCGCCCGCCAGGTTAGCCGCCTGCCTGCGGACGCGAGCCACGTCGTGGTGAGCGTCGGTGGAAACGACGCGCTGGGCTATGCGCCGCTGTTGCAGGAGCAACCCGACTCAGTTGCCGCGGCGCTGCTGCTGCTGGCGGCGGCGAGGGACAGGTTCGACGCCGACTACCGGGCCATGCTGCCTGCGGTCCTGGCGCAGGGGCTGCCGACAGCGGTATGCACCATCTACGACACACCTTCCTCGGAGCCGAACCAGAAGGTCATCAAGGCGGCGCTGGCCCTTTTCAACGACTCCATCACCAGGGCCGCCTTCTCGCATGGAGCAGCACTGATAGACCTGCGGCTCATCTGCAGCCAGGACGCGGACTATGCGAACCCCATCGAGCCGTCGGCCCAGGGCGGAAGAAAGATAGCTCAGGCCATCGCCGGACTGGTCCGGCTTCCCCACGCGGGCCCGCATTCGCTTGTTGTAGCGCAATGACCGCTGCCGGCATCAGTGCGGGTGCAGGGTGCGCGATTGCTTGCCTCGGTGCGCAAGCCGGGACCCGCCGGCCACCGGACGGTACCTGATCCTGCGCTTTTCGGCCCGGTCCGCTCTCCGTTCCTGGCGCCGGGCCTTCCGCTCCGGCCGGTCAATGCCGGACAGGATGGCGAAAGTGACCACGACCCAGAGCAGGGCGGTGAACAACACCAAGGCAATCCCGAACTCAATGCCCATAGCTTCATTTTAGGGGTCCACGGCCCCAAACAAGAGGGCCCGTACACACCAAGGTTGGCTTGGGCTTTCCTGCCCTACATCACGCCCAACCCGCGCGCCGCCGCCATGACGTCCTGGACAGTGACAGCCAGAAGTGCGGGGTCGGGTTGGTCTGCGAAGGTGTCGCCACGCCTCAGCTCAGCCCGGGTCAGGACGACGTGCGGCCCCGGGGGCGGGCCCCAGATCTCGGGTGGAGCCGGGCCAAACAGCACCACTGACGGGGTGCCATACGCGGATGCCAGGTGGGCCGCTCCGGTATCCGCCGAGATCACAAGCCGCGCAGCTGCGATGGTGGCCGCGAATTCGGCCAGCCCCAGCCGCCCCGCCAGCACCGTGTCCTCAGCAAAACCAGCCCGGCGGCAGACGTCCAGGGCACGGTCCCGTTCACCGCTCCCGCCCGTGAAGACGACGTTGTGCCCCGCCGCGGCAAGGGTGGAGGCAACTGCCGCGAAGCGCTCGGCCGGCCAGAGGCGGCTGCCGTAGGCCGCTCCCACGTGCAGGACGGTGGAACCGGGAACCGGGCTCGGCACATGGGGTCGGTTCAGGTGGATATCGAGGGGATCAGCTTCGATGCCGTGCCACTCCAGGAGCGTGACCCAGCGCTCCCTTTCGTGCAGTTCCGCGCGCCAGGGCGGCCCATCCCGGTACTGGCTCCGGTGCCCGATCGTCTGCCTGGCCTGCAGGGCCTCGATCCGGTCCTGGCTCTCCGGCCCGCTGCCGTGCAGGTTCACGGCCACATCCACTACGCCGGGCTCCATGGCCAACGGCTCATCAAGGCCATGGGTGGGGAAAAGCTCATAACCACCCACCAGGCCCAGCGCCTCGGACAACCATCCTTGGGCCGCATACCGCAGCCTGTGCTCCGGGAAGGTCCTCCGGAGGGCCTTGAGTGCCGGAACCGCAACGAGCAGGTCGCCTAGTTTGAGGGCCCGGAGGACCAGGAGCTCAGGCTTGCCATCCTGCACTCCATTGGGCGCCATGGCCGGTCCAGTTCCCGCGTTGCTCATACGCCCAGCCCGCCCACGCCAGTTGCCGCCAGGCTGCGGACGTCCTCATGCACATCGCGGACGGCCACTCCGGCCACCACGGAATCGTCATGCGGGCAGCGTGGTGCCGTCCAGCCCACCTGTGTGACATCAATCCCACATGTCGGGCAGGCAGTCACCCAGGAGGCGTGGAGGCGATGGAGGCTCCTGCCCAGCGCCCCGGCGTTGATGACATTGCCAGCCCAGAAGATTCCCACGGTGGGCACACCAAGGGCCTGCGCCAGGTGCCGCGGGCCGCTGTCATTTCCCACCACCACCGCTGCCCTGGCCAGGAGCGCCACCAGACCTGCCATGTCCAGTTTTCCCGCCACGGACCGGACCTGTCCCGAATCGGCCAGTTCGACGATGCGCGCGCCTATCTCCTGCTCACTGCCGTCCCCCACAACGACCACATGGAATCCGTCTGCGGCGCAGGCCGCCGCCAGTTCGGCGAACCGCTCTACGGGCCAGCGACGGCGGGGATCGGTGGCGCCGGGATGTATCACCACCAAAGGCTGGGTGCCGTCGTCGGCTGTTCCGGAAAGGGCGCGCAGCCCCTCCGCCGGAGCGAGCCGGGCCTCAAGGTCAACGGGAAATGCCCCGGCGAAACCCGCAACTTCCAAAGCCCGCAGCGGTTCATGCTGGTAATAGAGGTAAGGGACCGTACGCTCCAGGCTCGCCGCATCGGCCGTGCGGGTTCCTACCGTATGCCGGGCTCCGAGGCGCAGCAGGAAGGGATTCGAGTACCGTCCCCCGCCGTGAAGCTGGACCGCCAGATCGAAGCGGCGCGCACGCATCTCCTGGAAGAAACGGTCCAGTTCTTCCTCGTTTTCCTCGCCTGGCCGGACGCCTTCGGAAAAGGGCAGGACACAGACTTCGTCCACCGGGCTTTTCGTCGCCGCAATCAGTGCCTCGTGCGCCGGAGTGCCAAGAAGCGTTATGGAAGCCTCCGGATACGCCGCTTTCAGGGCGGCCATGGCAGGGATGGCAAAAATCAGGTCACCCAGTCCACCGCCGCGCAGGACCGCAATCCTGTACACTTCATCGAACTTCTCAAGGACGGGGCCCACACCCATACCGGCCCGCCCGGCACCACCGAATTCTGCAGTCAGCTGCTCCACATAAACCCCTTCGACTCAAGCCGGGGCCGCTTCTTTTCCTGCGGCCTCCCCTGCTCCTGCGGCCGGAACAGCACAGCGGATGCTGCGCCGGCCTTCCTCTGACCCTACCCAGGCGGCGGTCAATATACTCCGGCTATTGGGGAATACCCGGATGATGCTGTACGTTTCATACGCGACAGACGAACCAAAGAAAAGAGAAGCACCCAAAGTGGCAACCGATTATGATGAACTGCGTTCCGACGTCAAGGAATCGCAGGACAACTCACTCGAGCAGCTCCAGTCAGCCAATGCTCCCGACGCACGCAGCGTTGTGCTTGAGCTGGACGAAGCTGACGGCCTGGACGGTGCGGGCGTACCCGGCGGCGAATTCGTCGCCGAGGAGCTCGTGGTGCAGGTCATTCCGCAGGCGGACGACGAATTCACCTGCTACTCATGCTTCCTGGTCCGTCACCGCTCGCAGATTGCGCGCCAGAAGGACGGCCACAGCTACTGCACCGAGTGCGAGGGCTGACCAGGCGGTCATGTGGAGCGGCGGATTCAGCCATTCCCTCAACTGAGCAAGAGGCACGTCCCATTGGGAGACGTGCCTCTCGGCTTTAAGCGAGCTTCCGCCGCACGATCTGGCTGACTTCCTTGCCGTCGAAGCGCCCCGCCACCTCCGCCGTCACAGGTTTCATGACTTCGCCCATCTGCCGCGGTGTCAGTTCACGGCCCGCGTCGCGCAGCCCGGCCATGACCTCATCCACGATCGCTTCGACTTCCTCCTGCGACAGCGGTTGCGGCAGGTAGGACTCTATGACTTCCGCCTCGGCGATCTCCGCCGCGGCACGGTCCGGCTGGCCGGCTTCCGTGTAGATTCCCGCCGTTTCGCGGCGCTTCGCAGCTTCCTTCTGCAGCAGGGACGTCACCTGCAGGTCATCAAGCTGCACCGGCGTCTTACCCGATTTCTCCCGGGTCTCGATTTCGCCCAGGACGTTCCGGACGGTGGTGAGCGCCGTCTTGTTGCGCTCCTTCATGTGGATGACCACGTCGGCCTGCAGCCGTTCTTTCAGTGATGACACGGTTTTCCTCTGTTCCTTGTTTTATGTTGGCCCTTGTTCGCGGGGCGGCAGGGTACTGCGGCCGCACCCAGCCATCCCTAGTACCGTAGGGGCTTATGCCCGAAAAAGCCCACACCTCCCCGGACCACACCCCGTGAGCCTCCCCAATGACTTTTGGGCCCGGGTGCTCACCGCGTTCAGCCAGACGGATATCCCCACCATTACCAGCACTGAGTTGCTGCTGGTGGTATCCATCGCCACTGCGTTGGCCATCCCCCGCCGGTCCTGGAGGTATGTGGGCCTGCTCGCTACCGCAACCCACGAACTGGGACACGCCTTTGCCGCCGTAACGAGCGGACAGCGGCTCGCCGGAATCCGGCTCAGGCTTGACCATTCCGGAACCACCACCACCTACAGCCGGAGCAAGCTCGCCACCGTTTGGTCCTGCTTCTGGGGCTACCCCACGCCTGCCATGATTGGTGCTGCCTTCGTATGGTGTGGTTTCAATGGCTGGGGGCCGGCCGCCGTCGCGGCCAGCGCCGTTGCCTTGGCCGCCACACTGGTCTTCCTTCGCAACGCTGCGGGCTTCCTCATCACCACCGGAGCCATCCTTGGCTGCATCGCGCTGATTGTCCTCGTTCCGGCAGCGTACGTGGGCCATGTCGCCGTCATCGTGGGCCTGGTACTCCTGATTGGTGCGGTGCGGGACCTCGGCAAACTCACGCACGTCCACCTGCGCCGGAGGGACAGGCTTGCCACGTCCGATGCCTACCTGCTGTACCGTGCAACGGTAGTGCCTTCCGGCATCTGGATCCTCATGTTCGTGGTCCTTGTGGCCGCATCCTGGCTGGCGGCCTGGCAGCCGATCTCAACAATCCTGCCGCGGGGCGCATAGGCTTGTTTTATGAGCCAGGAAACGGAAAACGCCCAGCAAAGGGCAGGCGGCAGAACCACTGATTACAGCACGCGAGGCTCCTACGTCACGGGCGGAGCCGAGTTCAACCGCGACACCAACTACATCGAGGACCGCATCACCGCGGACGGCAGGCCGGGACCCAACGGGGAACCTGGCTGGCCGGTCGAGGCTGGACGGTACCGCCTCATCGCCGCGAGGGCCTGCCCCTGGGCCAACAGAACCGTGATTGTCCGCCGCCTCCTGGGACTGGAGGATGCGATCTCCCTCGGCCAGCCCGGTCCCACGCACGATGCCCGGTCCTGGACGTTTGACCTTGACCCCGGCGGAGTGGACCCGGTATTGGGCATCGAACGCCTGCAGGAGGCCTTTTTCAAGCGGTTCCCGGGCTACCCGCGGGGTATCACCGTCCCCGCGATCGTCGACGTGGCCACTGGTGAAGTGGTGACCAACAACTTCCCGCAGATCACGCTGGACTTCTCCACCGAATGGACCAGGTTCCACCGTCCCGGCGCACCTGTGCTGTACCCCGAGCACCTCCGGGACGAGATCGACCAGGTTAATAAGAGGGTGTTTACAGAGGTCAACAACGGTGTCTACCGCTGCGGCTTCGCCGGCTCCCAGCAGGCATACGAGTCGGCGTATGAACGGCTCTGGGCCGCGATGGACTGGCTGGAGGACCGCCTGTCCGGCCAGCGCTACCTAGTGGGCGACACGATCACCGAAGCGGACGTGCGGCTGTTCACCACCCTGGCCCGGTTCGACGCCGTCTACCACGGCCACTTCAAGTGCAACCGTCAAAAACTCAGCGAGATGCCCGCATTGTGGGGATACGCCCGGGACCTTTTCCAGACGCCCGGATTTGGGGACACCATCGACTTTGTGCAGATCAAGCAGCACTACTACATCGTGCACGAGGACATCAATCCCACCGGGATCGTTCCCGCCGGTCCTGCCCTTGGCGGGTGGCTTGAGCCACACGGCCGCGAGTCCCTGGGCGGCAGGCCCTTTGGCGACGGAACACCGCCTGGCCCGGTGAAACCGGGTGAAGAAGTTGCGCCGGGCCACGGCGCGACACTGTAAGGGAAAGCGCTTGCTCGCTTAGACTGGCCGGATGCAAACTTCTCAGGGTTTTGTAGCACCCGGTTTCGAAAATGTCGTGGAGCTGTTCGAATCGTTCCTGGCCGGGGACCCGACCTACAGTGCACAGCTGGCCGCGTACCGGAACGGGTCGCAGGTGGTGCGGCTGGCCGGTGGCCCGGATATGGACCAGCAAACCATCACGGGCGCCTACTCCTGCTCCAAGGGAGTGGCGGCCATGGTGATCGCACTCCTGGTCCAGGACGGCCTGCTTGACCTCGACGCCCCCGTGACCAAGTACTGGCCCGAGTTTGGCGTCCACGGCAAGGACCGTCTCCTGGTGCGGCAGGCGTTGTCCCACCAGGCCGGCCTGATGGGTGTGGAGGGTGGGTTCGCCCTGGATGAGTTCACCACTGCCGATGCTGCTGCCCGGCTGGCGGCTGCGCGGCCCTCCTGGCTGCCTGGCCGGCAATTCGGCTATCATGCCCTGACCATCGGGATCATCATGGAGGAACTGTGCCGCCGGACGGCCGGAGAATCCCTGCAAAGCATCTACGAACGGCGGATCCGGACACGGCTGGGCATCGACTTCTTCCTTGGCCTGCCCGCGGAGCTGGAGCCCCGGTACCGGGACGTCCTCTATACCGCCGAGGCGGAAGGGCCATGGGTGGATCCGCTCAGCCTGGAAGGACTGAACAGCAACGCGCCGGTCAGCACCATCATGGAACTGCCCAATATCCGCAGCGTCCGGAGTGAAGGCATGTCTGCGGCCGGCGGGGTGGGATCGGCGGAGGGGCTGGCCCGGCTCTACGCCGCGGCCACCACCGGGATTGACGGCACCGGCGCTTTCCTTAGTCCGCAAACGCTGGACCTGATGTCCCAGGAGCAGGTGTGGGGCCTGGACCGCTCATCCGGCCTGGACAACGCCTTCGCCGTGGTGTTTATGAAACCGCATCCGTCCCGGGACTTCGGCAGCCACCGTGCCTTCGGCCATGAGGGCGCCAACGCCGCCCTCGGGTTCGCCGACCCCGCCTACGGCCTCGGTTTCGGTTACGTTCCCCGCCGCGCGGAGGACGGGCGGACGCCCGGAAAGGCGCACCAGCTGGCAGCTGCTGTGCGCCGTTCGGCTGCTGTTTCCTCCTGAACGGGCCGCTCCAGCCGGTTTTCTGCAGCCCTGACCTGCGCTTTTGTGGTTGCGGACAAGGCGCCCTAGTGTGGGGCGGATGGTCAAAACTCAAGCACGACCGGCAATCCGGTGGGCCGGGGGGACCCGTTTCTTAAAGCAGGCGGTGGAAGGACTGTCCGCCGCGTTCGCTGCGCAGCGCCTGCAACTGGCAGCAAAAGCGGCATTGGCCGCCGGGCTGGCATTCCTCATCGCCCCGCTGATGCCTGGCAGCGCGTCCCACTATGCCTACTACGCGCCCCTGGGCGCCTTGGTGGCCATGTACCACAACGTGGCGGGCTCGGTCCGGCAGGGCGTGCAGGCCCTCACCGGACTGGCCGTGGGCATCGGGCTCGCCGTGGTCCTGGTGCACATTGCGGACCCGTCACCACTGACGGTGGCCATTTTTATGGGGATAGGCGTGCTGCTGGGCGGCTTGCCGGGCCTCGGTTCAGGCAGCGATTGGATTCCGACGGCGGCCCTGCTGGTCCTGCTGGTGGGCGGAAGCAATGCCGACGACTTTTCCTTCGGCTACCTGGTGCAGATGGGTGCCGGCGTCGCAGTGGGCATTGCCGTCAACTTCCTGGTCTTTCCCCCGCTCCACCTCAAAGCCGCAGCGGCCAGCCTGGACGACCTCCGCCTCGCGCTGGGCCGGCAGATGACGGATATGGGCACCGCGCTCAAGGAAGAGTGGCCGCCCGAGCACGAAGAATGGTCCCGCCGTTCCGACGAGCTGGCATCGGCCACCCGGTCGGTCCGGCACCTCGTCAAGGAGGCGGACGCCAGCCGAAGGGCGAACCCCCGGCGCAAGCTCCACCCCCGTGACATCGACCGTGACTACCGCAACCTTCGCCAACTGGAAAGGGTCTCGTTCCACGTCCAGGACATGACGGACGTGCTGTCCGACGTGATCTGGGAAAGCGATGTGCCGTACACCGTCCCATTGGAGGACAACGTTCCGCTCGCCGACGCCATCACCGCCACCGGCGAACTGTTGTGTTCCTTCAGCACCGACGATGAGGACCGGCAGGCGGAGCGTTTCACGGCTGCCAAGTCGGCGGTGGAAGCGTGCATGGCAACCACCGCCGCCAGGGAGCTGGACCAGGGCGCCGTGCCTGCGTCCGAATCGATCCTCCTCAGCCTGCACCGGATCCTGCGTTCCGTCCGTCCGGGAACTGACGCCCCGGCGTCCTAAGACCAGGGTCTAGAGCAGGGCAACGGAGCCGCTGAAATGACGGCGGCCCGACCGGGGGTTCCAGGCGGTGAATTCGGAACGCTCCCATGTCCCGGCACTTCCCTGAACGGAGGTGATATCCAGGGCCACCCGGCAGGGAAGGAAGACCGGCGCCTCAAAGTCCACCTCCCACGTAAAGGAATCCCCGCGGACAGCGCCGACGTCGGCGAGGGCCCTGGACGCCAGGTACATGCCATGGGCGATGGAGCGGCGCATCCCCAAAGCCTTTGCTGAAAGCACGCTGAGGTGGATGGGGTTGAAGTCGCCGGACACAGCCGCGTACGCCCGGCCGGTATCGACCCCCAGCTGCCACAGCGCCGTGGGATCGGGTGCCTTGAAGTCAGCACGCGCGGGCGCCGCCGAGGGTTTGTCGATTCCGGGCAGGAAGACCCCCTTGGCGAGGTAGGTTGAGACGCCCCGCCAGCAAGTGTCCGCGGAACCTGCCCGCCGCACTTCACTGACCACATCCACCTGGGTGCCGGCACGGTGCCCGCGCAGGTTCTCCACGTGGGCGGTGATGTCCAACAAGTCCGTGAAAAGCAGCGGCGAACGTTGTTCCACGCTGTTCCGGAGGTGGATCATGCCCAACAGCGGAAGCGGAAAGTCGTCCCTGTTCATCAGACTTATGGCGAGGGGGAACGAGAGGGCGTGGATAAAGCCGGCCGGCAGGACGTCACTGGCGGATTCGCCAATGAGGTGCTGGTAGGCAGTGAGGTTGCCAACGTCCACCCGCACTCCGCGCACCTCATGGCTTTCGGCCGGCAGGTCAGAGCCATCGTGGGTCCCCAGCAGGCGCCGCCGTGCCGCCTGGGCTGCGGCGTTGACGTACAGCTTCGACAGCGACGGCATCTCCCCGAGGATGACCGGCTGTGGGGGCATCATGCCCCCACCAGGTTTTGTCCGCAGACCCGAAGCACCTCGCCGTTGATGCCTCCGGCGGCGTTGCTGGCCAGGAACGCGATGGTCTCCGCAACGTCAGTGGGCTGTCCACCCTGCTGCAGCGAGTTGAGGCGTCGGCCCATCTCCCGCAGGGCGAAGGGAATCCGGGCCGTCATCTCCGTTTCGATAAAGCCCGGGGCGACGGCGTTGATGGTGCCCCCGTGGGCGGCGATCACTGGCGCAGTTGCCCGGACCATTCCCACCACGCCTGCCTTGGAGGCCGCGTAGTTTGTCTGGCCGCGGTTGCCGGCAATGCCGCTGGTGGACGCGACGGAGATTATCCGGGGTGACGAGCGGAAGTTTCCTGACGCGAGCAGGGCCTCGTTGATCCGGAGCTGCGCTGCGATATTGACCTCAATCACTGACCTCCAGCGGGACTCGTCCATGTTGGCGAGGAGCTTGTCCCTGGTGATGCCCGCATTGTGGACCATGATGTCGAGGCGCCCGTGCCGCTGCGAGGCATGCTCAAGGATCCGCTGCCCGGCGTCGTCCCTGCTGATGTCCAGCTGGAGGGCGGTGCCCTTGACCTCGTTGGCCACTTCGGCAAGATGGTCCCCGGCCGCGGGGATATCCACCAGGACCAACGTGGCGCCATCGCGGTGCAGGGTCCTGGCGATAGCCGCACCGATGCCCCGGGCTGCTCCGGTGACGACGGCGATCCTTCCTTCCAGCGGCTTCTCAACGTTGCGGGGCGGTTCTCCCGCCGTAGTGGATACCGTGAGGAACTGACCATCCACAAAAGCGGACCGGCCCGAGAGGAAGAACCTTATTGCCGCCAGCGTACCGGGGCTTGTTGTCTCCACCTCCGGCGCCAGGAGCAGGCCATTGCCGGTGGCACCGGCGCGCAGTTCCTTCGCAAGGGAGCGCAGGAAGCCGTCCACCCCCTGCCGTGCGGCGGCCTGGGCTGGTGTGGCTGCGTCGGACGCGGGCCGGGATACGGTGATGGCCCTGCCACCGGGGCCAAGGTCCCGGAGGGACGCGGCGACGGTAAGGATGGGTTTCCCAAGGTCTTCGGGGCGGGCCACTTCGTCCAGGACCAGGATGATGGCCCCAAGCTTCTCGCGCGGAACAGCGTGCCTCCGGACGTCGAGGTCCCATGCCAGCAGTTCGGCGGCCAGTTTGTCGGCGCCGGGGGTGTCTCCCTGGACCAGGACTGGCCCGGTGATCAGGGGTTGACCGGGCTCGTACCGGCGCAGGACGGCGGGCTGGGGCAGCCCCAGCTTCCTGGCAACGTTCCGGCCCAGGCCCTGGTTGACGAGTTGCGCATATGTGTCAGTCATCCGTGCCCCTACAGTGATTCCAGAATTGCGGCCACGCCCAGTCCACCGGCAGCGCATACCGAGACCAGGCCCCGGACGGGGCGGCCCTCGGCGTTGGCCTTGGCATGGAGCGTCTTGGCAAGGGAAGCGACAATCCTGCCGCCCGTCGCGGCGAACGGGTGGCCGGCGGCGAGCGAGGAACCATTGACGTTCAACCGTGACCGGTCAATCTTGCCGAAAGCGCCGTCCAGGCCCAGCCGGGTACGCCCGAATTCCTCGTCCTCCCATGCCGCGAGCATGCTGAGGACTGTGGAAGCGAAAGCTTCATGGATCTCGAAAAAGTCGATGTCCGCCAGGCTGAGTCCCTGCCGGGCGAGCAGCCTTGGCACGGCGAATACCGGTGCCATCAGCAGGCCGTCCTTGCCGTGGACAAAGTCGACGGCGGCCGCTTCGGCATCCACGACGGCAGCAAGCTTTGGCAGGTCCCGGGCGTCAGCCCATTCCTCGGAGGCCAGCAGCACGGTGGAGGCGCCATCGGTCAGCGGCGTGGAGTTGCCTGCCGTCATGGTCGCGTCGGCGCCGAGGTTCTTCCCGAAGACCGGCTTCAGTCCGGCGAGCTTGTCCAGCGAGGTGTCAGGACGCAGGTTCCCGTCGCGGGTCAGGCCCCGGTAAGGGGTGATGAGGTCATCGAAGAATCCGGCATCGTAGGCCGACCCGAGGTTCCGGTGGCTGTTGAGTGCCAGCTCGTCCTGGGCCTCACGGGAGATCTTCCACTGCGAGGTGGTGAGCGCCTGGTGCTCCCCCATGGAAAGACCTGTCCGCGGCTCGGACGTGCCGGGGGCCAGCGGGGCGAGGTCCTTGGGCCTGAGCCTGCTGAGGATCTGCAACCGCTGCGGGACGCTTTTCGCCCGGCTGAGGTCGAGGATAACTTCGCGTAGCCCTTCGCTGACCACCACGGGCGCGTCCGATGCGGAGTCCACCCCCCCTGCGATTCCCGACTCGATCTGGCCCAGTTTGATCTTGTTGGAAAGGCCCACCACGGTTTCGAGCCCGGTTGCGCACGCCTGCTGGAGGTCGTAGGCCGGTGTTTCGGGCGATAAGGCGGAACCCAGCACTGCTTCCCGCGTGAGGTTGAAGTCCCGGGAGTGCTTCAGCACGGCCCCCGCGGCCACTTCCCCGATCCGCTCGTCCTGCAGGCCAAAGCGCGCAATCAGCCCGTCCAACGCCGCCGTCAGCATGTCCTGGTTTGAGGATTTGGCATAAGCGCCGCCGGCCCGGGCGAACGGGATCCTGTTGCCGCCTACGATGATTGCCCTGCGGATCCGGGGTGCGGGGGCTTCGGCGGGAGTGCCGGACTCAGGTCCGGTAGTGGTCTGTCCGTCAATGGACATGGGTATCTCCTCGGGTCACGTGCGGTTACCGATACCCAGCGTACCTGATACGCTGGGTATCGTGAACTTGCACCAAACCCCGACTTCCGCCACGCCTGCCGCCGCTCCCGGTGACGGCCGCTCATCGCGCTGGCAGAGCCACCGGGAGGAACGGCGACGGGAGCTGATCAAATCAGCGCGGCGGGCAGTGCACGCACTGGGCAGCGACGCATCGATGGAGGACATCGCGGCGGCGGCCGGCACATCCAAGTCAGTGTTTTACCGCTATTTTGGCGACAAGGCGGGACTGCAGCAGGCCGTGGGTGAGGTTGTCCTCAGCCAGATGCAGCGCCGGATCCGGGAGGCGGCGCAGAGCGCTGATACCCCCAGGGAGGGTTTGCTGGCCATGGTCTCTGCCTACCTGCAGATGGCCAGCACCAGTCCCAACGTCTACACCTTTGTGACCCGTCCGGCCGCCGACGCGGACACCGCACAGGACCCGGGAGCGGGATCCGCCGCCCTGGGCCACTTTTTTGACTCCGTGGCCGAAATGATTGCCGCCCCCATGCGCTCGCATCTGGGTGACGGCAAGGAAGCCGTCATCGGCTACTGGCCCAAAGCGGCCATCGGTATGGTCCGGAACGCGGGCGAGCAGTGGCTCACCACCCCTGCTTCCCCTGCCAAGCCCGGGCAGGAAGCGATGGCGCGGCAGATCACCGACTGGCTCTGCGTCGGTATCGCGCCGGAGCTGATTCCATCCACACGGACATAAGCATTCACTGCGGCTACACCACAGCAACAATCAGCACCACCACCCTCTGTCAGCACCAACGAAGGACTCGACATGACTGAATTAGTGGACCGTCCCGCCGGAAGAAGGCAGCGCCCCGCCACACGGGCAACTGCAGCCAACGGGGCAGCCGATGCCCGGCCCGCCGTCGACGTCGCCGGCCTGGGAGAACAGCTCCTGGGCAAGTGGGCCGAAACCCGGCGCCAGGCCAGGGATCTTGCCGCACGCCCTGAGCTGCACAAGATCGAGGGGTTGACGCACACCGAGCACCGCGCCCGGGTATCCGGGCAACTGAAGTACCTGGTGGAGAACGAGGCCGTGCATCGTGCCTTCCCGGAGTCGTTGGGCGGATCCGACGACCACGGCGGAAACATCGCCGGCTTCGAGGAACTGGTGGTGGCGGACCCGTCGCTGCAGATCAAGGCCGGTGTCCAATGGGGGCTCTTCGGTTCAGCGGTGATGCACCTGGGGACTGCAGAGCACCACGCTAAATGGCTTCCGGGCATTATGAGCCTGGAGATCCCGGGCTGCTTCGCCATGACCGAAACAGGGCATGGCTCGGATGTGGCCAGCATTGCCACCACCGCCACGTACGATCCCGCCACCGAGGAGTTCGTGGTCCACACGCCGTTCCGCGCCGCGTGGAAGGACTACATCGGCAACGCTGCCATTGACGGCCTGGGCGCGGTGGTGTTCGCCCAGTTGGTCACCCGGGGCGTCAACCACGGTGTCCATGCGTTCTATGTGGACCTCCGGGACCCGGAAACCAAGGAGTTCCTGCCCGGAATCGGCGGCGAGGATGACGGCATCAAGGGCGGACTCAACGGCATAGATAACGGCCGCCTGCACTTCACCGGCGTGCGTATCCCCCGGACCAACCTGCTGAACCGTTATGGAAACGTGGACGTTGACGGCACCTACAGCTCCCCCATCGCCAGCCCGGGCCGCCGCTTCTTCACCATGCTGGGAACCCTGGTCCAGGGCCGGGTGTCCCTCGATGGTGCCGCGGTGGCCGCCTCCAAGGTGGCACTGAAAGCGGCTATCCGGTACGCCACCGAGCGACGCCAGTTCAACGCATCCTCCCACACGGAAGAGGAAGTACTCCTCGACTACCAGCGCCACCAGAAACGCCTGTTCACCAGGCTGGCCACCACCTACGCGGCCGGCTTTGCCCACGAACAATTGCTGCAGAAGTTCGACGACGTCTTCTCCGGCGCGCACGATACCGACGAAGACCGCCAGGACCTGGAAACCCTTGCCGCCGCACTGAAGCCGCTCAGCACCTGGCATGCGCTGGACACGCTGCAGGAATGCCGGGAAGCCTGCGGCGGCGCCGGCTTCCTGATCGAGAACCGCTTCGCATCGCTGCGGGCGGACCTGGACGTCTACGCAACCTTCGAAGGCGACAACACAGTGCTGCTGCAACTCGTGGCCAAACGGCTCCTGGCCGACTATGCGAAGGAATTCCGCAGCGTCGACTTCGGCGTGCTGGCCCGGTACGTGGTGGGCCAGGCCACGGGGGCCGCCATTCACCGGACCGGCTTGCGGCAGGTGGCCCAGTTCGTCGCTGACACCGGATCAGTGCAGAAGGCCGCCATCGCCCTCCGCGATGAGGAAGGCCAGCGGGCGCTGCTTACCGACCGGGTGCAGGCCATGGTGGCTGAGGCCGCAACCGCGCTCAAGGGTACTGGCCGGATGTCGCAGGAGAAAGGCGCCGCGCTGTTCAACCGGCACCAGAACGAACTGATCGACGCCGCGCAGGCCCATGCCGAGCTGCTCCAGTGGGAGGCCTTCACCGAGGCCCTCAGGGACGTAAAGGACCCGGGCACCCGGACGGTCCTGACCTGGTTGCGGGACCTGTTCGGCCTGTCCCTGATCGAGAAGAACCTCTCCTGGTACCTCATGAACGGCCGGCTCTCCATGCAGCGGGGCCGGACGGTGGGTGAGTACATCAACCGTCTGCTGGTGAAAATCCGCCCGCACGCAGTGGACCTGGTAGACGCCTTCGGCTACGGCGAAGACCATGTGCGCGCCGCCATCGCCACTGGCGCCGAGAAGGAGCGGCAGGACCAGGCACGGGCCTACCTCCGCGGCCAGCGGGCCAGCGGCAAGGCACCGGTGGACGAGAAGGTCCTGCTGGCGCGTACTGCCGGCCACCGGAACTAAGCGTCCCGCAACAGTAACGACGACGACGGCGCCGCCCACCTTGCGAGGTGGGCGGCGCCGTCGTCGTCAATGCGTTCGGAAACGTCAGCTCTGTGCCGGCAGCACGGACCGGTACACCTCGAGGGTGGTTTCCGTGATGGATTCCCAGGAGAAGTGTTCCTCGGCGCGTTTCCGGCCGGCCTGTCCCATGGCGCGGGCGCGGTCAGGGTCGGAGACAACCTCCGTGAGGGCGGCAGCAAATTCGGTGACGAACTTTTCCGGATCAAGGGGTGTGCCCGTGCCGTCGGTTACCTGCTCCAGGTCCACGAGCAGGCCGGTCTGGCCGTGCTCCACCACCTCGGGGATGCCGCCGGTGGCGCTTGCCACCACAGCGGCGCCACAGGCCATGGCCTCCAGGTTCACGATGCCCAGCGGCTCGTAGATGGACGGGCAGGCGAAGGCGGTGGCGTGGCTGAGCACCTGGATCAGTTCATGGCGGGGAAGCATGCGCTCGATGAGCACCACGCCGGTGCGTTCGCGCTGCAGGTCCTCGATCAAACGGGCCGTCTCTGCGGCAAGCTCCGGGGTGTCCGCTGCGCCCAGGCACAGGACCAGCTGGACGTCGGCGGGAAGCTTTGCTGCCGCCCGCAGGAGGTACGGGACACCCTTCTGGCGGGTGTTCCTGCCCACAAAGACCACGCTGGGCTTGTCCGGGTCAATGCCCAGGGCCCGGACGGCGTCGTCATTCCCGTCGCGCTGCCACAGCTCGACGTCGATGCCGTTGTGGACCACACGGACCTTGGCCGGATCAACGTTCGGGTAGCTGCGCAGGATGTCCTGCCGCATGCCCTCCGACACGGCGATGATGGCCGCCGCTGCCTCGTAGGCGGTCTTTTCCACCCAGGAAGACAATGCGTACCCGCCGCCCAGCTGCTCCGCCTTCCAGGGGCGCAGCGGCTCCAGGCTGTGCGCGCTGAGCACGTGCGGAATCCCGTGCAGAAGGGACGCGAGGTGCCCGGCCATGTTGGCGTACCAGGTGTGCGAATGAACAAGGTCCGCGCCTTCAATGTCCGGAACGATCCGCAGGTCCACCCCCAGCGTCTGCACAGCGGCGTTGGCTGAGCCAAGGTCCTCCGGCACGGCGTAGGACGTCACCGCCGCCCCATGATAGTCGGCGTCGCGCGGAGCCCCAAATGCACGAACCTGCAGGTCAACGTGCTTACTAAGCACCCTGCTCAATTCGGCTACGTGGACCCCGGCGCCACCATAGATTTCAGGCGGAAACTCTTTAGTCACAATGTCTATTCGCACAAGACCCAAGGTAGTCCTTCACGCATAACTGTTCTAGTGTGAAGGAGTCCGGGCATGCCGGACTGTCTTGGGGAGTTACGAAGGCGTACAGGAGCGACCATTATGCCGTTGAACAAAAGAGTCCTGGCCATTGTCCTCGCCGGCGGCGAGGGAAACAGGCTGATGCCACTGACGGCAGACCGCGCGAAGCCGGCGGTGCCCTTCGCGGGAAGTTACCGCCTGATCGACTTCGCCCTGTCCAACCTGGTGAATTCCCGCTATCTGCAGATCGTTGTGCTCACCCAGTACAAGTCGCACAGCCTTGACCGCCACATCTCTGAAACCTGGCGCATGTCCACGCAGCTCGGCAACTACGTTGCTTCGGTGCCGGCCCAGCAGCGTGTGGGCAAGAGCTGGTTCCTGGGCAGCGCCAACGCCATCTACCAGTCCCTGAACCTCATCCACGATGCCAACCCGGACATCGTTGTGGTGGTGGGCGCGGACCACGTCTACCGTATGGACTTCGCCCAGATGGTGGCCCAGCACGTGAACAGCGGGGCCAAGGCAACGGTCGCCGCAGTGCGGCAGCCCCTTCACATGGCCGACCAGTTCGGTGTGATCGAAGTGGACCAGAACGATCCCCAGAAGATCGCAGCGTTCGTGGAGAAACCGTCCAGCACTCCCGGCCTGGCGGCGGACCCGTCGCAGTTCCTGGCCTCCATGGGCAACTACGTCTTCGACGCCGACGCCCTGGTGGCGGCTCTCCACGTGGACGCCGAGCGCCTGGACACCAAGCACGACATGGGCGGGGACATCATCCCCTACTTCGTGAACCAGGGCGAGGCCGGCGTCTACGACTTCACGCTGAACGACATTCCCGGCTCCACAGAACGGGACCGCACCTACTGGCGCGACGTGGGCACCATCGACTCCTTCTACGACGCCCACATGGACCTCATCTCCCCCCTCCCGGTCTTTAACCTCTACAACTCCGAGTGGCCCATTTACACGCGGCAGAGCATTTCCCCGCCGGCCAAGTTTGTCCGGGGCCAGAACAACACTGTTGGCACCGCCTTGGACTCGATCGTTTCCAGCGGCGTGGTGATCTCCGGCGCAGTGGTGGAAGGCTCGGTCCTGTCCAACGACGTCTTTGTGGGCACCAGCGCCCGCGTCATCGATTCCGTCCTGATGGACAAGGTGTATGTCGGCGAGGGCGCCGTTATCCACCGGGCCATCCTGGACAAGAACGTCAAGGTGCCCGCGGGTGCAGCCATCGGCCTGGACCCCGAACTGGACCGTGCCCGCGGATTCAAGGTCACCGAATCCGGTATCACGGTGCTGTCCAAGGCCCAGGAGGTTCCCGAACCCGGTGAACAGGAGCGGAAGCTGGCAGCCGCCAACCTGCACCTCGTGCCGAATGCCGTGAAAGCCGCCGCCGAGCAATACCCCGATGTCCGTGAGTCGGTGGACAAGGTTGCCGAGACACACGCCGCCGCGGCAGCGGAAGCAGCGCCCGGGGCACGCATTTCCTGAACCGCTCCGCAGGGGTACTCCCCCGGCGGCCCCCTGTGCAGTGGGGGCCGCGGGGTGTTCCAGGCTGTAAAATCAGTCCAATGAGCTCCCCCGATCTGACGCCTGAGGAAATCCAGGCATGCCTCAAGGTCCTCAACACCATCCACGCCTATGACGAGGAGCACCCGGACTACGTCTCGGTGCGCCGCGCCACCGGCAAGATGTTCAAGGCCGTCAAAAGGCACCGCAGGGTCACCAAGCGGGACCTCATCTCCGAGGCCGACCGGGCAGTCATCGCCCTGACGGCCACCGCCGCGCCGGACCGGATCGACGACGAAACCCGCGGGAACAAACTGGCTCCGTCGACTACCGGCAAGGTGGCCGGGCACCTCATCAGGTCCCGCCCCTGCTATATCTGCAAGCAGCACTACACCCAGGTGGACGCGTTCTACCACCAGCTTTGCCCGGAGTGCGCCGCGTTCAACCACGCCAAGCGTGATGCCCGCACCGACCTGACCGGCCGCAGAGCCCTGCTCACCGGCGGGCGCGCCAAGATCGGGATGTACATCGCGCTCCGGCTGCTCCGGGACGGCGCCCACACCACCATCACCACCCGCTTTCCCAAGGACGCCGCCCGCCGGTTTGCCGCCATGGAGGACAGCGGCGAGTGGCTGCACCGGCTCCGGATTGTGGGCATCGACCTCCGCGATCCCGCCCAGGTCATGGCCCTGACGGACTCACTGAATGAGGCCGGACCGCTGGACATCATCATCAACAACGCAGCCCAGACCGTGCGCCGGTCCGGCAACGCCTACAAGCCCCTGGTGGACGCCGAGGACGAGCCGCTGCCGGCCGCCCTGGAACAGGCCAACGGGGGCCCCGAACTGGTGACGTTCGGCCACGCACACGACAAGCACCCCCTGGCCCTGGCCAGCAGCGTGACCGAGCATCCGGTGCTCGCCGGGGATGCCATCACCTCGCTGGCGCTGTCCACGGGGTCGGCTTCACTGGAGCGGATCGCTTCGGGAACAGCGATCGACGCCGGGGGCCTGGTTCCGGACCTGGCCACCATCAACAGCTGGACCCAGGTGGTGGACGAAGTGGATCCGCTGGAGATGCTCGAGGTCCAGCTCTGCAACGTCACAGCCCCGTTCCTGCTGGTCAGCCGGCTGCGGCCGGCGATGAAACAGTCCACGGCGCGGCGGAAGTACATCGTGAATGTCTCCGCCATGGAAGGCCAGTTCTCCCGCGCCTACAAGGGACCCGGCCACCCGCACACGAACATGGCCAAGGCTGCCCTGAACATGATGACCCGGACCAGCGCCCAGGAGATGCTGGAAACCGACGGCATCCTGATGACCGCCGTGGACACCGGCTGGATCACGGACGAACGCCCCCACTTCACCAAGGTCCGGCTCATGGAAGAGGGCTTCCACGCGCCCCTGGACCTCGTGGACGGCGCCGCGCGCGTCTACGATCCGATCGTGATGGGCGAGAACGGCGAGGACCAGTACGGGGTGTTCCTGAAGGACTACAAGCCCAGCCCCTGGTAGGCGTAAGCTCGGCGGCATGAGCCACGAGACATCCCCTGACGTACAGAATCTGGAACACCACGAGTGCTGGGCCATGCTGCGGATGGTATCCGTGGGCAGGCTGGCGGTCCTGGCCGACGGGCGGCCGGATATCTTCCCCATCAACTACACCGTGGATGGCGGCACGCTCGTCTTCCGCACAGGTGAGGGCACCAAGCTGGCCGGCTCGTCAAAAGGTGCTGCCGTGGCCCTGGAGGCTGACGGCGTGGATCAGGAGACCGGGCTGGCGTGGAGTGTTGTGGTGAAGGGCAGTGCCGATGTGATCACCGGCAATGAACACCTTATGGAGACCACGCAGCTCTACCTGTTCCCCTGGCAGGCGGGGAAGAAGGACGCGTTCGTCCGGATCACCCCGGACAGCGTCACCGGCCGCCGTTTCAGGGTCACCGAACCGGTCACCTGGTGGACCCAGCTCAGCGGCGCCGCCAAGGCATCACCGGAGTAACCTGCCGCAGCAGGCGCGCCGGTCAAGCGAGCTGCGTGATCTCCACGCTGACGCTCAACGCCGATCCTCCGCCACCGGACAGGATGCCCTTCAGCGGGGGAACGTCCCGGTAGTCCCTGCCCCGGGCCACAGTGACGTGGAAGTCTCCCGCCGGCTTGTGATTGGTGGGGTCCCAGCTCCGCCAGTCGCCGTCCCACCACTCCAGCCACGCGTGCGACTGCCCGGCCACTGTTTCGCCGATGCCTGCGCTGGACCGCGGGTGGAGGTACCCGGAGACGTACCGGGCAGGAATGCCGCAACTGCGAAGCGCGCCGATGGCCAGGTGCGCGAGGTCCTGGCAGACGCCCTTGCGCTGGCCCCAGGCCTCCTCCGCGTTGGTGGTGACTGCGGTGGAGCCGGACATGTATGTCATCTCGCCGCGCATCCACTCGAACACGGCCATCGCTGCCTCATGCGGGTTCTTGCCGGCGACCACCCCGGGAATGATGCCCAGGACTTCGTCCCCGGGCCCGCTCAGCCGTGACTGCGGAAGCCAGTCGCTGAAGGTGTTGAGCGTCTCGGGTGAGGCCAGGACGTCCCAGCCCGCGATGTCGGACTCGGAGGGGATCTTTCCGGCGCGGTGCACTTCCACGGTGATGTTGGAGACCACCTCGAGGTGCTCGTGCGGCATCTGCATGTCGAACGATGTGACCCTGGTCCCCCAGTAGTCGCGGTAGGTGCTCACGGCCGCCTGGGACGGGGACACCTTGACCACTGATTCCAGCACCACCTGCTGGGAGTCGGTGAGCGGCGTCATCCGCGCCTCGTTATAGGACAGGGTGACGCGCTTGTTGTATTTGTAGGCCGTCTTGTGAACGATGCTCAGCCGGGTCATGAAACTTCTCCCACCCAGGCCAGTTCGTCCGCCTGATTGAAGTACTTACGGGAAATGGCGTCTGAGGCCTGGGACACTGCCTTCTGCACCCGCTCCATGTGCTCGGGCAGCTCGGACATGAGGTCGTCCGTGCGGTGGAACTCGAGGAAGGTCCGGGCCTGGCCCACGATGCGGCGGGCGTCATTGATGAAGCCCACCCGCTGGGCAGAGGGATCAAGTTTCGCCAGGCACTCGTCGGCGTCGCGCAGGGCATACACGATGGACCGCGGGAAGAGCCGGTCCAGGAGCAGGAACTCGGCCGCGTGCTGGTCGCCGAAGGCCGCCCGCCGCGTGCGCAGGAAGGATTCGTACGCGCCGGCGCACCGGAGCATGTTCACCCAGGACATACCGGCGGACAGGACATCGCGGGTGGAAAGCATGCGGGCGGTCATGTCGGCCCGCTCCAGCGAGCGTCCCAGAACGAGGAACAGCCAACTCTCGTCATGGCTCACTGTGGTGTCGGCGAGACCGCTCACCATGGCCGTGCGTTCCAGGGTCCAGTTGCAGAACCGGTAGGTTCCCACCACGTCCTTGCGGTGCTGGCTCAGCCCGTAATAGGTGGTGTTCAGGCTCTCCCACAGGCCGGAGGAAACCGTCTCGCGGGCCCGGCGGGCGTTCTCCCGGGCAGCGCCGAGGGAGCCTGCGATGGAGGTGGCGCTGGTCTTGTCGTAGGCCAGGGCATGGAGCAGCTCCGGCAGGCCGAAGTCCTCGCTTTGCGGGCGCGCACCCATCACCGCCAGAAGCTCCTGGGCCACGCTCTTGCGCTCCTCCATGGGAAGGTGGTTGAGGCGCTCCAGGTGGACATCGAGGATACGGGCGGTGCCATCGGCCCGCTCCACGTACCGGCCGATCCAGAAAAGGGACTCGGCAATTCGGCTAAGCATTCGCGGCTACCTCCTGCGGGCCCGAAACTGTCAAAGAAATTGGCCCGACGGCGGACGGGCTCACTGCTGCTGCTCCGACTGGCGGTCGCGCCAGTTGCTCTCCACGGGCCATACGGACACGCGTTCGCGGACGGAAATGGAGGGCCTCGGCACGGTTTCCACCGGCACCTGGGGCGAATCCGCCAGGACCCAGGTGTCCTTGGAACCGCCGCCCTGGCTGGAGTTCACAATCAGCGACCCTTCCTTCAGCGCCACGCGGGTCAAGCCGCCGGGCAGCACCCACACGTTCTCGCCGTCGTTCACTGCAAAGGGGCGAAGGTCCACGTGGCGCGGCCCGAACTTGTCGCCGCTCAGGGTGGGCACGGTGGACAGCTGCAGGACCGGCTGCGCAATCCAGCCGCGGGGGTCGGCGATGACCCGCTGGCGCAGGGCGTCAAGTTCGTCCTTGGAGGCATCGGGTCCGATCACCAGGCCCTTGCCACCTGACCCGTCCACCGGCTTGACCACCAGTTCGGAGAGGTTGTCCAGGGTGTATTCCCGCGCTTCCTTTTCCTCGAGGCGGTAGGTGTCCACGTTGGCGATAATGGGCTCCTCGCTGAGGTAGTAGCGGATCAGGTCAGGGACGTAACTGTAAACCAGTTTGTCGTCGGCAACGCCATTGCCCACGGCGTTGGCGATGGTCACCCCGCCTGCCCGGGCAGCGTTGACGAGGCCGGGGCAACCGAGCATGGAGTCGGCCCGGAACTGCAGCGGGTCCAGGAAGTCGTCGTCGATCCGCTTGTAGATGACGTCCACGCGCTGCTCACCCGCTGTGGTGCGCATGTACACGCGGTTGCCGCGGCAGATGAGGTCACGGCCCTCCACCAGTTCCACACCCATGAGGCCGGCCAGAAGCGTGTGCTCGAAGTAGGCGCTGTTGAACACGCCGGGAGTGAGGACCACGACGGTGGGATCGTCCACCCCTGCGGGTGCGGTTTTTCGCAGGGCCGAGAGCAGGCGGCGGGGGTATTCCTCCACGGGCCGGATGAGCTGCTGGCCGAAGGCTTCGGGCAGGCCCTTGGCCATGGCGCGCCGGTTCTCGAGGACGTAGCTCACGCCGGAAGGTACACGCACGTTGTCCTCAAGGACCCGGAACGTGCCGGCGGCGTCGCGGACCACGTCAATGCCCGAGATGTGCACGCGGACGCCGCCGGCGGGCTCGAAGCCGTGCACCTGGCGGTGGAAGTGCGCACTGGTGGTTACCAGCTGCCGCGGGATCACGCCGTCGGAGACAACTGTCATCTTGTCGTACACGTCGTTGAGGAAGGCCTCGAGCGCCCGCACGCGCTGCGCGACGCCGCGTTCCAGCACATCCCATTCCGCCGCCGGGATGACGCGCGGGACGATGTCCAGCGGGAACGGGCGCTCTTCGCCGGCGAAATCAAAAGTGACACCACGGTCCAGGAAGGTGCGGGCCATTGAGTCGGCGCGTGCGCTGACGTCGGCGAGGGAGAGCTTGCGAAGGGCATCCGCTACTTGCCCGTAGGAGCCCCGTGCCTGCTGCCCGGGGGCGAACATCTCATCGTAGGCTCCGGTCCGGCCGGCGGCCACGGAGTAATCCTGGAATAGGTCTGACATGTCCACAAGCCAACCATCTTTTTGTTTCGAATTCATTACTGCCATCCATTCTGGCGTGTTGGCGCAAGCCGCCTGGTTCGTGGATTCCGGAACATTTCCGGCACAGTAGGTGAGTGCCAGTCAGCAGAAGCCACCCAGCCCCGGGCCCGGGCCTCCCCGCACGTACTGACCGGCTGCTCCCGGGCCTGGCCACGGCGGCCCTCGCCCTGGCTGTTGCCTTCCTCGTGCACCGCCTGGTTCCCGCGCTTCCGGCCATGACGCTGGCCGTGGTTTTGGGCGTCCTCGCAGCCAACCTGCCCGCGGCCGGGGTCTGGACCGCCGGAAGGGCCCGCCCCGGGCTGGACTTCGCCGGAAAACACCTGATGCGCGGCGGAATCGTCCTGCTGGGGCTGAAAGTGAGCGTCATGGACGTGCTGGGGCTGGGCTGGCTTGCCCTGGTCCTGATTGCCGGGGTTGTCGCCGCCAGTTTTGGCGGCACCTACCTGATTTCCCGGCTGTTCCGCCTTCCGCCCGTGACCGCGCTCCTGGTGGCGACCGGTTTTTCAATCTGCGGTGCTTCAGCCATCGGAGCCATGGCTGCAGTCCGCCGCATCCGACACGTGGACACCGTCCTGCCGGTGGCGCTGGTGACGCTGTGCGGGACGCTTGCCATCGGCGTCCTGCCCTTGCTGGTCCATCCCCTGCAGCTTTCCGCGCCCGCGTTTGGAGCCTGGACGGGCGCGTCCGTTCACGACGTTGGCCAGGTGGTGGCCACGGCGCAAACTGCGGGAACGGCGGCACTGGGCATCGCCGTCGTGGTTAAACTCACCCGGGTGCTGCTGCTGGCGCCCGTGACCGCCATAGCCGGAGCGCACCACCGTCAGGCCATGCGTTCCGGCCCGGGCAACGATGCCCAGGCGAAGCTGCCGCCCGTGGTCCCACTGTTCGTCCTGGGCTTCATCGCCATGGTGGGCCTGCGTTCCACAGAGTGGCTGGGCGCCGGGTGGCTGGAGGCAGGAGCCGCGCTGCAGGACATCCTGTTGGGTGCCGCGTTGTTCGGCCTGGGCTCGGCGGTGCGGATCCGCACCCTCCTGCTCACCGGCGGACCCGCGCTCCTGGCAGCCCTTGCATCGTGGCTCCTGATTGCCCTCCTGGGGTTGGCGGCCGCCCTGCTGATCACCGCGTGATATTGGCCACCCGCCCCGTGATTAGATAGCTGGGTGTCACATGAGAATCTGCAGCGCGATGAAGCTGCCGCCCGGTCAGCGCTGATCAGCACCACCAGTTACGACGTTTCGCTGGACGTGCGGCAGGCGCCGGACCCGGACGTGGCCGGCTATCCCACCCGCAGTGTGATCACCTTTACCGCCGAGGCCGGTGCTTCAACGTTCCTGGACTTCATTGGCAGCGAGGTGCACAGCGTGGTCCTGAACGGCGAGGGCCTTGGCGTGGATGAGGTGGTGGACGGCGCCAGGATCAGGCTGGACAACCTGCAGGCCGAGAACCAGGTCACCGTGACCGGAACGGCCCTCTACAGCCACTCCGGCGAGGGAATGCACCGGTTCGTGGACCCGGCTGATGGGCAGTGCTACCTCTACACCCAGTACGAGCCGGCCGACGCCCGCCGGGTTTTCGCCAACTTTGAACAGCCCGACCTCAAAGCCACCTACACCTTCCATGTCATGGCGCCCGCGGGCTGGCACGTCGCCTCCAATGGGGCGGAGGCCAACCGTACGCTGCTCACGGACGATCCCGGCACGGCCCGCTGGGACTTCGCCGCCACAGAGCCCATGTCCACCTACATCACCACCGTGCTGGCCGGGCCGTACTTCAAGGCGGAGGACCATTGGCAGGCAACGATCGACGACGGGACCTCCCTGGACGTCCCGCTCGCCCTGTACTGCCGCGCCTCCATGGCGGGGTCATTCGACACCGGCGAGCTGTTCCGGCTCACCAAAAACGGCCTGGACTTCTTCAACCGGCTCTTCGACTACCCGTACCCCTGGGGCAAGTACGATCAGGCCTTTGTGCCCGAATACAACCTCGGCGCCATGGAGAACCCCGGCCTGGTGACCTTCACCGAAAGCTACGTCTTCACCTCCCGCGCCACGGACGCCCAGTATCAGGGGCGGGCCAACACCCTGTTGCACGAGATGGCACACATGTGGTTCGGCGACCTGGTGACCATGCAGTGGTGGGACGACCTGTGGCTCAAGGAATCGTTCGCCGACTACATGGGCACGCTGGGTGTTGACCGTGCCACCGGCTGGGACACCGCCTGGGTCAACTTCGCCAACAAGCGCAAGGCCTGGGCCTACGTCCAGGACCAGCTGCCCACCACCCATCCCATCGTGGCGGACATCCCGGACCTTGAGGCCGCCAAGCAGAACTTCGACGGCATCACCTACGCCAAGGGCGCCTCGGTGCTGAAGCAGCTGGTGGCCTACGTGGGCTTCGAAGCCTTTATCGCCGGCTCCCGTGAATACTTCCGCAAGCACGCCTACGGGAACACGTCGCTGGCCGATCTGCTGGCCGCACTGGGCACGGCTTCCGGGCGGGACCTCGCGGGCTGGGCACAGCAGTGGCTGCAGACCTCCGGCATCTCCACGCTGTCCCTGGACTTCGCGCCCATTGACACGGCAAAGGACGACGGCGGCGTGCTGGGGCGGGTGGCCATCGTCCAGGAAGCCGCGGATCCGGTGACGGGACGCGAAGAGTTGCGGCCGCACCGCCTGCGCGTGGGCTCCTACAATTTCGACGGCGGCGGCGCGCTGGTGCGGACCGGGAGTTTCGAAACGGACGTGGCCGGCGCACGGACGGAACTCCCCCAGCTGGCCCGCCAGCCGCGGCCCGCCCTCCTGCTTGTCAACGATGACGACCTCACCTACGCCAAGGTCCGGCTGGACCCGGCATCCGAAGCAACCGTGCGTGCAGCGCTGGACCGGATTGCTGATCCCATGGCCCGGGCCCTGTGCTGGACGGCATTGTGGAACTCGGCCCGCGACGGCGAGAGCCCCGCTACAGGGTATGTGGACGCGGTCGCCGCGTTCGGCCCGGCGGAAACGGGAATCGGGGTGCTGCTGAACATCCTCGAGAACGCAGGCACCGCCGTCGAACGCTACACCCCGGTCCAGGAACGCGATGCCGTGCGGGCGTCCTTCCTGGCCACCGTGGAGGATGAACTGGACCGGGCAACGCCGGGCTCGGACCAGCAGCTGGCCTGGGCCCGGACGCTCGCTACCTTCAGCCGGCATGACCGCTCCATGGTGCCCCGGCTCAGGGGCCTGTTGGATGGGACAGCGCCCGTGGAAGGCCTGTCAGTGGATGCTGAACTGCGCTGGCACATCTGGCATGCCCTGGCGGCAAACGGCCAGGCAACTGCGGCTGAGCTGGACGCCGAACTGGCCCGGGATACTACGGCATCAGGACGCGCCGGCCACGCCACGGCCCTCGCGGCCCGGCCCGATCCGGAGGTCAAAGCTGCGGCATGGAATGCAGCCGTGCACGGGAACGAACTCTCCAACCAGCTGTTGTCCGCCACCATCAGCGGCTTCACCACAGCACCGGAAAACCTGCTGGAACCCTACGTGGAGCCGTACTTTGAGTCCCTGCGCAGCGTGTGGGACGGGCGGAGCATCGAGATCGCGAGCCGGATTGTCCGTGGCCTCTTCCCGCTGGCCCAGGACCTGGCGGAAGGCACGGAGCCGGTGGAGCATCCGGTCATCGGGCGGACGGACGCGTGGCTGGAATCCAACGCTGACGCGCCCCGTGCTCTGCGCAGGATCATCATCGAGCAGCGCAGCCACCTGCTGCGGGCACTGAAGGCGCAGACGGCCGGTTCATCTGCCCGGTAAGCTCACGGCACCCGGTGGAGCCACTCGTCGGTACCGAACTTCGTAGCCACCCGCTCGCTGGCAGTGGACAGCTCAACCTCGGTCAGCTCCGAGGGCGTGGCGCCGTAGCGCTCGGCGAAGACTTCCATCATGGCCGCGATGATGTCGGCACGGGCAAGACCGGTCTGGCGGCGGAGCGGGTCCACCCGTTTCTTGGCGCTGCGGGTGCCCTTGTCCGAGAGCTTTTCCTTGCCGATGCGGAGCACTTCCACCATCTTGTCGGCGTCGATGTCGTAGCTCATGGTCACGTGGTGGAGCATGCAGCCGTTGGCGAGGCGTTTCTGGGCGGCCCCGCCGATCTTGCCCTGGTCCGTGGCGATGTCGTTCAACGGGACGTAGAACGCGGTGATGCCCAGTTTCTCCAGCGCGGCCATCACCCAGGCGTCCAGGAACGGGTAGGAGTCGGCGAAGCTCAGGCCGTCCACCAGGGTCTGCGGCAGGTACAGCGAGTACGTGATGCAGTTGCCCGCCTCCATAAACATCGCTCCCCCGCCGCTGATCCGGCGGACCACTTTGATGCCGTGCCTGGCCACTCCGTCCGGGTCCACCTCGTTGCGGTAGGACTGGAAGCTGCCGATCACCGTTGAGGGTTCCTGCCAGTCCCAGAAACGGAGGGTGGGGTTGCGGCGGCCGGCGCCCACTTCTTCGGTGAGCACTTCGTCCAGGGCGACATTGATTTCGGTGGGCAGGACACTGGGTGCGATGAGGTTCCAGTGGTGGTCGGCCCAGGATGTGGCCTTGGCCAGTGCGCGGCGGACTGCGATGGCGACGGCGTCGGCAGAGAAGCCGAACAGGGCTGCGTCGGGTGGCAGCGAAGCCGTGACGACGGCGGCAAGCTCGGACGCCGTCGTACCTTCCGGCAGTCCCGTGAGGCCGCGGTTGATGTCCAGGAGTGCCTCGTCCGGCTCCAGGAAAAAATCACCGCTGACGGAAACGTTGGCCAGCAGGCCGTCCGCGACGTCCAGGTCCACCACTACCAGCTTGCCGCCGGGGACTTTGTACTCACCGTGGCGGCGGGAAGCGGAATCAGCTGCTGGGGATGGCGTAGCGGTCATGGCTCCCATCCTGCCCCAGAAGGGCGGCCCGGCGCCAAGCCACTGCAGCCAAGCCGGCCGTTAACGCGAAAAGCCCGCACCGTTGCCGGTGCGGGCTTCCCTGGAAAGCTTGGGCGAAGTGAATTTACTTCTTGCCGCCGAAGCCCTTGAAGCGAGCGTTGAAGCGCTCGACGCGGCCTGCGGAGTCCATGATGCGCTGCTTGCCCGTGTAGAACGGGTGGGACTCGGAGGAGATTTCGACGTCGATGACCGGGTAGGTGTTGCCGTCTTCCCACTCGATGGTCTTCGATGAAGACACGGTGGACTTGGTCAGGAACTTGACGCCGGAAGCCAGGTCGTTGAAAACAACAGCTTCGTACTTCGGGTGGATATCAGACTTCATAATCGGACCTTTGTTCACACAACTGGATTTTGCCAGTTGTCAGGTATGAATGGGATGGCCGCGTTCCGCGCCGAAAGACTCGGGACGGCCAGCTATCAATAATAGCGGATAAGCACGGTGCCAGCGAACCGCGCCAGGCCCCGCGCCGTTGCTTAGTCCCGGAGCCCGTCGCGGGGGCGCAGCTCCCAGAACGCCACGGCTGAGGCGGCAGCCACGTTGAGCGAATCCACCCCGTTGCGCATGGGAATTTTGACGGCGAGGTCGACGGCGGCAAGCGTCCCTGCGCTCATGCCTGCGCCTTCGGTGCCGAGCACCAGCGCCAGCTTCTCCGGATTCTGCGCGGCGACCTTGTCCACGTCCTGCGCATCGTCAGTCAGTTCCAGGGCGGCGACGGTGAAGCCGTGATCCTTGAGCAGGCGCAGGTCCTGCGGCCAGCTGTTGAGCCGTGCCCACGGCACCTGGAAGACGGTGCCCATGCTCACGCGGACACTTCTGCGGTAGAGCGGGTCTCCGCAGCGGGGTGAGACCAGGACTGCGTCGATGTCCAGGGCGGCGGCGGACCGGAAGATGGCCCCCACGTTGGTGTGGTCCACGATGTCCTCCAGAACGGCCACCCGGCGGGCGCCGGCGAGCAGTTCGGGCAGGGGCACCGGCGCAGGCCGCTGCATGGCCGCCATGGCACCGCGGTGGAGATGGAAGCCCGTGATCTCCTCCAGCAGGGCGGCGCTGCCGATAAAGGCGGGTACATCCGGGTGGGCCCCGAGGACGTCCTGGAGATCGTCCAGCCACTTCTCAGCCAGGAAGAACGAACGCGGCTGGTGCCCGGCGGCCAGCGCACGGCGCAGCACCCGGGAGGATTCTGCAATGTACATGCCCTCGGCGGGTTCCCGGAGCTTGCGCAGGTGCACGTCCGTGAGCTGGGTGTAGTCGGTCACGCGGGGATCCGCGGCGGACTCGAGATAGTGGATTGTCACCGGGAGATTATTTCAGCAGATTGGCGATCATGAATCCGAGGGCCACCAGCCCCAGGACGAAGATCACCCCGCGCAGCACTGTGGGGGAAAGCCTTCGGCCCACCTTGGCGCCCAGGAGGCCGCCGATGCTGGAGCTGACGGCAATCAGCAGCACCACGAGCCAGTTGATCCGGTCGAACGCGAACAGCAGGTAGGAGATGGCGGCCACCAGGTTCACGCCGAGCACCAGGATGTTCTTCATGGCATTGGCGTTCTGGATGGTACCGGTGAGGAAGACGCCAAGAATGCCCACCAGGAGGATTCCCTGGGCAGCCACGAAGTAGCCGCCGTAAACGCCGGCAAGGTAGACCAGTACCACCAGGAGGACAGCGTGCCGCTTGTCCCGCACCGCGTGTTCCGGGTTCTCCTCGCGGTTGCGCACCCAGGCCTGCATGCGGGGCTGGAATACCACCATCAGCAGGGCCAGTACCAGCAGCACCGGGGCCACGTAGTGGAAGACCTTTTCCGGCAGGTGCAGGAGCAGCCAGGCGCCGGAGATGCCGCCGAGCAGGGACGCCGGGAGCAGCCGCAGCAGCTGGCGGCCGCGGCCCTTCAATTCCCGTCGGTAACCGAACGCTCCGGCAGCCGTCCCGAAAACGAGGCCCATCGCATTGCTCATCGAAGCAACCACCGGGGTGACTCCCAGGGCAATGAGGACGGGGAACGTTACCAGGGTGCCGGAGCCCACCACGGCGTTGATAGTGCCGGCCCAGAGGCCGGCGATGGACACAAAAATACTGCTGAGGAGATCCAAGGTGCTGCGGTGCCGCCTTAGCGGCGGGCGACGGCGGTGTAACGGCCGGCGTTCTCGGTCACGTCGAGGTCCAGACCGAAGGTCTCACTGAGGTTTTCGGCTGTCAGCACCTCAGTGATGGGGCCCGCGGCCACCACGCCGCCGTCGCGCAGCAGCATGGCATGGGTGAAGCCCGGCGGGACTTCCTCCAGGTGGTGGGTCACCAGGACCATGGCGGGAGCGGCCTCATCCCTGGCCAGTTCCCCCAGTTTGTGGACGAGTTCCTCGCGGCCGCCGAGGTCCAGGCCGGCTGCCGGCTCATCCAGCAGCAACAGTTCAGGATCGGTCATCAGTGCGCGGGCAATCTGCACGCGCTTTCGCTCCCCCTCGGACAAGGTTGCGAAGGTCCGGTTCAGCAGGGGGCCCATCCCCCAGTCGTTCAGGAGGCGGAAGGCCCGCCGCTCGTCGTCGCGCTCGTATCCCTCGCGCCAACGGCCCGTCACACCGTACGCGGCCGTGACCACCACGTTGAGGACGTTCTCGTGCTCGGGGATCTGGGTGGCGAGGGCGGCTGAGGAAAGCCCGATGCGGGGACGGAGTTCAAAGACGTCAACCCGGCCCAGGATTTCATCAAGGATGCCTGCCGTGCCGCTGCTCGGGTGCATACGGGCGGCAGCAATCTGGAGGAGGGTAGTCTTGCCGGCGCCGTTCGGGCCCAGAATCACCCAGCGTTCGCCGTCGTTGACCTGCCAGTCAACCTTGTCCAGCAGGGTCTTTTTACCTCGGACAACGCTGACGGAGTCCAGTTCCAGAACATCACTCATAGGAGTAGACACTAGGACAAAATACATACCGACTGATAACTGGTGTGACCAGCCCGACAACGCAAATTCAAGCCCGCAAAACTGTAGGCGGTCCCGGGAGCCGCACCTAGAGTGTTGGCTATGGCTATCGCACGCTTTCCTGTCGTTGTTCTCGACTGCCCCGACCCGAAAATACTCGCAGAGTTCTATGCCGCCCTGCTCGACTGGAAGATCGAAGAGGGCGAGGACTGGTGGTCCGTCAAAGCCGATCACGGCGATGCCCTGAGTTTCCAGAAGGTGGACTCCTACAGGCCGCCGCAATGGCCGGGCCAGGAGGTACCGCAGCAGATGCACCTCGACGTTGTGGTGGACAACCTCGATGCCGCCGAAGCAGAGGTGCTCAAACTTGGTGCCACCAAGCACGAACACCAGCCGGGAACCACTTTCCGGGTTTTCCTTGACCCAGCCGGCCACCCGTTCTGCCTCTGCCTGAGCTGACTTCTACAGTTGCAGGGGGCGCAATGAATTCAAGGGACCGCACCCCCGCTCGCTAAGATTGCAGGCATGACTTCGAACGTGACTGCGGTCAGCTATGGCCTGAATGTGACCCCTACCGGGCTGGAGCAGCTGCGTTCCGTCCTCACTGCCCGTGGCGCCAAGGTGCTTTCGGAAAACCGCCTCGGTGACGAGCGCTACGGGGTCCATGTGGCTGAGCTGGAGCTTCCCGATGCCACCGCCGCAGGCCTCGCCGGGCTGCGCCGTGCGGTGGCCGAGGCCTCGATCAGCGGATTCGATATTGCCCTGGTCCCGAACGGCCTCCGTACAGCTGAACGCAAGCTCCTGATCATGGACGTTGATTCCACCCTGATCCAGCAGGAGGTCATCGAACTCCTCGCCGCTTACGCCGGCAAGCGCGAGGAGGTGGCAACTGTGACCGAAGCCGCCATGCGCGGGGAACTGGACTTCACTCAAAGCCTCCACGCCCGGGTGCAGGTGCTCGCCGGGCTGCCGGCCGACGTCGTCCAGTCCGTCCGTGAGGAAGTGAAACTCAGCGAAGGGGCAGCTGTCCTCGTGGCGGCCTTCAAGGCGGCAGGTCACGTGGTGGCCGTGGTGTCCGGCGGATTCAACCAGATCCTGGAACCCATTGCGGCCGAGCTGGGCCTGGACCATTGGCAGGCGAACGAACTGGAGATCGTGGACGGAGCCCTGACAGGCAAAGTGCTCGGTGCCGTGGTGGACCGCGCAGCGAAGGAAAAGTACCTGCGCGAATGGGCGGCCGCCGAAGGTATCGCCCTGGAGCACACCGTGGCGGTCGGGGACGGCGCGAACGACCTGGACATGCTCGGCGCGGCCGGCATCGGCGTCGCGTTTAATGCCAAACCCGCAGTGCGCGCCGTGGCTGATGCTGCCATCAACATGCCGTACCTGGACGCAGTCCGGCACGTGGCCGGGGTCTAGCGACTCTTAACTCTTAAAGGGAAAGGGCCCACGGTCGCAGGAATTCCTTGCGGCGTGGGCCCTTCTCGCGATATGCAGAGCCTAGCTTGCGGGCTGGGCGCCCTTGCCGAAGTAGTCGGCACCGCCAGCGTATTCGGTGTGGCCGGATTCGACGTCGGCCGTCACCATGCTGGCTACTACCTCCGCGAACTCCTCTACCGAGTACAGCTTGCCGGCTTCAGCCCGCCGCGCCTCGATAGCGCCGGGGGTGGAGCGGTCCAGCAGCGTTGCGGTGACAGTGCCTTCGATCATGTCGCCGGACACCACCACCAGGGAAATGCCCTTTTCGGCCAGGTTCGGGATGAGATCGCGCAGGGCGTCCTCTCCGGCGCGCTTGCTGCGGGCAACGGGCTCGTAGGCCTCCATGGTGGGCACTGTGTTGATGAAGTGGGCCTGGTGGCTGGTGACGAACACCACGCGGGAGCCTTCCTTCATCAGCGGCACGGCGGCGTTGAGCATGTTGACCTGGGCATCGCGGTTCAGCTTGAGGGCGTAGTCCTCGCCCATGCCGGTTTCCATGCCGCCGGAGGCGTTGAGCACCAGGATGTCCAGGGATCCAAAGTTCTCCATGGCGGCGGAGGCCAGCGCCTGCACGCCTTCCTGGGTGGTGAGGTCCGCACCTACGGCAACGGCGCGGCCGCCGGCAGCTTCGATCCCCTGCACCACCTTGTTGGCGCGCGGAGCCTTCTGGCGATAGTTGACCACCACGGCGGCACCCTGGCCGGCGAGGTTCTTGGCTACGTCAGCGCCGATGCCGCGTGATGATCCGGTGACGATGGCCGTCTTGTTGTCGAGCAGTCCCATACGAGCTCCCTTTGTTCGAAACGTCTAAATCGCTGATGGTCTGCTGTCCATCATGCCAGCGGGTGTTGGTGATTCGCTTGTGCGACCCCCACAAAGAAGCACCGCACACCTAGTGTGCTGAAAGGGTCAGTGGCCCATTCCAAGGCCGCCGTCAACGGGGATCACGGCGCCGGAGATGTAGGCTGCCTCGTCGCTGGAGATCCAGCGGACCACGTTGGCTACTTCGCTGGCCTCGGCAAAACGGCCGGCGGGGATGCTGGACAGGTAGTCCTTCTGGGTGGCTTCGGGGAGCTCGGCGGTCATGTCCGTGTTGATGAAGCCGGGGGCCACCACGTTGGCGGTGATGCCGCGGGAGCCAAGCTCGCGGGTCAGGGATCGGGCAATGCCCACCAGGCCCGCCTTGGAAGCGGAGTAGTTGATCTGCCCGGGGGCGCCGTACAGGCCGGACACGGAGGAGATCAGGACAACGCGGCCTTTGCGGAGGCGGATCATGCCCTTCGAAGCCCGCTTAATGACGCGGAAGGCGCCGGTGAGGTTGGTATCGATGACTGAGGTGAAGTCGTCTTCGCTCATGCGCAGCAGCAGGGTGTCCTTGGTGATGCCGGCGTTGGCCACCAGCACCTCCACGGGACCGTGGGCGGCTTCCACCTCTTTGAAGGCCGCGTCCACGGAGGCCTCATCGGTGACGTCGGCCTTGACGCCCAGGATCCCCTCCGGCAGCTTCGATTCGCTGCGGTAGGTCACGGCCACTTTGTCGCCATTGGCGAGAAACGCTTCGGCAATCGCAAGTCCAATGCCGCGGTTTCCGCCCGTGACAAGGACGCTGCGGGGGGCGGTGGCTGATTCAGTCATGTAAAGGCTCCGGAATTCTGCGGCATGGTGCACCGCGGTGGAAGGGGGTGATTTGGCTGACTTTGATCTTAGCGCCCCGCCCCGGCAAGGGTTTGGGCGCCACTGCCGATGGTGAGAGAATTGATGCAAGCCTTTGGAGCGTGATCAGCCACCGTGACCCTTGAAAACCATGCGGGACAATCGGCGCCCGGAGAACCCGGGCGGTTCTCCGGCGATTCCGAAGTCCACAGAATCACGGAAGCCGCGGGCGCGCACTCCGAGGACATGCACCAGCGCATGGTCAAGTACGCGCTGGCTATGGGCATCCGCATGGTGTGTCTGATCATGATCTTCGTGGTGGATGGCTGGTTTAAGATTGTGATGGTTGCCGGAGCGGTCTTCCTGCCGTGGATTGCGGTGGTCATTGCGAACGGCAACGACAAGGCTGAGGGGCACAGCGACCTGCTGCTGGATTCCGCGCCGCTTGCCGAAATAGAAAGCCCGCCGGCGCCCACTGCCGACGACGGGCATGGCAGCGAGGTACTGCAGGGCGAGCTCATTAACGACGACGACGAAACACCGACTGAGCAGGAGCGGAGGGCATCATGAGTATTTTCGACTTCGCTGCGGGAACCGATCCCACAATGGGTGAATCTGCCGCTGTCTGCTCCCGGAAGGCATGCCGGTCCCAGGCCTCGTGGCAGCTCCTGTGGAACAACCCGAAGATCCACACCCCGGAGCGCCGCAAGACCTGGCTTGCGTGTGGAGACCACCGCGAGTGGCTTGAGGATTACCTTCAAACACGCGGCCTGTGGAAGGAAACTGTGCCGCTCGAGGACGGCCGGGTATCCGGTGCCCTGGAGCAGGACAGCTGAATGTACCGGTTCCTCTTTTCCAGCAAATGGCTGGGTTATCTCCTGCTGGCCGCAATCTTCGCCTCCGCCTGTGTTTTCCTGGGCCGCTGGCAGATGGACCGCCGCGCCGAAACCCTGGCAGAAATCAACCGCGTGGTGACCAACTACTCGGCCACGCCTGTCCCCTTTGCGGATGTCCGCGAAGAGTTCAGTCAGCTGGACCCTGCCCGGGAGTGGACGCAGGTTGAGCTGAAAGGCTCATACCTTGTGGACGGGCAGCGCATCGTCCGGAACCGGCCGTTGAACGGCCAGCCCGGCTACGAAGTGGTGGTCCCGTTCCGGCTGCGGACAGGCGAAACCGTGGTCATCGACCGCGGATGGCTCCCCATCGGCAACAACAATCCCGGCAGCCCCGATTCAGTGCCGGCACCTCCCCCGGGTGACGTGACCGCCGTCGTGCGGTTGAAGCATCCTGAGCCTGAACTGCAGCGCGGCGCCCCGGAAGGGCAGCTGGCGTCCATTGACCTCGCGGCCTACTCCGCGCAGCTCGGCTATCCCCTGCTGACGGGTGCCTACGGGCAGCTCGCCTCCGAGACTCCCCCGGCGGCCGAGATGCCCATGGCGTTCCCGAAGCCGTCCACCGAGGAAGGCACGCACCTGTCCTACTCACTGCAGTGGTTCGCGTTCGGCGTGCTGATGTTCGTCGGCTTCGGTTACGCCGCCCGCCAGCAGGCGCGCAACGCCGCCATTGACGCCGAGGACGACGACGAGTCCCCCGAGGGTGCCCTGCACTCGGCTGCCGCGGCAGCCCGCCGTCGTCCGTCCCCGCCCCGGAAGCGGAAGAAGGCGACCGCCGAAGAAGAGGAAGACGCACTCCTGGACGCGCAAGGGTTCTGAGGCGCGGGTTCCGTACCTTGTTCGGTCCGGGGCCGGACCGCCACTGGAGCTAACCGCTCCACCTTGGTAGCTTCAACGCATGGCCATCAAACTTGAGAATGTCGGTATCGCGGTTCGCGACCTCGAAGCAGCCATCGCCTTTTTCACCGACCTCGGGCTCACGGTGGTGGGCCGCGACACGGTCAGCGGCGAGTGGACCGACACCGCGGTCGGACTGGATGGCAATCACGCCAGGATTGCGATGCTCCAGACCCCGGACGGCCATGGCCAGCTGGAGCTCTTCGAATACATCCATCCGCAGGCGATCGAAAGGGAGCCAACCCGTCCCAACGACATCGGCATGCACCGCGTGGCCTTCTCGGTTGACGACATCGACGACGCCCTTGAGATAGCCGCGAAGCATGGGTGCCATCCGCTGCGGGGCGTGGCCACCTACGGCGACATCTACAAACTCACATACCTCCGCGGTCCCAGCGGAATCCTGGTGATGCTCGCGGAGAACCTCAAGAAAGACTGATGCCAGCAGCACCACGGCGGCCCGCAGCGCCACGGCGGCCCGCAGGGCCTAGGCCAGCGTGATCAGGTCCAGGTAGTCTTCGTTCCAGTGGTCCTCGACGCCGTCGGGCAGCAGGACAACGCGCTCCGGGTTGAGTGCCTCCACCGCCCCTTCATCGTGGCTGACCAGGACGACGGCGCCGCTGTAGTTCTTGAGGGCGCCCAGGATCTCGGCACGGCTGGCTGGGTCCAGGTTGTTGGTGGGCTCGTCCAGGAGCAGCACGTTTGCGCTGGAAGCGACGATGGTGGCGAGGGCGAGGCGGGTCTTCTCACCGCCGGAGAGGACACCGGCGGGCTTGTCCACGTCGTCGCCGGAGAACAGGAACGAGCCCAGGATGCCGCGGACTTCGGCGTCCTTCATGTCCGGGGCCGCCGAACGCATGTTTTCCAGAACCGTACGGTCCACGTCGAGTGTCTCGTGTTCCTGGGCGTAGTAGCCCACCTTCAGGCCGTGCCCGGCAATGACGTCACCCGTGTCAGGTGTGTCCACGCCTGCCAGCATCCGCAGCAGGGTGGTCTTGCCGGCGCCGTTGAGGCCAAGGATAACCACCTTGGAGCCGCGGTCGATGGCGAGGTCCACATCCGTGAAAATCTCGAGCGAACCGTAGGACTTGCTGAGCCCTTCGGCAGTCAGCGGGGTCTTGCCGCACGGCGACGGATCCGGGAAGCGCAGTGCTGCCACGCGGTCCTGCTCGCGGACGGCTTCAAGACCGCTCAGGAGGCGCTCGGCACGCTTGGCCATGTTCTGTGCGGCGACTGCCTTGGTGGCCTTGGCACGCATCTTGTTGGCCTGGTCCATCAGGACCTGGGCCTTCTTTTCGGCGTTGGCACGTTCACGCTTGCGGGCGCGCTCGTCGGTTTCGCGCTGGGTGAGGTAGCGCTTCCAGTCCATGTTGTAGAAGTCGATCTGCGCGCGGTTGGCGTCAAGCAGGAAGACCTTGTTAACGGTGGCTTCGAGCAGTTCCGTGTCGTGGCTGATGACGATCAGTCCGCCCTGATGGTTTTTCAGGAAGTCCCGCAGCCAGGCGATGGAATCGGCGTCGAGGTGGTTGGTGGGCTCGTCCAGGAGCATGGTCTCGGCATCCGAGTACAGAATCCGGGCCAACTCCACACGGCGGCGCTGGCCGCCGGACAGGGTCTTGAGGGGCTGGTTCAAGAGGCGGTCCGGCAGTGCGAGGTTGGAGCAGATCGCGGCGGCCTCGGCCTCGGCGGCATATCCTCCGGCCGCCAGGAACTCGGACTCGAGCCGGTCGTAGCGGTTCATGGCCTTGCGCTGGACCGCTGCGTCCTCGCTGGCCATTTCATCGTGGGCCTGGCGGAGTTTTCCGACGGCGATGTCCAGGCCGCGGACTGACAGGATTCTGTCGCGTGCCAACTGTTCCATATCCGGTGTGCGCGGGTCCTGGGGCAGGTAGCCGATCTCACCGCTGCGGGTCACCTTGCCGGCAGCGGGCAGCCCCTCCCCAGCAAGAACCCGGGTGAGGGTGGTTTTGCCGGCACCGTTGCGGCCCACCAGGCCGATCTTGTCTCCCTTGTCGATGCGGAAGCTCACCTGGTCCATCAGGAGCCGGGCGCCGGCACGCAGTTCAAGATCCTGGACAGTAATCACAGCAGGTAAAGCCTTTCACAGCAGGGATTAGCCGCAGCCCAAAGCATCTGTGGCGGGCGTGGGCGGCAATGGCCGACAGAACGGCCCATCCAAGTCTACCGGTGAACGGCGCATATACCGGTACTTGGAGACTGGCCTCACGAAAGGAACACCCAGGATCCGGAAGATGAGCTTTGCCGCCTCGTGAAAGCGTGGGAGGCATGCAACGCTGGTTGCATGCATTTGGAGGTGTTGCCCACGCTCACGATTCCGGCGTCCGAACTCGGCTGGCGGTTTTCGCGTGCGTCCGGACCCGGCGGGCAGCACGTCAACACCACAGACACCCGCGTCGAGCTCTCGTGGAACGTCAGCGCCTCGTTGGCGGTTTCCGAAAGCCAGCGGCTGATCCTGCTTTCCCGTCTCGGTCAACGCCTGGTGGACGGGGTGATCACCGTGACTGCGTCCGAGGAGCGCTCCCAGCTGCGCAATCGTGAGATTGCCATGGTGAAGCTTGCCGATGTTGTGGCAGGAGCCCTTGCACCGCCTGCGCCCGAACGCCGGGCAACCAAACCAACCCGTGGCTCGGCCCGCCGCCGCCTCTCAGCCAAGAAGCAGCGGTCAACAACGAAGCAGCAACGCCGGCGGCCAACCGCGGAGTAGGCGCCGGCTTGGGCTGATCGACAAATACCGGTACATCCACCCGGTGGTGCTGGGGCGTGGACGGCTGTTGCCTGCCGATCATGCTTCGGCGAGCGGTGTCACAATCCAGATGCAGGTGCGGAACCCGCTCCTTGGATTCCTTTTCGGATACCGCGGCGAGTTCACCTGCACCTTTCCCGCCCTCTCCGCCGGAGGAGCCCCCGAGCACCTGAAGCCAGTGCGGGAAGAAAGCCGTGAATAGGCCGTGGGCTTAACCGGGGTGGGTGACTTCCGCGGCTTGGAAGAATGTAGGCATGGAATTCAACCGGCTGCTGCAGATCCGGCGCATCTATGCGCAGCCTGCCGCGTTGGAGTTTCCCCGGGGCAAGGAGATCGTCGAACGGTGGCCTGACGCCGAGGTGTTGCCGGTTGAGAACCACTGGAACATCCCGGAGGTACATGGGGATGAAACGAACGTGCCACGGTGGTCCCGGATTAAGACTGAGGCGCTGGTCCTGGGGGTCAAGAAGGCGCTGACGGTCAAACCTAATGGCAGGTCCGCCGACTTTATTGCGCCCTCAACCGCGAACGGTTGCGCCATGGCCTGCGCCTACTGCTACGTCCCCCGCCACAAGGGTTACAGCAACCCTGTGACTGTGTTTGCGAACATCGACCAGATTGCCGGCACCCTTGAACGGCATGCCACCCGCCAGGGCATGAAGCTCGAGCCCAACCAGTGTGACGCTGAGCTGTGGGTCTATGACATCGGTGAAAACAGCGATTGCTCCGTGGACGCGCTTCTCAGTGACAATGTGCAGGATCTTGTCACGCTCTTCCGCGATCTGCCGACTGCCAAGTTGTCCTTTGCCACCAAGTACGTGAACCCGGCGATGCTGGGCTGGGACCACGGCGGGCACACCAGGATCCGTTTCTCCCTGATGCCCGCTGAGCTTGCGAAATCGATTGACGTCCGGACCTCTCCGGTGGCCGAACGTATGGCTGCCATCAATGATTTCGTTGATGCCGGCTATGAAGTGCATGTGAACTTCTCGCCCGTTGTCATTACCGACACCTGGCTCAAGGATTGGGAGGGGCTGCTGCGTCAGCTCGACGCCACCCTGACGCCCGCTGCGAAGGCCCAGCTCGCGGCAGAGGTGATCTTCCTGACGCACAACGAGCGCCTGCATGAGGTCAATCTGGGGTGGCATCCGCAGGCCGAGCAGGTGCTGTGGCGTCCGGAGCTGCAGGAATCCAAGGTCTCCTCCAACGGCTTCACCAATGTCCGTTACCGTTCAGGAACGAAAGCCCGTTACGTCCGGCAACTGACCGCACTCATTGAGGAAATCGCCCCTTACTGCCGCGTCCGCTACGCCTTCTGAAACTCAGAGGTTAGCGGCGCCGTCGTAACGGCTTCGCCTGCCGGTTCGACCCCAGCATGCGCGGAAGCAGGCATCGCCGACTGGCGGACGCTTGAAGGCGGTCCCGTTCGAGCCCTATCCTGCACGGGAGGCAGCAGGGTGTTCCGGCCTTGCCCTGGGGAGGATTTGGAATGAATCTACTGAGCCAGATTTTCGCAGGGATAACTGCCTTGGCCCTGATCGCCGTCGGCCCGCTGGAGATTTTCTTTCATGGCGATCGCCGCTTCTACAGGATTTTTTTGGTCAAACCTGAAGATGTCGCAGCCGTCCGCATGTGGGCCATGAACGTTGGCGCCTACAACATCGCCTTCGGGCTGGGCATCGTTACAGGTCTGTGGATGCTGAACTCTGCCGGCAATGCTGCTGGCGGGTCAGCAATCGTGATCTTCTGCTGCGCCAGCCACTTCCTCCTCGGCATCTGGCTGTGGATCACGGAGAAGCGCCTCCTGGCCAGCGCCATCGGGCAATCTCTTGGTCCCGGCCTGGCACTTCTGTTTTACGCTCTCTACCGGTGAAGCCAGGCCCCTGCCCTGGTGGCTCTGCCTAAAAATCTTTCCCGGGCAGTCCTGCACGCCGCGGTAAAATGGACCATCATGATCGGTGCCCGTACCCGACTTCTGGCCTGGCTCATAGTCCTGGCGGGCTTCATCGCGGGCTGTACACCCACTGTTGGCCTTGACGCCGCAGCGACGGAACAGCCGACGGCGGCCGCCACGGCGACTGCCCCAGCCACCGAAACCGCCGTCGCCCCTCAGCAGATCCCCACAACCGACGCCCCGGCGCCGGTTGCCGTCCCCCAGCCGTTTGCCCTCAACCTCTACCAGGAGGGCGACTTCGTTCCGCAGTACACCTTCGACTGGTGTGTTGCAGCGAGCATCCAGATGGCACATAACCTCGTCGACGACACACGGGGTGGGAGCTGGACCGACGCCGGCCAGCAGGGTGAGCTGTGGGAGATGGCCCGGGCGCATTCATCCAACTCGTTCAACGGAGCCAATCCGTTCGGTTGGGCGCAGGTCCTCACCGAGGTGGGGATGGGGCCATATTCCGTGGTCAGCGTTCCCGACTACGGGGACGCCCTGCAGACCGCGGCGCGGACGATGACCGAGACGGGCCGGCCCGTTGGGCTCGTTATGTGGAGCGGCCGCCACGCCTGGGTGATGAGTGGCTTCGAGTCGGTCGGCGATCCGGCCCAGTTCCCGGAGTTCTCAGTCACCGGCGTCCGCGTATTGGATCCCCTCTATCCCTATGGCAGCGGGCAATGGGGCCCCTCCCCCGAACCCAACAGCCTGCTCACTCCCGAGCAGCTGGCCACGCAGTTTGTGGTCCGCGAGCCGCGGCGGTGGAGCAGCGAACTCCCGGCCGGCTACCTGCTGGTGCTGCCCCAGGCCCAGGGCTGAACTACCCTTTCGCAATCAGGGACAGTCCGCGTTTCGGATTGGCCGTCGGGCAGCTCCTGGGCACCGGATGTTCAATGCTCTGGCCCGGGTATATCCTTCAACGCATGAACGAGCACGCGGTTCCGCGCGAGGTTGGCGGCTATCTGTTTGAGTTCAGAGGAAAGCGGCCCCTGCGTGATACAGCGCGATGGGCAGCCGGTGTCTGTCTGTCCGGCGCCGGGCTGGCAATCGTGGTCATAGGGATCGCGTCCCAGTCTTTGCTGTCCGTGCCCTTGGGAATTGCGGCAGGGGTTCTCGGCGCCCTGGTGCTCTTAGTGCAGGCATTCAGCGCGAACAAAGCGAGGCCCTTCGGCGCTCCTGCCCATGCGGGAAAGCACCGCGTTATGAAAGCAGGCAAAGTGAGGGAGGAAGAATCGGTAGCGTCCCAGCTTGCCCTCATAGCAAACCTCTATTCGCAGGGTGCTCTTACCCGGGAAGAGTTTGTGGCGGCCAAACGCCGGACACTCGATATCTGAGCCAAGGCTCCCAGGCAACCCTGCTGCGCCATGTCAGCCGCGCGTCAACGAGGCATTAGGCGATGTGCAGCGCGTCAGGTGAACGCAGCTAGCTTTCCGGGTCGTAGCCAAATTCGCGGAGTTCCTGGGAGCAACGGCAGGCGACGGCGATCTTCCGGGCCCATTCCACAGCGTCCTCTCGCGTGGGCAGCTCCAAAACGCAGAATCCACCCTTGACCCTGGAGCCCGGATAGGTCCCGGAGCTCACCGACCCGTCGGCGGAGACCAGCACCGGATCGACCTCCTCGTTGATCCCGCCGCCGAATACGTAGACTCCGGCGTCCTTCGCATCCTGAATCACAGCGTGGGAGTCAGCGGAGACGATTGGGAACTCCTCGTCGGTGAGGACCATGGCCTCACTTGGGAAGGAAATGAGGTATTTCGTCATGTCGGGATACTGCCACGCGGCGCGCTGGCAGGGCAATGGTCCTGGGAACAGGAGTCGGCCGATGTCTAAAGGAGCCGATGTCTAAAGGATTCGCTGATACATGCGGTGGTCCTGCCACAGGCCGGCTATTCGAAGGTAGGCATGGGCCGTGCCGTAGGCCTCGAAGCCGTTCTTCTCAAGCACCTTTTGGGAGGCGACGTTGTGGACCAGAGTTGCGGCTTCGAGCCGGTGCAGACCGAGGTGGTCCCTTGCGACCTTTATGGCACTGCCGACCGCCGCAGTCATGAGGCCTGTTCCTTGGGCCGTTTGCGCGAGCCAGTAGCCTACGTGGGCGTTCTGGAAGGCACCACGCACGATCGAACTGAGGGTCAGCAGACCGACTATGCTGCCCTTCGCGGACAGAACCATGGGAAGCGCTGTCCCCGCATCGAGCTCGGCCCGGCGTCGTTCAATCACCTCTCGCTGACCCTCAAGTGTGTAGAACTCCTCGGGCCTGATCGGCTCCCAGGGAGCCAGGTAAGACCGGTTTGCTTGAACCGCCGCTGCCAGCTCCGCAGCATCCGACACCTGGACTGGGCGCAGCACAACCCCATCGGCAAGCTCACAGGAAAAGTCCACCCGCCCACACTACCGATCAACCGGAGTTCGCCGGGGGCGCCCGACAAGAGCGCGACGATCACGAACAAGGGAGGTAACCCCGGCTCGAGGATGCAATACTCTGACCATGGCTGTCTACTTCGAGTGCATAACGCGGACAAATAGGCGGCAATCCGAGTTGTTCGACCTTGCCCGAAACATCGACGTCCACAAAAACTCGATGGCAAAGTCCCGTGAAGAAGCCGTCGCTGGCGTGACGAGCGGCCTGATCTCTTTGGACGAGGAAGTGACGTGGCGGGCCTGGCATTTTGGCCTGCCGCGGCAGATGACCAGCAGGATTACCGAGATGCACCCACCTGATTATTTTGTGGATGAGCAGGTCAAAGGCCCGTTTCGCCGGTTCCGGCACGTTCATGAATTCCGGCAGGATTCAGAGGGAACAGTGATGGTGGACCGCATTGAATTCTCGGCCCCATTCGGACTCCTGGGACGACTGGTGGAGAAACTGGTGTTGGCCCGATACCTTCAGAACTTGATCGAGACGCGCAATCAGCATCTTGCGGGTGAGCCGATTCCCGGGCAGTAACAGCGTGACGCACCGAAACGAGCGACTGGTGAGGTGCACGTCGTTGAGGCCACGGGTCACGCTGGAGACCCGTCACGTCTCACTTCCTGGTCATCCTCGGCGACGTCGGGCGCCAGCTGTTGCTGTGCTGCCAGGATGCCATCCCGTGTCGCCGCCCTGATGACCCCGTAAAGGATGTAAAAGAAGATGGCGGCAAACACCAAAGCCAGGACGATATTCATATTTCTTTCCCCCAAAATGCTCTCGTCCAAGAAGGACGCTGCAAGCCTACGTCAGATCCAAGACCTACTAGGCGGTGGGGGAACCCGCCGCAGGGACGGCAATGCCGGCCGGTTGTGCCCTGCCGTCAGCGGCCACCCCCAGCTTTAGTAGGCCCCCTACAAAATGGGGTCCATAGCACCCCGGTAACGTCAGCGGTACATTAGATTCCGCTTGTACAACCCCGACAGGACTTCCCATGAGCAACGCCAACACAGCCGTCTCGAACGCCGCCAAGGCCAGGCGCAGCTGGAACGCCACCGACCTCGGCCTGATCGCCGTCTTCGCCGCCCTCGTCGCAGGCGCAGCGCTTGTCCCAGGCCTCGCCGTTAACGGCTTCGGCGTCCCCATCACGTTCCAGACCCTCGCTGTGATGCTCACCGGCTTGGTCCTTGGCCCGGGACGGGGCTTCGCCGCCGTCGGGCTGTACACCCTCCTGGGCCTCGCGGGCCTTCCCATCTTCAGCCAGGGCCGCAGCGGCCTGGGCATCCTCGCCGGACCGTCCGCCGGCTACATCATTGCCTTCCCCATCGCCGCGCTGGTGGTCGGCTGGCTCGCCACCGTGGTGATCCGCCGGACCACCAAAACCCGCGCCCTGTGGCTCTTCCTGGCCGCAACAGTCACCAGCGTGGTGGTGGTGCACTCGCTCGGCGTCGCCGGCATCGCCCTGAACACCAAGGCCACCCTGGGCCAGGCTTTCCTCAGCGACCTGGTGTTCTACCCGGGCGACATCATCAAAAACATCCTCGCCGCGGTCATCGCCGTCGCCCTCCACCGCGCCTTCCCGGACATCCTGGTCCGCCGCGTCCGCCGCACCGCCGCCAAAGCCGCTACCAGCCAGACCACCAAGGCCTAGGATCTCCCCCATGCCCGCAGTGACCTTTGACCAGGTAACGGTCGCCGTCGAAACTGATGACTCGCCGGAGCCCAAAGTGCTCCTTGACGCCGTCGACCTCCGCCTGACGGAAAGGCGCGTCGGCGTCATCGGCGCCAACGGCTCGGGGAAATCCACCCTCCTGCGGCTGGTCAACGGCCTCGTCCAGCCAACCTCGGGCACTGTAGCGGTCGACGGCGACGATACAGTCGGTGCCGTCCGCAGGGTCCGCAGGAACGTGGGCTTTGTTTTCACCGATCCCCTGTCCCAGCTGGTGATGCCCACCGGCAGGGAGGACGTGGAACTCTCCCTCCGCCGCTCGGTGAAGAACGGCACCGAACGGCGGAGCCAGGCTGAAGCGGCGCTGCGGCGACTGGGGCTCCTGCACCTGGCGGACCAGAGTATCTACGAGCTTTCCGGCGGCGAACGGCAGCTGATGGCCCTCGCCGCCGTGCTGGCGGTCAGCCCCAAGGTCCTGGTACTCGACGAGCCCTCCACCCTCCTGGACCTCCGCAACCGCGAACTCCTTCGCAGGACATTGGCCGGGCTGGACCAGCAGATCATCATGTCCACCCACGACCTTGACCTGGCCCTGGAAATGGACCGTGTGCTGGTCATCGAACAAGGCAGGGTCGCCCTCGACGGCGCTCCCGCAGAGGCCGTGGCCGCCTACCGCACCCTCTGCATGGACGGGCTGCACACCACGGAACCGAGCCCGCGGTGAGAGGACATGGTTTCCTCCTGGCCAACTACGTGCCCGGGGACTCGCTGATCCACCGTTCACCGCTGGCCCTGAAGTTCCTCCTGGTCTTCGCTTGCGGCCTCGCGTCGTTCATCATCCAGGACTGGCGCATCTCGACGGCAGTACTCGCCGTACTCTGCGGCCTTTTCCTGCTCACCGGCGCCGGCCTGAAACGGCTCTGGCGCGCCGTCCGCCCGCTGGCCGCGGTGTTGCTGGTGATCGGGCTCTTCCAGTGGTGGCAGCTCGGCGCGCCCACTGCGGCGCGGATCGTCCTTAACATCCTGGTGTGCGTGGTGGCGGCATCGCTGCTCACCGCCACCACCCCCGTCCAAAAGCTCCTGGACGGTGTGGTCAAAGCAGCAAGGCCTTTCAAAAGATTCGGCGCGGACCCCGAGCGGTTTGCCCTGACCATCGGGATCATGCTGCGCAGCATCCCCTACATCGCGGGCACCTTCGCTGACGTCCGCGATTCCGCCCGGGCACGGGGACTGGAGCGCAACCCCCGGGCACTGATCCTGCCCGTGTTCATCACTTCCGTGGCCTTCGCCCGGCAGACTGGCGAAGCACTCGCCGCCCGCGGTTTGGGCGAAGCGGAGGACTGAAGCGCCGGAAGACGCGGCTAGAAGCGTTCGTACCGCAGCAATGCGGCGGTCCCCATGCCGCCGGCGATGCTGATCATGGCGAGTGCAAGGCTTCCCGGTGTTCCCTTCCTGCGCGCTTGGGCCAACAGCCGCGTCACGAGGACAGCGCCCGATGCACCATACGCGTGGCCCAAAGCCAAGGCGCCGCCGTCGAGGTTCACCCGGGCAGGATCAATCCCCAGTTCGTCGAGGCAGGCCAGCGTCTGCGACGCGAACGCCTCATTGAACTCAACCAGCTCCAGCTCCTCAGCGGTCACTCCTGCAGCAGCCAGCACTTCCCGTGCCGCAGCGGCCGCACCAATGCCGAGCACGTCCGGTTCCACCCCGGCGGTGCCGGTGCCGAGCACCAGCAGACCGTCGGGCACCCCCAAGTCCCGGGCCCGCTGCAGGGAAGTGATGACGACGGCGGAGGCGGCGTCGGCGTCGAAGCAGGAGTTTCCGGCGGTGACGGTTCCCCCGTCCACGAATGCGGCCGGGAACCGCGCCATCACCGCCGCGCCCAGCCCCCGGCGCGGGCCATCATCCACAGCAACGGTTCCCGCACCATTCACCAGCGGGACCAGTTCGTCGTCGAAGTATCCTGCCGCAGCTGCCGCGAGGGCCTTTTGGTGGCTCAGCAGCGCAAACCCATCCTGCCGGTCCCGGCTGATGCCGAACCTATGGGCCACAGTTTCGGCTGCGACACCCATGTCCGGGTCGCCAAAGGCCTCCGGCACAAACTGGGCGCGCGGGTAGAACTCCGGGCCGCCGTCGTCCCTTCGATGCGCCCGCAGCGGCGCGGTGCTGGTGCTCTCCACTCCACCGGCCACGTACAGGGGATTGCCGCCGGCCGCCACCAGCCCAGAAGCGAGGACGATCGCGTCCAGGCCGGAACCGCACTGCCGGTCCACAGTGAGTCCGGGCACGCTGACGGGCAGGCCGGCCTCCAGCAGGGCAAGCCGTGCTACATTTCCGCCGCCACCGACGGCGTTGCCGATCACCACGTCGGTAACATCACCCGGTTCGATCCCGGGGAAAGCCGCCAGCTCGCGCAGGACCGGGGCCAGCAGCTCGTGGGCGCGAAGCGTCCGCAACGCACCGTTGGTCCGGCAGACGGGAGTGCGCCGCGCCGCGATGATGACGGGCTGCCGATTGGGCGGCAGGAGTTCAGGCGCCAAGGGTGCGGATCCGGGAGTCACCGGCATTGATCCAGTCCAGCAGGACGTTTCGGCTGACTTTGCCGCGGTCCGTGGTGGGCAATTCGGTGACCGCATAGTACTGGAGGGGCCACTTGTCGCGGGCCAGGATGGTTTCCAGCCCCGCCTTCAACTGGGTGGCGGTAACAGCACCCGCAGACGGAACAATTGCGGCCACCACCCGCTGGCCCCGCAGGTCGTCCGGCATGCCGGCGGCCATCGCTGCAGCCACGCCGGGCACGGCCGCCAGCGCCAGTTCCACTTCATGCGGGTACACGTTCTTGCCAGCTGTGAGGATCATGTCCGCCCGGCGGCCCAGGATATGCAGTTCCCCCGCTTCGAGGTAGCCCTGGTCCCCCACCGTGAACCAGCCGCCAAAGGATCTGAGGGCCTGCCCGTCATCGCCCCACAGGTAGCCGTTGCTGACCATCCCGCTGCGCACGCTGATGTTGCCCGCGGCTCCGTCCGGAACCGGTTCGCCCGAATCGTTGAGGATCCTGACGTCCACCCCCGGGAAAGGCCGCCCAATGCCCGTCCCGCCCATGGCGGCCGTTTCCCCGGCGGGCAGGCCCGCGCCCGAGACAAAGCTCAGCTCGGAGGCGCCGTAGTACTCGTAAATAGTGGCGTTGGGCGCCCAGCGGCGGGCAGCTTCCAGGGTCCGGGCGTCGAGCTTGGACCCGGCACAGATGATGGTGCGCAGCCCGGAAGCGTCCACGCACCCTGTCAGTCCACGTTCGCTGAGCATCCTCAGCATGGTGGGCACCAGCACCAGCCGGGTGACACGGTCGTAGGTGATGGCCGCATGGACTTCTCCGACGTCGAACGTCTCCAGTGTCTGGAATTCGGAACCTGCGTAGAGGCACTCGGACAAGGCGTACAAGTTCAGGCTCGCCGCCAGCGGGCCCGGCGCAAGCGTTACATCGTCCTCTACAAGCCCGAAGAACTCAATGGACGCTTCGAAGGACTCCTGCCAGGACCGCCGTGACCTCGTGAAGGCCTTGGGGACAGAAGTGGTGCCGGACGTGAGGCCAATCAGGAAGGTAGCCTCCGGCCCGCCGTCGGCCAGCTCATCCTCCGCGGACACGGCCGCCGGCCGGGCGGACGATTCAACCCGGCGGACAATATCCTCCTGCAGCGGTGCCGGCCAGGTGGGATCAAGGACGGCGCACTGGCGTCCGCCGGCAACCGCGGCGGCGAACCTGGCGACGAACCCGGCCGAGTTCGCCTCGCACAGTGACGTCACCGCCTTGGTATCCGGAACCAGGGCTGCTGCGGCATCGCGGAGCTCCGCCCACGTGAGGCGCTGACCGGCGACGACGACGGCGGTGTGGTGCGGCCGCTCTTCGGCCCAGCGCTGGATGTGGTTAAGGAAAGGCATCAGATCAACTTTACCGGCGGGCACCGGTTGAAGTCGGGGCCCGCGGGTATTGTGACTTTATGAGCTTCAACGACAATGTGCAGCTGGATCCATCACAAGTCCAGGACCGGCGCGGCGGTGGCCGTGGGGTGTTGGTTGGCGGTGGCATCGGCGGCGGGCTCCTCCTGCTCATCGCCACGCTCCTGGGCGTAAATCCCCAACTGCTTGAGGGCCTGACCGGGGCGGGGCAGGAGCCACAAAGCCAAGGTACGGCTCCTGCATGCGAAACCGGAGCCGACGCCGACGCCCGGGTGGACTGCCGTATCACAGGAACAGTGAACAGCCTGAACGCGTTCTGGCCCGGCTACCTGCAGCAGTACAACGTGCAGTACCCGCGGCCGGAGGCCGTGATCTTTACCGGGGGCACCAACACCGGTTGCGGTGCTGCCACCTCCGAGGTGGGCCCCTTCTACTGCCCCACCGACACCACGGCCTACTTCGATCCCGGCTTTTTCCAGGAGCTGGTGGACCGGTTTGGTTCCTCCGGCGGCCCGCTGGCGCAGGAGTACGTGGTGGCCCACGAGTTCGGGCACCACATCCAGAACGTCCTCGGCAACCTGGACCGCGCACAACAGGATCCGCAGGGACCGGAATCCGGCGCTGTCCGCACCGAGCTGCAGGCTGACTGCTATGCCGGGCTCTGGGCCAAATACGCGTCAACCACCCCGAATCCCAAGACCGGCCAGCCCTACCTCGAAGCGCTGACCCAGCAGGACATCAACGACGCCCTCTCGGCAGCGTCAGCCGTGGGCGATGACCGGATCCAGCAAGCTGCCACGGGTCGTGTCTCCCCCGAAGGCTGGACGCACGGGTCAAGCGAACAGCGGCAGCGGTGGTTTGCGCAGGGCTACCAAACGGGCGACATCAACCAGTGCGATACTTTCTCGGCTCCCAGCCTCTAATTCGGGAACGACGACGGCGGGTCACCTTTCCTGGGAAAGGTGACCCGCCGTCGTCGTACTTGGGCCCACGCCGCCGAGGGTTCCCTGGCCGAAGCGAAGCGAGGCCAGGGAGGCGGTGGGGACTAGATGTTGAAGCCGAGGGCCCGCATCTGGTCCTTGCCGTCGTCGGTGATCCGTTCCGGACCCCATGGCGGCATCCAGACCCAGTTCAGGCGCCAGTCGTCAACCACGCCGTCCAGGGCCTTGCCCACCTGCTCCTCGAGGACATCGGTGAGGGGGCAGGCGGCCGTGGTCAGGGTCATGTCGATCAGCAGGGCGCCGTCGTCATCGGAGTACTTCAGTCCGTACAGCAGGCCGAGGTCCACCACGTTGACGCCGAGCTCAGGATCGATCACATCCTTGAGCGCTTCTTCAACGTCCTCCAGGCTGGTGCGGGACGCGTTGATTTCGGTCATGGCGAAGTCCTAACTAGGCCTGTGCAGCGGCAGGTGCGGCGGCGGCGCCGGCACCCTTGGCGTAGCGGTCGTAGCCTTCTTCTTCCAGGCGGTCGGCGAGCTCGGGGCCGCCTTCCTCAACAACCTGGCCGTCCACGAACACGTGCACGAAGTCAGGCTTGATGTAGCGCAGGATGCGCGTGTAGTGGGTGATGAGCAGCGTGCCCATGTTGCCGTCGGCGTGGGCGCGGTTGACACCTTCGGAGACAACCTTCAGCGCGTCAACGTCCAGGCCGGAGTCGGTCTCGTCCAGGACGGCGAACTTGGGCTTGAAGAGTTCGAGCTGGAGGATCTCCACACGCTTCTTCTCGCCGCCGGAGAAGCCTTCGTTGACGTTGCGCTGGGCAAAGTCAGCGTCGATCCGCAGCTGTTCCATGGCTGCCTTGACGTCCTTGGTCCAGGTGCGCAGCTTGGGGGCTTCGCCGTCGATGGCCGTCTTGGCGGTGCGCAGGAAGTTGGTCATGCTCACGCCGGGGACCTCCACCGGGTACTGCATGGCCAGGAAGACGCCGGCGCGGGCGCGCTCGTCGACGCTCATTTCCAGGACGTCTTCGCCGTCCAGGGTGATGGAGCCGCTGGTGACGTTGTAGCGCGGGTGGCCTGCGATGGTGGAGGCCAGCGTGGACTTGCCGGAGCCGTTGGGGCCCATGATGGCGTGGGTTTCGCCGGTCCGGATGGTCAGGCTGACGCCCTTCAGGATTTCCTTGGTGCCCTGTTCCGTCTCAATGCTGACGTGCAGGTCCTTGATCTCAAGAGTAGACATATGTCTTGTTCTCCTCTGCACCGTGCCTGGCGGCGGCGGTGCGGTCTCTGTCTGGAAGTTGGTTCGTAATTCTGTGGTGCTAGCTGAAGTTGGGTGCTTCGGCGCCGTTGAGGACGCTGGTGAAGTCCACGTAGACCTCATCGCCCCTGATCTCGACGGCGAAGACGGGCACGGGATCATAGGCCGGCAGCTGCAGCGGTTCGCCGGTGCGCAGGTCGAACTGGGAGCCGTGGCCCCAGCACTCGATGGCACATCCCTCCACTTCGCCCTCGGACAGTGAAATGTCCGCGTGCGAGCAGGTGTCGCCGATGGCGTGGATCTCCCCCATGGAGTCCTTGACGATGGCCACAGGGTAGTCGTCGATCAGGATCCGCAACGCCTGCTTCAGCTGGATTTCATCCACCTTGCAGACAAGCTCGCCCTTTGGCTGGTCAGTCATTTGTAAACCCGTGCTCCGTGCCTTCTAGTTGTCCGTCAGTGCGAGTTCGTGTTCAACAGCGTCGGTCAGCCGCTCCTCAATGGAGGGGACCTTGATCTGCTGGATGATCTCGTTCAGGAAGCCGCGGACCACCAGGCGGCGGGCAACGTCCTCGGGGATGCCGCGGGCCATCAGGTAGAACAGGTGCTCGTCGTCCATGCGGCCGGTGGCGCTGGCGTGGCCTGCGCCCTCGATCAGGCCGGTCTCGATTTCGAGGTTGGGCACGGAGTCGGCGCGGGCGCCGTCGGTGAGCAGCAGGTTGCGGTTGGCCTCGTAGGTATCGGTGCCTTCGGCTTCCTTGCGGATCAGGACGTCGCCAACCCAGACTGCATGGGCGTTGCGCCCCTGCAGTGCGCCCTTGTAGAGCACGTTGGACTTGCAGTTGGCCACTGCGTGGTCCACAAAGAGGCGCTGCTCCAGGTGCTGGCCGGCGTCGGCGAAGTACAGGCCGAACATTTCAGCTTCACCGCCGGGGGCGGTGAAGCGGGCCGACGGCGTGACGCGGACCAGGTCGCCGCCCAGGCTCACCATTACGTGCTTGAGCTTGGCGTCGCGGCCGATCTTTGCCTGCTGGGAGGAGGCGTGGACGGCGTCGTCGTTCCATTCCTGGAGCGTGATGACCGTCAGGCTGGCGCCGTCCTCGACGATGATCTCCACGTTCTCCGAGACCACGGCGGAACCCTTGTGGTTCAGGACCACAACTGCCTTGGAGAACTTCTCGGCGACAATCACCAGGTGCTGGGCGGCGGCCTCCAGGGAGGTGCCTTCGATGTCGACGCTGATCTCCGTCGTCGCCTCAAACTCGGACGGGATGGTCACCACGGTGGCCCCGGCGAAGTTCTCCCACGCATTGGCGGACACGCGGTCCTCGGGGATGCCGGCGGTACCGATGCGCTTGTCATCGCGGCCGACGCTTTCAACGGTGACCTGCTCGGGGCCGTTAACCACCACGGTGGGTGCGGCGCCGGACAGGACCTCGGAGTGCAGCCCGCGGAGACGCTTGAGCGGGGTGAAGCGCCAGTCTTCCTCCAGGCCGGTGAGCGGCTTGAAGTCGGCCAGCTTGTAGGACGTGAGGCGTCCGGCGCGGGAGCTGTCCGGGATACCGACGCCGCCGCCGTGGGAGTGGCTCTTGGCTGAATCCCCGGCAAGCGGTGCCTTGGTGCCCGCGTTGATGGGTGAGAGGCTCTCGCCTTCTTCAGTGAAGCCGTTAATAAACGGCTGGGCTGAGGGCGCGCCGATACGTGCCTTTTCAGTAGTGATTTCAGTCATCGTTATCCGACGGACCCTTCCATCTGCAGTTCAATCAGGCGGTTCAGCTCAAGTGCGTACTCCATGGGGAGCTCGCGGGCAATCGGCTCGATGAAGCCGCGGACGATCATCGCCATGGCTTCGTCTTCGCGCATGCCGCGGGACATCAGGTAGAAGAGTTGCTCTTCGCTGACCCGGGAAACAGTTGCCTCGTGGCCCATCACAACGTCGTCCTCGCGGATGTCGATGTAGGGGTAGGTGTCCGAACGGCTGATGGTGTCCACCAGCAGCGCGTCACAACGGACCGTGTTGGCGGAATGCTTGGCGCCTTCGCGGACCTGGACCAGGCCGCGGTAGGCTGCACGGCCGCCGCCGCGGGCCACCGACTTGGAAATGATGGAGCTCTTGGTGTTCGGCGCGATGTGGACCATCTTGGAGCCGGTGTCCTGGTGCTGGCCTTCGCCGGCGAACGCGATGGACAGGGTCTCGCCCTTGGCGTGCTCACCCACGAGGTACACGGCCGGGTACTTCATGGTGACCTTGGAACCGATGTTGCCATCGACCCATTCCATGGTGGCGCCCTCTTCGCAGATGGCACGCTTGGTCACCAGGTTGTACACGTTGTTGGACCAGTTCTGGATGGTGGTGTAGCGGACGCGGGCGCCCTTCTTCACGATGATTTCCACAACTGCCGAGTGCAGGGAGTCCGAGGTGTAGATGGGCGCGGTGCAGCCTTCGATGTAGTGGACGTAGGAGTCCTCGTCGGCGATGATCAGCGTGCGCTCGAACTGGCCCATGTTTTCCGTGTTGATGCGGAAGTATGCCTGCAGCGGGATATCCACGTGGACGCCCTTGGGCACGTACACGAACGATCCGCCGGACCATACGGCCGTGTTCAGCGAGGCGAACTTGTTGTCGCCCACCGGGATGATGGTGCCGAAGTACTCCTGGAAGATCTCCGGGTGTTCCTTCAGGGCGGTGTCGGTGTCCAGGAAGATGACACCCTGCCTCTCAAGGTCCTCACGCAGCTGGTGGTAGACAACCTCGGACTCGTACTGGGCGGCGACACCGGAAACCAGGCGCTGCTTTTCGGCTTCGGGGATGCCCAGCTTGTCGTAGGTGTTCTTGATGTCCTCGGGGAGGTCCTCCCACGTGGCTGCCTGCTTCTCGGTGGAGCGGACAAAGTACTTGATGTTGTCGAAGTCGATGCCGGACAGGTCCGCGCCCCAGGTGGGCATGGGCTTGCGGTCAAAGTACTTCAGGCCCTTGAGGCGAAGGTCGAGCATCCATTCCGGTTCGCTCTTTTTCGCCGAAATGTCCCGGACTACCTCTTCGTTGAGCCCACGGCGTGCGTTGGCGCCGGCGTCGTTCTTGTCGGCCCATCCGTACTCGTAGGTGCCGATGCCGTGGAGCTCGGGATTCTTTTCCAGAATCTCCGAGATCACAGTGTTTTCGGCGACTGCTTTCTCTGATAGTTGGTCCGTCATCACGGCCTTTCTTGCTGATGGTTGTTTACTTCATTCAGGCTGGCGGGGGCTGCCGGGAGCCTTGTGGGCACCCGGGCAGACAGCCTGCCTGTAGGAATATGGGTGGTGCAGACGTGCCCGCCGCGGGCCAGCGTGGAGAGCCGGCGGACGTCCACGCCCACGAGCCTGGAAAAGACCTCGGTCTCCACATCGCAAAACACCGGGAACCGGGCAGCGAGCTGCTGGATGGGGCAGTGCCCCTGGCACAGCTGAACACTGGAAAGGGCGGCCGGGAGCGGCGCCTTGGCTTCGATGGAGGCTGCGGAGGCAACGAAATTATCGCGGCTCAGGGCCTCGGCCAGCGCTTTGGCGCGGTCTGCAATGTCCGGTCCGGCTTTGTCGATCTCCGGCGCGTAGCGGCGCTCCATGTCAGCGAAGCGCTCGACGGCGAAGGCCCGCACGGCGTCCGGGCCCGCCATTTTCTGGAGCTGCTGGAGGGCAAGTGCGGCGATATCGAGGTAGTCGTTGCCCAGGCTCGACTGACCTTGCGAGCTGAGGACATAACGGCGTGCGGGACGGCCTGCCCCTGCGCCGGCCCTGGCCACACGCTTGACTTCGATCACACCGGCACGGGACAAATGGTCCAGGTGCCGCCGCACGGCCGCAGGCGTGAAGCCCAGCAGGTCCCCGAGCTCGGCGGCGCTGACAGGTCCGTGCTCCAGGACGGCGGACAGGACCCGGTCCCTGGTGCGCTCATCGGCGTCAGCCACCGGACCGGTGGCCGGCCGGCCACGGTCTGCGGGAGCCTCGGAGGCTCCCTGCCCGGCAAAGGGCACAGCAGTAGCATTGCTCATGGAATACACAACACAATGTTGTCGTAATTTAGTCCCGCAATCCAGTAAGGACAGGCTGACCTGAGTGGGGCACCGGAGGCCGGCGGTAAATACTACATCCCGTAGAATACTCGGGTGCGATCCCCCCAATCCCCCGTTCTGTCCATCAGCGGGCTCATTAAGGATGTTGGCCCGCTTGCCAGCCTGGACGGAAAAATGCTCCGGGTGGTCAGCGGGGTCTCCCTCGTCGCCGAGCGCGGCCAGGTGACAGCACTGCTTGGCGCCAACGGCGCCGGAAAAACCACCACGCTCGAGTGTGCCCAGGGCCTCCAGAAGCGCAGCGGCGGCACCATTTCGCTCCTGGGGCAGGACCCTGCCTCGGCCGGGGCTGAGCTTCGCTCCCGCGTAGGTGTGATGCTCCAGGACGGCGGGCTGCCGCCGTCGTCCAGGCCCATTCCGCTGCTGCGGCATATCGCGGGACTCTACGAAACACCGTGGCCCGTGGAGGACCTCATCCAGCGTCTGGCCATCGATAGCTTCAGCCGCACCACCGTCCGGCGCCTGTCCGGGGGGCAGAAGCAGCGCCTCGCCCTCGCCGCCGCACTGATCGGCAGGCCGGAAGTACTGTTCCTTGACGAACCGAGCGCAGGCCTGGACCCGCAGTCCCGCCAGCTGGTGTTTGACCTGATCGCTGAACTCCGGGACGCGGGGATGGGGATCATCCTTACCACCCACCTCATGGACGACGCCCAGCGCCTGGCCGACTACGTCTACATCATTGATGGCGGCCGGAACGTCGCCGAGGGGACCGTCCAGGAACTGCTCCAGCGCAATCCCGGAGTGGAGGCCGGCGCGGAACACATCCGTACCCTGGAGTTCGAGGCAGCCCCGGGTTTGGATTTCGACGGCGTCCTCCCGGCCGGCATTGCCGTGTCCGAGGCCCGTGCAGGAAGCTACTCCGTCACAGGAAGCCTTACCCCGGCCCACCTCGCAGCCCTGGCACGGTGGTGGGAAGCGCATAACATCATGCCCGCTTCGATGAGCCTGCAGGCGCGTAGCCTTGAAGACGTCTTTCTGGATATCTCGGGAAAGGACATCCGATGAATGGGACCGCGTCCGGCGCTGCCGGTGCCGGCGCCGGTGCAAGCAATGCACCCATCGCCGCTTTGGGCGGAGTGGCAGGATCCCAGCGGCCTGCATCGTTGCTGCGGCGGGTGCTGCTGCAGGGCAAATACGAGGCCCTTGCCATGCTCCGCAACGGCGAGCAACTGATTCTGGCGGTAGTGTTGCCGCTCCTTGCATTGGTTGGCCTGACGGTGACGCCGTTCCTCGACGGGATGGGCGGCAGCCGCATAGATGTTGCCGTACCGGGCATACTGGCGCTGTGCGCCATGTCCACCGCCTTTACCGGCCAGGGCATCGCCACCGGGTTCGACCGCCGCTACGGCGTCCTCCGTTTCCTGTCCACCACGCCATTGGGCCGCGGTGGACTGATCGCCGGCAAGGCACTTTCAGTCCTGGCTGTGCTGTGCCTCCAGGTCGCCGTCGTCAGTGCAGTGGCTTTTGCGCTGGGCTGGCGGCCCGAGGCAGCCGGGTGGCTGCCCGGCCTGCTTCTCCTGGCCCTGGGTGCCGCTGCTTTCACCGCGCTCGGCCTGCTGGTGGCCGGGACGGTCCGGCCCGAAGCGACACTGGCCATCACCAACCTGCTGTGGATCCTCCTGGGCGCCTTGGGCGGAATTGTCATCCCGGCCGAACGGCTGCCCGCCGGCCCGCAGTCAGTGGTGCACTTCCTGCCCTCCGGCGCCCTGGGTGAATCCCTGCGTGGAGCTTTCCTCGGTGGCACGCTCAACGGCGCCGCCGCCCTTATCCTGCTGCTTTGGACGGTCATCGCCGGGGCAGCTGCCATCCGTTGGTTCAAGTGGAATTGAGATATCCGTGAGCACGGCGTCACGCCTCCCCCAGTTCGTCAACCGCCTGTCATCCCGGCTGCCGCGCACCGTGGACGTCAGGGTGCGGCGCCTTGCCGTTGCCTCGCTCATTGGGCAGACCCTCCTGGTGGTAACCGGCGGCGCGGTCCGCTTGACGGCATCAGGCCTGGGCTGCCCCACGTGGCCCCGCTGTACCGATAACTCCCTGGTGAACACCCCGGAAATGGGGATCCACGGGTTCATCGAATTCGGTAACCGGCTCCTGACCTTCGCCCTGGCGGCAGTGGCAGCCCTGATGCTGGTGTACCTGTGGAACCTCCGCAAGGAGCGGCGCGACCTCTTCCTGCTGGCCCTGGGCCTCCTGGCCAGCATCCCGGCGCAGGCCATCATCGGCGGCATCACGGTACTCACGAACCTCAATCCCTGGGTGGTGGGCCTGCACTTCCTGGTGTCCATGGCACTGGTGGTGTTCGCCACGCTGCTGGTCAACCGCGCTTTCGGCCGGACCGGACGTTTTGTGGCTGCCCGGCACCCGGCCCTGCCCGGGAGCATGCGGCCGGTGACGGCCGCCGTCGCACTTTTTTCCGCCATGGCCGTAATGCTTGGCGTGGTGGTCACCGGAGCGGGCCCGCACGCCGGCGACGCCGATGCTCCCCGCAACGGCCTGGACTGGGACCTGTTCTCCCACATCCATGCCGTGCCCGCGTACCTGGTGACAGCGGGAACCGTTGTGGCACTTGCGCTCGTGTTCCTGCGCCGGATCCGGGGCCCCTTCCGCACCGCCGTGATCGGGCTCCTCGGTGTGACAATCCTCCAGGCCATCATCGGCTTCACCCAGTACTACAACGGCATCCCGGCCCTCCTGGTGGCCGCCCACATGCTCGGCGCCGCGCTGCTGATGGTGGCCTCAACCAACGCCTGGGATCTCGCGAAAGCGAGCCCCGTGGAGTAGCTTCGTCCCGCAAAAGCAGTGCCCCCGGTTCGGTTCGAACCGGGGGCACTGCTGCGCTAACCGCAGATGTAAACCTTGCCTGTCACCGCATAAGCGTCGGGGCAGCAGCTTTTGCGGCCTGGGCGGGATCGAGGAACCGGATGCCGCCCCGTTCCACCAGCAGCACACGGGCCGTGGCGATGTCATAGAACAGGCCGGTCGCCTGCACCCTGCCGGCGGCGAGTTCAGGGCCAACCACAGGATGGCACTCCAGCTTGTGCAACTGGACGGCGACGTTCACCATGGCCAACTGGTCCACCTGGTTGTAGCCGGCAGCCTCCGCGGCCAGCGCCACGGGATGGTGGGCGAGTTCGCGGTAGCTGGGCCGTGCGTGGTTCAGCCACGCATCGAAGCCTGCGCCGAGCGGAGCGTTGCCGTTCCCCGCGGCGTCCTCGATCACTGCTTTCATCGCACCGCAGTTGGAATGCCCGCCGATGACGATCGAATGCACGTTGAGGCCCTTGACGGCGAAGGACAGGGCCGAGTCGATCGAGGCATCCTGGCCTTCGTGGCACACCACGTTGCCGATGTTCCGCAGGGTCAGGAGATCGCCCGGGCCGCTGCTGGTGATCAGGTTGGGGTTCACCCGGGAATCAACGCAGGCAACGAACAACGTGTCCGGGTCCTGGCCGTCCGCCAGGTCCTGGACCAGGGGCTTGACCTGGTCGGCGAAGCGCCGGTGGTATTTGTTGATCCCCGCCAGGAGGGATCCGAGCTGGCTGTCCGCCCCGCCGGCTGAATCAACGGCTCCATTCCCTGAGGGCCCGGCGGACTGCCATGAGGTCCTGGGCGGAAGCGGGAGTTCCCGGGCTTCCTGCCGCTGCGGGGTCCGGTGTGCCGCGTCCTGGAAGAGGGTGTTTCCGTGTTCTTCAAGGCGGACAGTGCCGCCGGCCGCTTCGTGCTGCTTCTGCCACGCGATCAGGGCTTCGCGGAAGGCGTGGTCTACATAGTCTGCGTTCAACTCCACCACAACGGCCGTTCCCGCGGGCACTGAGTGGAGCACGCGGTTCAGCCGCGGCAAGGCGAAGAAGCTGCAGGACCCGGCGATGGTGACCCGCCAGGGGTCCGACGGCGAGACGGGCTGGTGTGCGTGGATTCCCGCCCGGAGCACGCGCCACAGCACGCTGGCCGCGGCCAGTGCCAGCCCGATCATGACGCCTTCGAGGAGGTTCAGGAACACCACGCAAAGGAGGGTCACCACATAGATCAGGAGGTCGCCCGTGCGCAGGCTGGTGCGGACGTCGGCAACCTTAAGGAGGCGGGCACCAATGACCACCAGCAGGCCGGCCAGGACGGACAGCGGGATCAGCTGGATCAGTCCGGCGAAGATGGCTGAGAACGCGAGGACCCAGATGCCGTGGAGGACGGCAGAAGCACGGGTGGCGGCGCCGGCCTCGACGTTTGTGGCACTTCGGACAATCACGCCGGTCACCGGCAGGCCGCCCAGAGAACCGGAAACGATATTGGCCGCTCCCTGGCCCACGAGCTCACGGTTGAGGTTGGTACGAGCCCCCGTGTGCATCTTGTCGACGGCAACCGCGGAAAGCAGCGATTCGATGCTGGCGATCAGGGCCATGGAGATGACGGCGAAGACGACGGCACGCCAGTTGCCCTCCGGCAGCTGCGGCAACGCCACGGCGTCGAAAATGGAGCCTTCAAAGGAGATGCGCTGCACGGCCGGGGCGAAAGCAACTGAAAGCGCGGTGCCGGCAGCGACGGCGGCCAATGGCCCGGGAACGCGGCGGACTGCGGCGGGAAGGTACTTCCAGCCCAGCAGGATGCCGACAACGGTGAGCCCCAGCAGGGCTGCGTGCAGTTCGACGTTGGTAATGGCCGCAGGCAGCGCACCCAGGTTTTCCAGCGCTGAGCCGGCCGGTTCGGCGCCCAGCAGGACCTGGATCTGCTGCAGGATGATGGTGATGCCGATGCCGGCGAGCATCGCCTTCACCACCACGGGCGAGACGGCCAGCGCGGCACGTCCCACGCGGCTGATGCCCAGCAGCAGCTGGACGACGCCGGCTGCAGCGGTGATGGCGCAGGTCACCTGCCAGCCGAACTCCTGGACCAGTCCGGCCACAACGACGGTGAGCCCGGCAGCGGGTCCGCTGACCTGGAGCGGGGATCCGCCCAGGCTGCCGGCAATGATGCCGCCGATGGCGGCTGCGATCAGCCCCGCCATGATGGGCGCCCCGGATGCTGCGGCTATGCCGAGGGAAAGTGGAAGGGCAACAAGGAACACCACCAAAGAGGCCGGGATATCGCTGCCGAGATGCTTGAGGAAGCCCGGCCGCCGGAATCTGCTGGTGCTCCTTCCTGCGGCTGGCGGGCTGTGGACCGCAGTGGGGACGGTGGATGGATCGGGCGCCTGTGCCATGGATTTTCCTTTGCTCGCGGGCAGGATCCATCCAAGGGTAAGCACGGAGTCACGCGGACTGACAGGAAACGTGACGGATATGACAAGTCAGTCACATCATGGTCTTAGCTGCGGAACCTTTTCTCGGCCGCGCCCGTTATTAGCCCGCCAGCCGGTAGACGGACACATGGCTGCGGGAGTCGGCTGTGAATTCGCTCCGGTCCCAGTCGGCCCACCGGGATTCCAGCTCGAGTCCCGCCAGCCGTGCCATCAGGTCGAGCTCTGCGGGCCAGATATAGCGGTGGGGTGTCCGGTCGATTCGCGCAATACGCCCGGCCCCCAGTTCAGGGCCGAACTGCACGTGGTGGGATGTCACGTGCTGCCGGAGCACGTCATAGGTGTCCACCAGCAAATAGCCTGGCTGGCTCACCTCGACAGTCCCGCCGTGCCCGGGCGGAAGCGACCGCAGTTGGGGCACCCAGAGCTCAATGACAAAGCGTCCGCCAGGTGCGAGGTGAAGTGCGGCGTTGCGGAAACACTGGACCTGCTCGTCCTGGGTCAGGAGGTTGGAGATGGTGTTGAACACCAGGAACACCAGCGAAAAGTTGTTCCCGGCCGATGCGTCGGTCATGTCACCCTGAACCACCGGAATGCGGCGCTCATCCGCCTTCCCGCGGAGGCCGGCGATCATTGCATGCGACAGTTCGATGCCGGTGACCTGGACCCCTGCCTCGGACAGGGGGATGGCAACCCGACCCGTGCCGATGGCGAATTCGAGGGCAGGACCGGAACCGGCAAGCTGTGACAGGACCTCCACCGTGGGGCCCAGTACCTCCGGGGAGAACATTCCCACTCCGGGCGTATCGTACCGGGCGGCAGCGTCGGCATCCCAAAGTTCTTGTTGGTTGATCACCCCGCCACTATTGCACCTGCCACGCCGGCCCACCAGCGGCAACGCGGCCGGTGTGCAGGGGGACAGCGGCAGTGACGAGTGACGCGGACTAGCCGGCCATGACCGCCTGGCCGATGAACGGGTCAACCGCCAAGGCGATGAAGAGCAGGGTGAGGTAGCTGATGGAACCGTGGAAGACCTTCATGGCGCGCTTGTCCGAGATATCCTCGCGCTGGGCCCGGTTATAGAGGGAGTGTGATTCGTACAGGAACCAGGCGCCGGCCAGGACAGCCGTGACGGTGTAGACCCAGCCCGCCCCGCCGGCGGGAACCATGAGCAGCGAGCATGCAACCATGGCCCATGCGTAGAGGACCACCTGGACCGAAACCACCTTGGCGCCGGCGATGGCGCCAAGCATGGGGACGTTGGCGTTGCGGTAGTCCTCGCCGTAACGCATGGACAGCGGCCAGTAATGCGGCGGTGTCCAGAGGAAGATCACCATAAAGAGGATCACGGCGGGCCATTCCACCGAGTTGGTGACAGCGGCCCAGGCGATCAGGACGGGGAAGCAGCCGGCGGCGCCGCCCCACACGATGTTCTGCGCGGTGCGCCGCTTGAGGATGATCGTGTAGATCACCACGTAGAAGAAGATGGCGCCCAGTCCGAGCCAGGCGGACAGCGGGTTGGCCCCGAACCACAGGATGGCGATGGCGGCCGCGCCGAGGAGCCACGAGAAGACCAGGGCTTCACGCGGAGTGACCTCACCGGTAACCAGCGGCCGGTTCTCGGTGCGGTGCATCAGTTTGTCGATGTCGCGGTCGATGTAGCAGTTGAAGGCTCCTGCGCTGCCTGCTGCAAACGCACCGCCCACCAATGTGGCCAGTATCAGCCCAATGGACGGAAAGCCGCGTTCGGCATAGATCATGGTGGGCAGTGTGCTGACGAGCAGCAGCTCAATCACGCGGGGCTTGGTGAGGGCGAGATACGCCTTTGCTTTACGGGCAATCCCGGCGCTTGTCCGGGATGCGTTCAGCGGCGTATCTGTTGTGCTCACGGTGGCAGTCACCCGTTCTGTTGGCAGTTCTGTCTGGCTGTCCAGCTGTGTCATGCGGCCCTGCCCGTCCGGGCGCCGGCGGAACCGTTATCAGGTGATCCGCGCGCCGGGGCCGGGAGTCCCCGGGCGGCCACAAAGGTCTGCAACCCGGCGCTGGCCTCCAAATATCATACCGTGCCGCTCCCCTCCCAACGGTCCCTCATGCAGCCGCGGCAATCGTCCCGGAATTGGTGCTGGTGATTGCGCGCGCACCGATTCGAGCAGATTAACTCAACCTCACTTCAGGGGGGTTCAAATAAGCGGAAATTGCGTCCACAACGTGAGATTTGGGCCGCCCGGAGAATGGAATGGAGCTAAGCTGTCAAACAGATCAGCACGCAGCAGGAAGCGGTGGAAAACGCATTCCCAGTTGGCCAGTGGCTGAGTGAAAGATCAACGTTTCGATGGTGAACGGCTGGTACACACCGCAGCGGGCGCCACGCGGCGCGCGTTCAAACGGACCCGGTGTGCCGCCTGCCATCAGCACAGAGAGGGGCCCGGTTTTCGTGCCACATTTGGAAGAGCAAGAACTGTCTTGGACCAACCTGGACCAGCGCGCGGTGGATACCATCCGCGTCCTGGCTGCGGATGCGGTGGAGAAGGTGGGCAACGGACACCCCGGAACGGCCATGAGCCTGGCGCCGGCCGCATACCTTCTCTTCCAGAAGCTGATGCGCCACGATCCCCGCAACCCCGAGTGGCTGGGCCGTGACCGTTTCGTCCTGTCACCCGGCCACACCTCACTCACCCTTTACATCCAGCTGTTCCTTTCCGGTTACGGCCTGGAACTGAAGGACCTTGAGGCGCTCCGTACCTGGGGTTCACTGACCCCGGGCCACCCGGAGTACAAGCACACCGCCGGTGTGGAAATCACCACGGGCCCGCTGGGCCAGGGCCTTGCGTCCTCTGTTGGCTTCGCGTACTCCCAGCGCCGCCAGCGCGGCCTGTTCGATGCCGACGCCGCCCCGGGGACCAGCCCGTTCGACCACACCATCTGGGTGATCGCTTCCGACGGCGACCTGCAGGAAGGCGTCACGTCCGAGGCGTCCTCGCTGGCCGGCCACCAGGAACTGGGCAACCTCGTTGTTGTCTACGACGAGAACCACATCTCCATCGAGGACGATACCGACATCGCCTTCACCGAAGATGTCCTGAAGCGCTACGAGGCCTACGGCTGGCACGTCCAGCGCGTGGACTGGACCAAGACCGGCGAATACAAGGAAGACGTGCAGGAGCTCTACTCCGCGCTCCTGGCCGCCAAGGCTGAAACCTCCAAGCCCTCCATCGTCTCGCTGCGCACCATCATCGGCTACCCGGCCCCCAAGAAGCAGAACACCGGCAAGATCCACGGCTCTGCCCTCGGTGCCGAGGAAGTCGCAGCACTCAAGGAGGTCCTGGGCTTCGACCCGGCCAAGTCCTTCGACGTGGACCAGGACGTCCTGGCCCACGCCCGCGCCGTGGTGGACCGCGGTGCCGCCGCCCGCAAGGAATGGGAAGAGTCCTTCAACGCCTGGCAGGCAGCCAACCCCGAAGGGGCGGCCCTGCTGCAGCGCATCGAGGCCAAGGAACTTCCCGAAGACCTGGACTCCGCCCTTCCGGTCTTCCCGGCCGGCAAGGACGTCTCCACCCGCGCCGCATCCGGCAAGGTCCTGAACGCACTGGGCCCCGTCCTGCCCGAACTGTGGGGCGGTTCCGCGGACCTCGCGGAGTCGAACAACACCACGATCGAGGGTTCGCCGTCGTTCGTTCCCGCCTCGAAGCAGACGGACGCCTGGAAGGGCAACCCCTACGGCCGGGTCCTGCACTTCGGCATCCGTGAGCACGCCGCGGCGTCGATCGTGAACGGCATCAGCCTGCACGGCCGCACGCGTGCCTTCTCGGGCACGTTCCTGATCTTCAGTGACTACCAGCGCCCGGCCATCCGCCTTGGCGCCCTGATGGGTGTTCCGTCCCTGTATGTCTGGACGCACGACTCCATCGGCCTGGGCGAAGACGGCCCCACCCACCAGCCGGTGGAACAGCTCGCCTCGCTGCGCGCTATCGTGGGCCTGGACGTGGTCCGCCCCGGTGACGCCAACGAAGTGGCTGTTGCCTGGAAGACGATGCTGGAAAACCACAGCAACCCCGCCGGCATCGTGCTGACCCGCCAGAACATCCCCACCTGGGAGCGCGGCGAGGGCGCAGCCGACGGCGACACGTTCGGTTCCGTTGCCGGCGTGGCCAAAGGCGGTTACGTCCTGGCCGAAGCGGCCAAGGACGGCGCCACCGTCCCGGCCGACGTGATCCTGATCGCCACGGGTTCCGAGGTCCAGCTGGCCGTCCAGGCCCGCGAAGCCCTGCAGGCCGAGGGGATCGCCGCCCGTGTTGTGTCCATGCCGTGCGTGGAATGGTTCAACAAGCAGGACGCCGCCTACCGCGAGTCAGTGCTGCCCGCCGCCGTCAAGGCACGCGTGTCCGTTGAAGCAGGACTGGCCCTGGGCTGGAAGGAATTCGTCGGTGACGCCGGCCGTTCCGTCAGCCTTGAGCACTACGGCGCTTCCGCCGACTACAAGCGCCTCTTCCAGGAGTTCGGCATCACCGCGGAAGCAGTTGCCGCCGCTGCCAAGGACTCCCTCGCAGGCCTGCAGGCCTAACAACCAATTTCTGAGGAGAAAAACATCATGACTACTCCCACACAGCAGCTCTCCGAAGCCGGAGTTTCCATCTGGCTCGATGACCTTTCCCGCGGACGCCTCGAAACCGGCACCCTGGCCAAGCTCATCGAAGAGAAGAACGTGGTTGGTGTGACCACCAACCCGTCCATCTTCCACGCCGCCATCACCTCCGGCACGGACTACGACGCCACCATCGCCGCCCAGGCAGCAGCCGGGGCCAGCGTCGAGGACACCATCTTCGAAATCACCACCACCGACGTCGCCGACGCCTGCGACCTCTTCGCTCCCGTGGCAGCAGCCACCAAGGGTGTTGACGGCCGCGTGTCCATCGAAGTTGACCCGCGCCTGGCCTGGGACACCGCCGGCACCATCGCCGAAGCCAAGCACCTGTACAAGAAGGTCAACAAGGACAACGTCCACATCAAGATCCCGGCCACGCTTGAGGGCCTTGAGGCGATCACCGCAACCCTGGCCGAGGGCATCAGCGTCAACGTGACACTGATCTTCTCGCTGGAGCGCTACCGCGCCGTCATCAACGCCTTCCAGGCCGGCCTGGAGCAGGCCAAGGAAAACGGCCACGATCTCTCCAAGATCCACTCCGTGGCGTCCTTCTTCGTCTCCCGCGTGGACACCGAGATCGACAAGCGCCTTGACGCCATCGGCACCGATGAAGCCAAGGCCCTCAAGGGCAAGGCCGGCGTGGCCAACGCCCGCCTCGCCTACCAGGTCTACGAAGAACTCTTCTCCACCGAACGCTGGGCCCTGCTGGCCGAAGCCGGCGCGCTCCCCCAGCGCCCGCTGTGGGCCTCCACCGGTGTCAAGGACCCGGCCTACCCGGACACCCTCTACGTCACCGAGCTCGTTGCTCCCGGCGTGGTGAACACCATGCCCGAGAAGACGCTGGACGCCACCTTCGACCACGGCGTGGTCACCGGTGATACCGTCACCGGCACTTACGATGAAGCCAACGCAACCCTCGACGCGCTCGAGAAGCTCGGCATCTCCTACAACGACGTCGTCGCAATCCTCGAATCCGAAGGCCTGGACAAGTTCGTGGCCAGCTGGAAGGAACTGCTCGGCGACGTCGAGGGCGCCCTCGCCTCTGCACGGAAGGCCTCCTAACCAACAATGAGCACACTCAGCTACGAAGCCACCGGTGCCGCACAGCAGGCACTCGAACAGCACCTTCCCGCCCTGGTGGAGGACCGGATCGCCACCCGGATTTTCGCGAAGGACCATACCCTGTGGGGTCCCGACGCCGAATCCGAGTCGGCCATCCGACTCGGCTGGGTTGAGGCGGCCAGCGTCTCGCAGCCGCTGGTGAACGAGATCCTGGAACTGCGTGACGCCCTCCGGGCCGAGGGGGTGACCCGCATTGTGCTTTGCGGCATGGGCGGATCGTCGCTGGCTCCGGAGGTCATCGCCGGCACCGCCGGCGTCGAGCTGACTGTGCTGGACAGCACGGACCCGGACCAGGTCCGTGCTGCCCTGGCGGACCGGCTGGAAGAGACCGCCATAGTGGTCTCCTCCAAGTCCGGTTCCACCGTCGAGACTGATTCCCAGCGGAGGGTCTTCGAGAAGGCGTTCAACGACGCCGGCATCGACGCCCCGAGCCGGATCATCATCGTCACCGATCCGGGCTCCCCGCTGGACAAGGCCTCCCGCGAGGCCGGCTACCGGGCCGTCTTCAACGCCGACCCCAACGTGGGCGGCCGCTTCTCCGCACTGACCGCGTTCGGCCTGGTGCCTTCGGGCCTGGCCGGCGTGGACATCCAGGCCTTCCTGGACGAGGCCGAGGAAGCAGCCGAGGTCCTCAACGAGGATGCTCCCGAGAACATCGGCCTGGCACTGGGGACCGCGCTGGGCGGGACCAGCCCGCTGCGCAACAAGATCGTCATCGCCGAGGACGGTTCGGGCATAGTGGGCTTCGCCGACTGGGCCGAGCAGCTGATCGCCGAGTCCACGGGCAAGCTCGGCACCGGTGTCCTGCCGGTGGTGGCTGGTCCCAACTCGCCGGAGGTGACCACGGGCGCCGATGACGTGCTGGTGGTGCGCCTGGTGGCCGCGGATGCCGACGTCGAACTCGGTGAGAACCAGGTTGCCATCGCCGGCGGGCTCGCCGCCCAGATGATGGTCTGGGAGTTTGCCACGGCCGTGGCCGGGCGCCTGCTGGGGATCAACCCGTTCGACCAGCCGGACGTGGAGGCCGCCAAGGTAGCCGCCCGCGGCCTGCTGGACGCACAGCCGGAGCCCACGCCGGCAGCCTTCGTTGACGGTGCCATCGAGGTTCGTGGCGGCGAGTGGCTCGGCAATGCTTCCACTGCGGAGGGTGCCGTCAAGGCGCTGCTGGATACGCTCGAGGCGGACAGCTACCTCAGTGTCCAGGCCTACTTTGACCGTCTGGCATTCGCGGAGCTGGAAGGTGTACGCGACGAACTCGCTGCCGTCACTGGACGTCCCGTGACGTTCGGCTGGGGCCCCCGGTTCCTGCACTCCACCGGCCAGTTCCACAAAGGCGGTCCGGCGATCGGTGTATTCCTGCAGGTCACCGCTGCTGCGGCGGAGGACCTTGCCATCCCGGAACGTCCCTTCACCTTCGGGGAACTGATTGCCGCGCAGGCCGCGGGCGATGCCCAGGTCCTCAGCGAGCACGGACGTCCCGTGCTTCGCCTGCACCTGACGAACCGGGCAGCCGGTGTGGCACAGTTGCAGGACATCATTGCTGCGCTGTCCGCCAGGTCAGCCTCCGTCACCGAAAGCTAAGGCACAAAGCAACATGCCAGAAACTGAATACGGCAGGTCGCCCGGGACGCGTCCCGGCAAAACGCTGCGTAATCCGCTCCGGGATCCCCGTGACCGCCGTTTGAACCGGATTGCCGGCCCGTCCTCGCTGGTGCTCTTCGGAGTTACCGGTGACCTTGCCCGCAAGAAGCTCATGCCGGCTGTGTATGACCTGGCCAACCGCGGGCTGCTGCCGCCGAGCTTTGCACTGGTGGGTTTTGGGCGCCGGGAGTGGACTGATGAGGATTTCGCCGGCCAGGTGAAGGCCTCCGTCCAGTCCTACGCGCGCACGCCTTTTGATGAGGCGGTGTGGAACCAGCTGTCCGAGGGCATCCGTTTTGTCCAGGGTGAGTTTGACGACGACGGAGCCTTTGAGCGTCTGGGCGAGACGATCAAGGAACTCGACGACGTCCGCGGTACCCGCGGGAACCATGCGTTCTATTTGTCGATCCCGCCGAAGGCATTCGAGCAGGTCTGCCGGCAGCTGTCCAAGCACGGCTTGGCGCAGGCCGAGGGGGACAAGTGGCGGCGCGTGGTGATCGAGAAGCCGTTCGGGCACGACCTTGAGTCGGCGCGGAAGCTGAACGACATTGTGGAGTCCGTGTTCCCGCAGGATGCGGTGTTCCGGATCGATCACTACCTGGGTAAGGAAACGGTCCAGAACATCCTGGCGCTGCGGTTCGCGAACCAGCTGTTCGAGCCGTTGTGGAACGCGAACTACGTGGACCATGTCCAGATCACCATGGCCGAGGACATCGGCACCGGCGGCCGGGCAGGCTATTACGACGGCGTGGGCGCGGCCCGGGACGTGATCCAGAACCACCTGCTCCAGCTGCTGGCGCTGACGGCGATGGAGGAGCCGATCTCGTTCAACGCCGATGACCTGCGCGCGGAGAAGGAAAAGGTCCTCGCCGCCGTCAAGCTCCCCGAGGACCTGTCCACGCACTCGGCGCGCGGCCAGTTCACCGGCGGCTGGCAGGGCGGCGAGCAGGTCCAGGGCTACCTGGAGGAAGAGGGCATCCCGGCCGATTCCACCACCGAGACCTTCGCGGCGATCCGGGTGGACATCCACACCCGCCGCTGGTCCGGTGTGCCGTTCTACCTGCGCGCGGGCAAGCGCCTGGGCCGGCGCGTGACCGAGATCGCGGTGGTCTTCAAGCGTGCACCCAACCTGTTGTTCCGTGACCACGGGGAGGATGACTTCGGCCAGAACGCCGTGGTGATCCGGGTCCAGCCCGATGAAGGTGTGACCATCCGGTTCGGCTCCAAGGTGCCGGGCACGCAGATGGAAGTCCGCGACGTGACCATGGACTTCGGCTACGGCCACTCCTTCACCGAATCCAGCCCCGAGGCCTATGAGCGGCTGATCCTGGACGTGCTCCTGGGCGAGCCGCCGCTGTTCCCGCGGCATGAGGAAGTGGAGCTGTCCTGGAAGATCCTTGACCCGTTCGAGGACTACTGGGCCACCCTGGACGAACAGCCCGAACCCTACGCCCCCGGCTCCTGGGGCCCGGCCAGCGCCGATGAGCTGCTGGCCCGCGACGGACGAACCTGGAGAAGGCCATGATCGTAGACCTGCCGGACACCACCACCTCCAACGTGTCCAAGAAGCTGATGGCGCTGCGCGAGCAGGGCGGCGTGATCGCCCTGGGCCGGGTGCTGACCCTCGTGGTGGTCACCAAGTCCGGCCTCGAAGAAGAAGCAATCGAGGCGGCCAACGATGCCAGCCGGGAACACCCCTGCCGGATCATCGTTCTCGCCGACGCTGGAGCCGACGCCGAAGACCGGCTGGACGCCCAGATCCGGGTGGGCGGTGACGCCGGCGCGTCCGAGGTGATCGTGCTCCGCGGCTACGGCCAGCTCTCCCACGAGTCCGAGTCCCTGGTTGCGGCACTGCTGCTCCCGGACGCGCCGATCGTGGCCTGGTGGCCGCACGGCGCCCCGGAAAACGCCTGCGAAACCTCCATCGGGCGGATCGCGCACCGCCGGATCACCGACTCCGCCAACGAACCCGACCCGCAGGCGGCACTCGCCCGGATCCACAAAACCTACCGGGCCGGTGATACGGACCTGGCCTGGACCCGCCTGACCAACTGGCGGATCCAGCTCGCGGCGGCCCTGGACGAAGTGGACTCCTCGCCGGTGACCGCGGTCGCCGTCGAGGGTGCCTCGGACTCCCCGTCCACCATCCTCCTCGCGGCGTGGCTCACCCTTGCCCTGGAGGCGCCGGTGACCATCGTGGCGGACCCCGCCGGAACCGGTATCCGCCGGGTCCGGCTCACTCGCCCCGGCGGCGACGTCCAGCTCTTCCGCCCGGGACTGTCCGTGGCCGAGCTGACCCAGCCGGGCCAGCCCGCCCAGCGGATCTCGCTGCCGCGCCGCAGCCTCCGCGACTGCCTGGCCGAGGAGCTGCGACGCCTGGACCCGGACGAAGTCTTCGGCGAAGTGATTACTATGGGACTGCCACGAACCAATCTAAGGAGCGTCCGACCCAGTGAGCGTTGAGCCAAGAGTAAGCATCCATCCGGATTCGTCGGTGCTGATGGCGGCCATTGCGGCCCGCCTGATTACCAAGCTTGTTGATGTTCAGGACAAGTACGGTGAAGCCACCGTGGTGCTGACCGGCGGCACGGTGGGCATCGGCACGCTGAAGGCTGTTGCTGACTCTCCGGCTGCTCCCGCAGTCAACTGGTCGAAGGTCAATTTCTGGTGGGGAGATGAGCGGTTCGTCGCCTCGGATGATGCTGACCGGAACACCAAACAGGCGTACGACGCGCTGCTCTCGCACATCCCGGTGGACCCTGACCGTGTCCACGAGCCCGGCTCAGCCGACCAGTTCGGCAGCCCGGAGGAGGCAGCGGAGGACTATGCGCGCCGCTTGCGCGAGGCCGCCGCCGAGGAACACGCATCCGACATGTCCGATGACCGGCCGGAGGAGCCTTCCGCGCTCCCCCGCCTGGACGTTGTCCTGCTGGGCGTGGGACCGGACGCACACATCGCGTCACTCTTCCCCGAGCAGGGCGGCATCCGGGAGAAAACCCGCACCGTGGTGGGCGTCCGCAATTCGCCCAAACCCCCTCCGCTGCGTGTGTCCCTGACACTGCCGGCCATCAATACGGCTGCCGAAGTATGGATGGTGGTGGCCGGTGAGGACAAGGCCGGCGCTGTGGGGCTGGCCCTTGCCGGCGCCAATCCCGTCCAGGTTCCCGCTGCCGGTCCGCGTGGCACATCACGAACCCTGTGGCTGATCGACGAAAACGCCGCCTCACGCGTCCCGCATCAGCTCGTCCGGAAGGACGCTGCGGGCGCGTAGCTTTTCCAGCGCTCCAGCCAGGAGGTCTTCGGCGTCCTGGCTGGAGCGCCGCTCTTTAACGTATTCCAGGTGGCTCTTGTAGCCGTCCTCCAGGATGTCCGTGTCAGCAAGAGCCACGCCGTCCCGGGCTGCAGCCGTCCCGCAGTGCCGGCAGTCCCACACGGCCGGGATCTGGTCCTCGGGGAGTTTGAGGAAGACGAGCTGCGTTTCGTGTCCTTTGGCGCACAGGTACGAGATCCGGATGCGGGGAAGGTCGTTCCCGTGGGCTCCGGTCTCCAGGCTGGTCCCTGTTCCCGCCGTTGCGCCCGCCCGGGTGCCCCGGAAACCTGATGTTGGATGAATCATCGAGACTCCTGCCTGTGTTAAACAGAACTGTGGCTGCCGGAGAACCGACAGCCACAGTTTAGTTCGCGGACCGGCGCCGCGGCAGTGCCCGCGCCGAACCTTTTAGGCGGGAATCAGGAGTCGCCGCTGCCGGTGAAGCGCATGATCAGTCCCAGGGCGATGATCACGATGCCCCACGTGACGCCGAGGATGATGGTGAACCGGTTCAGGTTGCGCTCTGCCACGCCTGAGGAGCTCAAGCCAGAGCTCATGCCGCCACCGAACATGTCGGACAGTCCGCCGCCCCGTCCCTTGTGGAGGAGGATCAGCAACGTCAGCAGGAGGCTGGTGATGCCAAGGAGGATCTGCAGAATGACATGAAGAACGTCCACGACGGCCTTTCAGAAAGTTGGAATGACGGGAGTGTGCGCGCCGGGACGGACTAGTCCGTCACCAGGTGACTCTCGAACCTGACAATATTAGCAAACTCGGCCGGATCGAGGCTCGCGCCACCCACCAGCAGGCCGTCCACGTCGCGTTCCTTCAGGATGGCGGCGGCGTTGTTGGCCTTGACCGAACCGCCGTACAGGAGACGCGTCTTGGCAGCAGTTGCGGCATCGAACAGGGACTCAAGCTCGGCGCGGATGGCGGCACACATTTCCTGTGCATCTGCCGGCCCGGCAACTTCGCCCGTTCCGATGGCCCAGACGGGCTCGTAGGCCACCACAAGCTCGGCGGCCTGCTCGGGGCTCAGCCCGGCGACGCCGGCGCGGAGCTGGGCAAGGGTGTGCTCGACGTGCGTGCCTGCCTGTCGGATCTCCAGGCCTTCGCCCACGCAGAGCACGGGAACGAGGTTGTGCTTGAAGGCAGCCTTGACTTTGGCATTGAGGACGTCGTCAGATTCTTTATGGATGGTCCGCCGCTCACTGTGGCCCACCAGGACGTACTTGCAGCCCAGCTTGTTCAGGAACTGGCCGGAGATGTCGCCGGTGTAGGCGCCGGAGTCGAACTGGGAAAGGTCCTGGCCGCCGTAGGCGACATCCAGGTCGTCGCCCTGGACCAGGGTCTGCACGCCGCGGAGATCGGTGAACGGGGGGAAGACGGCAACCTCCACCCGGCTGTAGTCGTGCTTGGCATCCGAGAGGGTCCAGGCAAGCTTCTGCAGGAGGGTGATGCCCTGGACGTGGTCCATGTTCATTTTCCAGTTGCCCGCGATGAAGGGCTTGCGGTCAAAAGCGCCGTTCGTTGACGATGTCACGTGTTCTCCAAAAAAGTCAGAATAAGTGTGCGGCCGGCAGGCTGCCGCGGGGCAACCTGCCGGCCGGAGGACGAAAGAGCATTGACGCTCTACCGATCCAGGACGCTGAGCCCCGGGAGTTCCTTGCCTTCGAGGTATTCCAGGCTGGCGCCGCCACCGGTGGAAATGTGGCCGAACTGGTCATCGGCGAACCCGAGGGTGCGGACTGCGGCGGCTGAGTCGCCACCGCCCACAACCGTGAAAGCTCCGGTTTCGGTGAGGGCCTGCGCGATGGCGCGGGTACCGGCGGAGAACGCCTCGAATTCGAACACACCCATGGGGCCGTTCCAGAAGACGGTCTTGGCACCCTTGATCCGGTCGGCGAAAGCGGCTGCCGAGTCGGGTCCGATGTCCAGGCCGATGCCCTGCTCACCGAAGCTGCTGCCCTCGATGGCGTCGGCGGCGACGGTCTCGTGGGCGGCGTTGGCGGCGAACTTCTCCGCCACCACCACGTCCGTGGGCACCACAAATTCGGTGCCGGCATCCGCTGCCCGCTTCAGGTAGTCCTGGACCACGGGGATCTGGTCTTCTTCGAGGAGGCTGGAGCCAACCTTGTGCCCGGCCGCGGCAAGGAACGTGAACAGCATGCCGCCGCCCACCAGGATGGTGTCTGCCTTGCCGAGCAGGTTGTCGATGACAGCCAGCTTGTCCGAGACCTTGGACCCGCCGAGCACCACCACGTAGGGGCGCTGGGTGTCCGCGGTGAGCTTGCGCAGAACCTCCACCTCGGTGTGCACGAGGTCGCCGAGGTAGGACGGCAGCCGGGTGGCGACGTCGTAGACGCTGGCGTGCTTGCGGTGCACGGCCCCGAAGGCGTCGTCCACGTAGGCTCCGTTATCGCCCGTCAGGGCCACCAGCTCGTCAGCGAAGGCGCCGCGCTCGGCGTCGTCCTTGCTGGTTTCGCGGGCATCGAAGCGCACGTTCTCCAGGACCAGCACTTCACCGTCCTGGAGGGAGGCGGCAGCTTCCTTGGCGGAGCTGCCCACGGTATCCCCGGCCAGCGTGACCTTGAAGCCGGCCAGTTCGGCCAGGCGGGAGGCCGCAGGCTTGAGGGAGTACTTTTCCTCCGGGGCGCCCTTGGGGCGGCCGAGGTGGGCTGTTACCAGCACGCGGGCACCGGCGTCCGTGAGCTTTCGCAGGACTGGCAGTGAGGCCTTGATCCGGCCGTCGTCAGTCACTGTAGAGCCGTCGAGCGGCACATTCAGGTCACTTCGAACCAGAATGTACCGCCCGCGGACACCTTCAGCGATCAGTTCGTTGAGGGTGTGAGATGTCATGTGTCTAACCCTAGCCCAGCTTGGACGCGACAAGCTCCGTAAGGTCAACGAGCCGGTTGGAGTAGCCCCATTCGTTGTCGTACCAGGAAACAACCTTGACCTGGTTGCCGATCACCTTGGTGAGGCCGGAGTCGAAGATGGACGAGGCAGGGTCGCCGACAATGTCGGAGGAGACGATGGGCTCGTCCGTGTAGGTCAGGAAGCCCTGCAGTTCCTCGGATTCAGCGGCACGCTTGAGGGCGGCGTTGACTTCCTCCACGGTGGTCTCGCGGGAGACGGTGACGGTGAGGTCGGTGGCGGAGCCGGTGGGGACGGGAACGCGGATGGCGTAGCCGTCCAGCTTGCCCTTGAGCTCGGGGAGGACCAGGCCGATGGCCTTGGCTGCACCGGTGGACGTGGGCACCATGTTGACGGCTGCGGCGCGCGCACGGCGCAGGTCCTTGTGCGGGCCGTCCTGCAGGTTCTGGTCTGCGGTGTAGGCGTGGACGGTGGTCATCAGGCCACGTTCGATGCCGAACTCGTCGTTGACCACCTTGGCCAGCGGGCCAAGGCAGTTGGTGGTGCAGGACGCGTTGGAGATGATGTGGTGCGTCGCGTTGTCGTACAGGTTGTGGTTGACACCCATCACGATGGTGATGTCCTCATCCGATGCCGGGGCGGAGATCAGGACCTTCTTGGCGCCGGCGTCGATGTGCTTCTGCGCATCGGCGGCCTTGGTGAAGAAGCCGGTGGATTCGATCACGATGTCCACGCCCAGCTCGCCCCACGGGAGGTTGGCGGGATCGCGCTCTGCCAGGACCTTGACGACGTTGCCGTTGACGACGATGTTGCCGTCCTTGACCTCGATGGTTTCCTTCAGGCGGCCGCCCACGGAGTCGTACTTGAACAGGTGGGCGAGGGCCTCGGGGCTGGTGAGGTCGTTGACTGCAACGATCTCCAGGTCCGCGCCCTGTGCCAGGGCTGCGCGGAAGTAGTTGCGGCCAATACGGCCAAAGCCGTTGATACCAATACGGGTCGTCACTTTTTCAGTCTCCTTGGTGCTTTGAGAAGCACAACTAGTTGAGCGGGCGTTCAAGCCAACTAACAGATCCCGCACGCCATTGGGCAGAGATGATTTACAGACGGAGGGCGACCAGCCTCATTGCTGAAGGCTAACCGCCTTCCGTGACCTATCTTACGTTTAACTGGGTCCGCCCCCGCAAGTGCGGGGGCGGACGGTCCACATTGCGGTTGGTTTAAGTCCGAATGTGAAGTTTGTTACAGGCGCGTGTAGCGCTGATCACTACGGGAGGGTGATGAGTCCCGTGGCGTTGGTGCGTGCAGCCTCGAAGCGCTTGGCGACGTCGGCCCAGTTCACGATGTTCCAGAACGCCTTGACGTAGTCGGCCTTGACGTTGACGTAGTCCAGGTAGAAGGCGTGCTCCCACATGTCCAGCATCAGCAGCGGGATGGTGCCCAGTGCCGTGTTGCCCTGCTGGTCGTACAGCTGCTCGATGACCAGGTTTCCACCGATGGGCTCGTAGGCCAGGAAGCCCCAGCCGGAACCCTGCAGGCCGAGGGCGGCCGCGGAGAACTGGGCACGGAATGCGTCGAAGGAACCGAAAGCGTCGTCGATGGCCGCAGCGAGCTCACCTTCGGGCTTGTCGCCGCCGTCCGGGGAGAGGTTGTTCCAGAAGACGGAGTGGTTGACGTGTCCGCCGGTGTGGAACGCGAGGTCCTTCGAGAGCCGGTTGATGTTCGCGAAGTCGCCCTTCTCGCGGGCTTCGGCCAGCTGGGCCAGGGCGTTGTTGGCGCCGGCCACGTAAGCGGCGTGGTGCTTGCTGTGGTGCAGCTCCATGATCCGCGCAGAAATGTGCGGCTCCAGGGCGGCGTAGTCGTAGCTGAGTTCAGGCAGTACGTACTCGGTCACAAAATCCTCCATCATCGTGGACACTCGGTCCGGTTGGTACATCTCGGATTGTGCATCCGGGCATCTGGCACCCGGAATCTTTTTGATTCTATGGGCCTGTTACTCGTCCAGCATTTCAGGCGTCACATTGGCGTCCGTTCCGGGGATGCCCAGGTCAAGGGCACGTTTGTCCGCCATGGCGAGCAGCCGGCGGATCCTGCCCGCGATGGCGTCCTTGGTCATCACCGGATCCGCCAGGCGGCCCAGTTCGTCGAGGCTGGCCTGCTTATGGGCGACCCGCAGTTCGCCGGCGTACTTCAGGTGCTCGGGGACGTCGTCGCCGAGGATTTCCAGCGCCCTGTCCACCCGCGCGCCGGCGGCCACGGCAGCCTGGGCTGAGCGGCGCAGGTTGGCGTCGTCGAAGTTGGCGAGCCGGTTGGCCGTTGCCCGGACTTCCTTGCGCATCCGGCGCTCCTCCCACACCATCAGGGCGTCGTGGGCGCCCATGCGGGTAAGGAGGGCTGCGATGGTGTCGCCGTCCCGGATGACCACGCGGTCCACTCCCCTGACCTCGCGCGCCTTCGCCTGGATGTCCAGCCGGCGGGCCGCGCCCACCAGTGCCAGCGCGGACTCCGGGCCGGGGCAGGTGACCTCCAGCGAAGAGGACCGCCCGGGCTCCGTGAGCGAGCCGTGGGCCAGGAACGCGCCGCGCCACACCGCTTCGGCATCGGCTGCGGAGCCGTTGACGACGGCGGAGGGCAGCCCCCGCACCGGCCGGCCGCGGCCGTCGAGGAGGCCCGTCTGCCGGGCCAGCGCCTCGCCGTCGCGCACAACACGGACCACGTAGCGGCTGGCGCGCCGCAGACCCCCGGCTGAGACAACGATGATTTCGCTTTGGTGTCCGTAGACTTCGGCGATGGCCGCGCGAAGGCGGCGGGCTGTGGAGGCCAGGTCCACTTCGGCTTCGATCACGATCCGGCCGGAGATGATGTGGAGTCCGCCGGCGAAGCGCAGCATGGCTGAGACTTCCGCCTTCCGGACTGATGACTTTTTGATGTCCAGACGGGAAAGTTCTTCCTTGACTGATGCTGTCAGTGCCATGGCACCTTCCTAACTGTTCCCGAAAATGTCGTGGTACGCCGTTGCCAGACGGAGGGGGTCATGGACGGGTCGGCGGCCCGACGCCCCTACTTTACCCAAGACCACCTCGGCTCCGATCATCGCGGCGGCCTTCTCGAACTCCGGCAGGTCGGGAACCGAGGCGGGGTCGGCCAGGACAACATCAATGCTGAAATCGGGAGCGTAGCGCCGCAGGACGTGGAGGTGGTCGGCGGCCGTCATGCCGGAGGTTTCCTTAGTGTCCGTGGCCAGGTTCATGGTCAGGAGGCGTTTGGCCGGGGTGTGGCACAGCGCCTGGCGCATCTCGGGGAGCAGCAGGTGCGGCAGGACCGACGTGTACCAGGATCCGGGGCCAAGGATCACCCAGTCCGCCAGTTCGATGGCCGAAAGTGCTTCAACGCAGGCGGGGGCCGCTTCGGGCAGCAGCCGCACCGCTTCCAGGGACCCGGCAACGGCGCAGCGCGCCTGGCCGTGGATCGTCTGGAGCTGCGAGGTGCCGTCCGCCGCGGTGACCCGGACATCGCCTTCGATGGTCAACGGCTCGGTGGACATGGGCAGGACCTGGCCGCGGGCACCGAGCAGCGCCCCCGCCCACCGCAGCCCCGCAACTGCGTCGCCGAGCAGTTCCCACAGGGTGACAATCAGCAGGTTGCCGGTTGCGTGGTCGTCCAGGGAGCCGCCCGGTCCCTTGCCGGGACGGAAGCGGTGCTGCATCACGTCCCGCCACGTGCGGCCCCAGTCCGTGTCGTCACACAGGGCGGACAAGGCCATGCGCAGATCCCCGGGCGGGAGGACGCCGTACTCGTCGCGCAGACGCCCGGAAGATCCGCCGTCGTCCGCTACAGTGACGATGGCGGTGAGCTCGCTGGTGAGCAGGCGCAGCGCCGAGAGGGAGGCCGACAGGCCGTGGCCGCCGCCGAGTGCCACAACATTGCGCCCTTTGTCCTGCTGGTTGGCCGCCGTTCCGGCAGGCGGAACCAGCGGCAGGGCCCCGGTGAACAGCGACATTACTCCCGGCCCAGGTCCCGGTGCGTGGTGGTCACGGTGACGCGCGGGAACTGGGCCAGCTTCTTGGACAGTTCGACGGCGACAGCCACCGAGCGGTGTTTGCCGCCGGTGCAGCCCACGGCGATGGTGGCGTAATGCTTGTTCTCGCGGCGGTAGCCGTCCAGGACCGGTTCCAGCGCCATCACGTAGCGGTCCACGAAGTTCTTGACACCTTCGGCTTCGAGGACGTAGTCGCTGACGTCCTTGTCCAAGCCGGTATGCGGGCGGAGCTGGGGCACCCAGTGCGGGTTGGGAATGAACCTGACATCCGCCACATAGTTGGCGTCGACGGGCAGCCCGTACTTGAAACCGAAGCTCATGATGTTCAGCCGCAGGGCCACGGGGCCGGTCTCGCTGAAGAGCTCGGTGATGGCGTTGGCCAGGCCGTGGACGTTGTAGCCCGACGTGTCCAGCACGACGTCGGAGCTGTCGCGAAGTTCCTGCAGCAGCTCCCGTTCGGCAGCGATGCCGTCGAGGATCCGGCCGCCGCCCTGGAGCGGATGGGGCCGGCGGCCCTGCTCGAAGCGGCGGACCAGCACGTTGTCGCTGGCGTCGAGGAAGAGGACGCGGAAGGTGACGCCGCTGGCCGCCAGTGCTCCCAGCGCCGCCCGGATGTCTGCGAAAAGACCCTTGCTGCGGACGTCGATGACCACGGCAAGCCGCGGGATGGACTGCGGGGCGTGCGAGACGAGCTCGGCGAGCGTGCCCAGCATCTGGGGCGGCAGGTTTTCCACGACATACCAGCCGTGGTCCTCCAGCGCGTCAGCAGCCGTGCTCCGCCCCGCTCCGGACATCCCGGTGACCACCAGCAGTTCCGCTTCGAGCGGCTTGACGGGCTGCATCCCGTCTTCGCCTGCTCCGGATTCCGCCGTTGTGTCTGCCATTAAGTCCGCCCCGTTTCTTCAGTTGCCTGGTGGGGACGGCCCGCGTTGGCCCGCACCCCTCCCCAACCCTAGCTAAGAATCGGTGGAGTCCGCCAAGTTTCAGCAGACGCGGCCGGATTTTGGTTGATCCTCTTGAGTTTTGCGCATTTCGGCGTGCCGGTGTCCTCCGTCAGCCTTCGAGGACTTCACCGGTGGTCATGTTGATGGCCGGCACCGGCGACGCTTCCGGTCCGCTCCCCGAGAAGTGGTTCACGATGGCGCTGGCCAGGGCTGGACCGATGCCCTTCGCTTCCGACAGTTCGGCCGCCGACGCTGCCTTGACGCCTTTGACCGAGCCGAAGTGCGCGAGCAGGGCCTTGCGTTTGGAGGCGCCCAGTCCCGGCACGCCGTCCAGCGCGGAAACCGTCATGGCCTTTCCACGCTTTTGCCGGTGGAAGGAAATGGCGAACCGGTGGGCCTCGTCGCGGATCCGCTGCAGCAGGTACAACCCCTGGGACGTCCGGGGCAGGATCACCGGAAAATCGCTGTCCGGCAGCCAGACTTCCTCCAGCCGTTTGGCCAGGCCCACCACGTACACGTCATCAATGCCGAGGTCTTCGAGTGCGCGTGCCGCTGCATTGACCTGGGGTTTGCCGCCGTCCACCACCACGAGGTTGGGCGGATAGGCGAACTTGGCCCGCGGCGCCGGCGTGGTGGTGTCCAGCAGGGCGCTGTCCTCCGGGACGGCTGCCAGGCCGGGTTCTGCCTTGGCCCGTTCTGTCTGGCCGGATTCTGCCTGGACCAGTTCCGCCCCTGCCGCGTTTGCATCGTCAGTTGCCCCGCCCGCGTTGAGGACCGATTCGTCCACCTGCGCCGACTTGTCCTTCAGGTAGTGCCGGAACCGCCGGGTCAGGACGTCATGCATGGCTGCGGTGTCATCGGACGCCGCGGCACCGGTGATGGAAAACTTCCGGTAGTCGGACTTCTTGGGCAGCCCGTCCTCCACCACCACCATGGAGGCCACCACGTTGGTGCCCTGCACGTGCGAAACGTCAAAGCATTCGATGCGCAGCAGCGGCACGGGCAGGTCCAGGGCCTCCTGGAGTTCCTGCAGCGCCTGGGACCTGACAGTGAGGTCACCGGCGCGGCGGGTCTTGTGGAGCTTGAGGGCATGTTCGGCGTTTTCACGGACAGTGGACATCAGCGCGGCTTTGTCCCCGCGTTGCGGCACCCGGATGTCCACCTTGGCGCCGCGCATTCCGCTGAGCCATACCGTGAGCTCCGCCTCATTGCTGGGTGCGACGGGCACCAGCACTTCCCGTGGCAGCCTCCCATGGCTCTGGTCCTCATCCCCGTACACCTGCTGCAGGAGGTGCTCCACCAGATCAGGAGTGGTGGAGTCCTCCACCTTCTCCACCACCCAGCCACGCTGGCCGCGGATCCGGCCGCCCCGGACATGGAACACCTGGACGGCGGCTTCCAGTTCGTCCTCATGGAGGGCAAAGACATCGGCGTCGGTGTCTTCGGCGAGGACCACCGCGTTGCGTTCGAAGACCTTGCGAAGCGCGCTGATGTCATCGCGCAGCCGTGCCGCCCGTTCGTAGTTCAGCTCGGACACGGCTTCGGCCATCTGCTTTTCCAGCTTGCTGATAAAGCGCTTGGCTTCGCCGCCCATAAAAGCGCAGAAATCCTCGGCCAGGGCCCGGTGGTCATCAGGCGAAATCCTGCTGACGCAGGGCGCGGCGCACTTGTCGATGTAGCCCAGCAGGCAGGGCCGGCCGCTGGCCTCGGCGCGCTTGAACACGCCCGCACTGCAGCTGCGGACCGGAAAGACGCGGAGGAGGGTGTCCATGGTTTCCCGGATGGCCCCCGCGGTGTACGGACCGAAGTAGCGCGTGCCCTTTTTCTTGTCTCCGCGCATCACCTGGACCCGCGGATACTTTTCGCCCATGGTCACGGCGAGGTAGGGGTAGGTCTTGTCGTCCCGGAAAACAACGTTGAACCGGGGCTTGAATTCCTTGATCCAGGTATATTCCAGTTGCAGCGATTCCAGTTCGCTGCCCACCACTGTCCATTCCACGCTGCTGGCCGCATGGACCATGGCATAGGTCTTGGGCAGGAGCCCGGCCGGGTTGGCGAAGTACGAGTTCAACCGGGACCGGAGGCTTTTGGCCTTGCCCACGTAGATGACCCGTCCGTTCGGGTCACGGAACCGGTACACCCCGGGATTGGTGGGGATCTCGCCGGTTTGCGGGCGGTAACTTGCTGGATTTGCCACCTATCCAGTCTACTGAGGCGCGCAGGGTGCGATGGTCCTCAGGGCACGGGAGGATGTGCGGGCCAGCACCTCCGGAGGCCCGCTACTCGGCGATTTTGCTTTGGTTGTAGCTGCCGGAGCGTTCCTGGCCGCTGAGTTCGGCGATGGCGTCCATGATGCGGTCCGTGACTTCCCTCCGGGCAGGAAGCGAATGGTCCGGTCCGGTCTTGTCGAAGTACAGGGGCTCCCCCACCTTCATGGTGAAGTGCTGCGGCCTGACCCCCTTCTCACCCGCGCGCTGCAGGTTTTCAGTCCCGATCAGGCCCACCGGGATCACAGGGGCTCCGGTGGTCAGAGCCAGCCAGCCCACGCCAGTGCGGCCGCGGTAAAGGATGCCGTCCCGGGATCGGGTGCCTTCGGGGTAGATTCCGATTCCCCGGCCGGACTCGAGGATGTCCATCAGGGTTTTGAGCGCCTGGACGCTGGCGGCCTGTTCACCGCGCTCCACCGGGATTGAACCCACGGATTCGAAGAAGGCCTTCATGACCTTGCCTTTGACGCCGCCGGTGGTGAAGTACTCGGCCTTGGCGAAGAATGCCACGGGACGGGGCATCAGCGCCTGGACGATGACGCTGTCAAAGAACGACAGGTGGTTGGGTGCCACGATGAAGGGCCCGTCGGCGGGCACGTTCTCGATGCCGACGACAGTGGGCCGGCAGGTGCCGGCAATCAGGCTCCGCGTGGTCCAGCGGACTGCTTCAAACATTTCCATCGTTGGTCACCTCGCTCATGGCGGCCGCGTGGACGGACTCAAGACGGTCGATGGTGGTCACCAGCTCGTCCGCGGTGGCCACCACTGCAACGGCTCCGGCATTCTCCAGTTCGTTGTCCGGGGCAAACCCCCAGGCCACGCCAATGCAGTCCAGGCCGTTGGCAACGGCACCCGCAACATCCTGTGCCCGGTCCCCCACCATCAAGGCATGCTGCGTGCCAAGGTCCTTCAGCGCGGCGGCGATGATCCCGGTCTTGCCGATTGGAACCCCGTCTACCGCGGACTCGTCGTCCGCTGAGCCGTGGATGGCCTGGAAAAGTCCATCGATGCCGTGGTGCCCCAAGACCGTCCGGGCCAGGCCCTGGGGTTTCTGCGTGGCAACGGCCACCGGCCGGCCCGCCGCCGCAAATGACTCGAGGACTTCGCGGATACCCGGGTACAGGCGGCTCTGGCCGATGCCGGTGGCCACGTAGTACTCGCGGTAGCGGCGGATTACTTCGTCGAGCAGATCCGCCGGGACCTTGGCCACGTTCAGCAGCGAGTCGCTCAGCTTCGGGCCGATCATCGCTTCGAGCAGGTCCTGGCCGGGAACCGGAAGACTCAGCGCCTGAAGGGCTGAAGCAATTCCATCGGTTATTCCACCGGCCGGATCGACAAGAGTGCCGTCCAGGTCAAAGATCACGGGCACTGTTGTTTGAGTCACCGGGTTAGTTTCTCATGACAGCACTGATGCCTGAAACTCGCATTCCCGACACGGAATATTTCCCCTGCCAGGGTGGCTGCCTAAGGCAGGATCTCTGCGAGGAAGGCCGCCGTGTGGCTGGTGGTTGACTTTGAGATCTGCTCCGGCGTGCCGGCTGCAACAATCTGGCCGCCGCCAGAACCGCCGTCCGGCCCGAGATCCACAATCCAGTCGGCGCTCTTGATGACATCCAGGTTGTGCTCGATGGTGATCACGGTGTTGCCCTTATCCACCAGGCCCTGCAGCACCATCAGCAGCTTGCGGATGTCCTCGAAGTGCAGGCCCGTGGTGGGCTCATCCAGGACGTAGACGCTGCGGCCGTTGGACCGCTTTTGCAGTTCGGCGGCCAGTTTGACGCGCTGGGCCTCGCCACCGGACAACGTGGTGGCGGGCTGGCCCAGCCGGACATACCCAAGCCCCACGTCCACGAGGGTGTTCAGGTGGCGGGCGATCGGAGAGAACGCCGCAAAGAACTCTGCGCCCTCCTCGATGGGCATGTTCAGGACATCCGCGATGGTTTTGCCCTTGTAGTGGACTTCCAGCGTTTCGCGGTTGTAGCGCGCTCCGTGGCACACCTCGCAGGGCACGTAAACGTCCGGCAGGAAGTTCATTTCGATCTTCAGCGTGCCGTCACCGGAACATGCCTCGCACCGCCCGCCCTTGACGTTGAAGGAGAAGCGTCCGGGAAGGTATCCGCGGACCTTCGCTTCAGTGGTTTCCGCGAAGAGCTTGCGGATGTTGTCAAAGACGCCGGTGTAGGTGGCCGGGTTTGAACGCGGTGTCCGGCCGATGGGGCTCTGGTCAACGTGCACCACCTTGTCCAGGTGTTCCAGGCCCTGCACGGTTTTATGCCGGCCGGCAACCTGCTTGGCGCCATTGAGCTTGTTGGCCAGCACCTTGTACAGGATTTCATTGACCAGGGTGGACTTCCCTGACCCGCTGACACCGGTGACGGCGGTGAAAAGACCGAGCGGGAACGCAGCGTCGACGTTCACGAGGTTGTTTTCCCGGGCGCCAATGACCTTTAGTTCACGTTTCTTGTCGTATTTCCGGCGCTTCTTCGGGACCTCGATCTTCTTGCGCCCGGACAGGTAGTCCCCGGTCAGTGAAGCGGTGTTCTCGAGCAGCTCTTTGTAGGACCCGGAGTGGACCACCTGGCCGCCGTGTTCGCCGGCGCCGGGTCCGATGTCCACCACCCAGTCGGCCACGTGGATGGTGTCTTCGTCGTGTTCCACCACAATGAGCGTGTTGCCCATGTCGCGCAGCCTGGTCAGGGTGTCGATCAGGCGGCGGTTGTCCCGCTGGTGCAGTCCGATGGACGGTTCATCCAGCACGTACAGGACACCTACCAGCCCGGAACCGATCTGGGTGGCCAGCCGGATACGCTGTGCTTCGCCGCCGGACAGCGTGGCGGACGGCCGCTCGAGGTTCAGGTATTCCAGCCCGACGTCCAGGAGGAAGGTCAGCCGCGCCTGGATCTCCTTCAGCACCTGGTGCGCAATCTGCGCTTCGCGGCCCGTGAGCACCAGGTTGTTCAGGAAGTCGGCACAGTCCCGCATGGGGAGGGCGGCGACGTCGGCAATTGACTTCCCGTTGATGAGCACCGACAGGGAGGCCGGGTTGAGGCGGGCGCCGTTGCAGGCAGGGCAGGGGATCTGCCGCATGTACTCTTCGTAGCGGTCGCGGGCCCACTCGGAGTCCGTCTCGCCGTGCTTGCGGTGGACGTATTGGATGGCACCTTCGAAGCCGGTGCTGTATTTCCGTTCGCGGCCGAACCGGTTCTTGTACTGCACCACCACTTTGTGGTCCTTGCCGTGCAGCACTGTCTGCCGGACATCACTGCCCAGCTTTTCCCACGGCGTATCCATGGAGAACCCGAGTTCCTTCGCCAGGCCTTCGAGGAGCCGGTTCCAGTATTCGGTGGTGGCCGTGCCCAGGGACCAGGGAGCGATGGCGCCCTCCGACAGCGAAAGCTCGGGGTTGGGGACAATCAGTTCCTCGTCCACCTCGAGCTTGGTGCCAATGCCGCTGCAGGCCGCGCAGGCGCCGAAGGGGTTATTGAAGGAAAAGGACCTGGGCTCGATTTCGTCAATGGCCAACGGATGTTCGTTGGGGCACGCCAGGTTCTCGGAGAAGGCCCGGAGCCGGTGGGGATCGACGGCTTCCAGGTCCACGAATTCGGCGAGGACCCTGCCCTCGGCCAGGCCCAGGGCTGTTTCGATGGAGTCGGTGAGCCGCTGGCTGATGCCCTCCTTGACCACCAGTCGGTCCACCACCACCTCGATGGTGTGCTTGAACTGCTTTCCCAGCTTGGGCGGATCGTTGAGCTGGACCAGGTTGCCGTCCACGCGGGCGCGCGAGTAGCCCTTGGCAGTGAGTTCCTTGAAGAGGTCAACAAACTCCCCCTTCCGGCCGCGCACCACGGGGGCCAGGACCTGGAAACGGGTGCCCTCGTCCAGTTCCAGCAACTGGTCCACAATCTGCTGCGGCGTCTGCTTGGCTACCGGCTCACCGCAGACAGGGCAGTGCGGCCGGCCTACGCGGGCCCACAGCAGGCGCATGTAGTCGTAGATCTCGGTGATGGTTCCCACTGTGGAGCGGGGGTTCTTGCTGGTGGACTTCTGGTCGATGGAGACGGCCGGGGAGAGTCCCTCAATGAAGTCGACATCCGGCTTGTCCACCTGCCCCAGGAACTGGCGGGCGTACGCGGAGAGCGATTCCACGTAGCGGCGCTGGCCTTCGGCGAAGATGGTGTCGAAGGCGAGGGATGATTTGCCGGAGCCGGACAGCCCGGTGAAGACGATCATGGCGTCGCGCGGCAGGTCCAGGTCAACGTTGCGCAGGTTGTGCTCCCGCGCCCCCTTCACCACAAGGCGGGACAGGTCCGGACGCTTGGGCGCTGCGGATGGGGCGAGCGAAACTTCAACGGATTGGAGGTCAGATTCTTCAGCTACGGCTTTAGGCACCCACTAATGCTAATCGAAAACTTCTTCGAACACCCACGCGGTGATCCTCACGTGCCGTCGTAGGCTGCAGCGAGCAGCTGCACGGCTTCCGCAAAGGAGGCGCCTTGGGCTTTCGCGGCTGCAGCATACGTGGCAGCCGCGGCCGACAGGCCGCCGAGCCGTTCGTCCCTGGCGCACACAACGGTGCCGTTCCTCCCCCGGGTGGCCACGACGCCGGCCGCCTCAAGTTCCTTATACGCCCTCGCCACCGTATGGGGTGCCACATCGAGCTGCTCCGCCAGCGCCCTGACCGCAGGCAGCCGGGTTCCGGGCGGCAGCTTCCCGCCGTCGGCCAGATGGATCACCTGGAGCCGCAGCTGCTCGAACAGCGGCACCGAACTGGCTGCATTCGGCTTCCACGTCCCCGGGAAGCCCGCGGCTGTCAAAGTCCGGCCTCGAGCGCGCTGCTGCGTCCCGCCTGCAGGGCGAACTGTGCGTTGTAGAGGCGTGTGTAGTAGCTGTTCGCAACGAGCAGCTCCTGGTGGGTGCCTTGCTCGACGATCCGTCCGTGGTCCATGACCAGAATTAGATCAGCGTCCCGCACTGTGGACAAACGGTGGGCTATCACGAAGCCGGTGCGGCCACGGCGCAGCCGGTTCATCGCCTGGCGGATCAGCAACTCCGTCCGGGAGTCCACCGAACTTGTTGCCTCATCGAGGATTTGGATGGAACGGCCCGCCAGCTGTGCCCGGGCGATGGTGATCAGCTGCCGCTGGCCCTGGCTGAGCCCGTCACCGCCGTTTTCCAGGACGGTGTCATACCCCTGAGGCAGCGACCTGACGAAGCGGTCCACATAGCTGGCCTCGGCGGCGGCCAGGATGTCCGCCTCCGTAGCCCCAGGCCTGCCGTAGGCGAGGTTTTCCCGGATGGTCCCGGCAAAGAGCCACGCATCCTGGAGTACCACGCCGAAACGCTCCCGCAGGCGGTCTCGGGGAACAGCGGCGATATCCGTTCCGTCGATGGTGATCCGGCCGGAATCCGGTTCACAAAAACGCAGGAGGAGGTTGATCACGGTGCTTTTGCCCGCCCCCGTGTGCCCAACAATCGCTACCGTCCGGCCCGGGTCCACGCTGAAGGACAGGTTACGCACCGCCGGTGCTGCTCCGGGGTACCCGAACGTCACATTGTCAAAGACGATGCGGCCTTCATGATCCCGGACATCTGGAGCAACAGGCGCACCTGCGGCCGGGGACGGCGCGTCCCGCGGCTCCTCGGAGGTATCGAGCAGGGCGAAGACCCGGGCTGCGGAAGCAGCGCAGGATTGCATGAGGTTGAGCATTCCGCCTATCTGGCCAACGGGCTGGGTGAAGAGCCTGCTGAACTGGATAAAAGCCTGGATGCCGCCGATGGTCATGGCGCCGGCGATCACCTGGAGGGCACCCACCACCGCAACAGCGATGTAGCTGAGGTTGGACATCAAGGCCATCAGGGGCTGAACAACCCCCGCCGAATACTGCGCCCGGGTAGCTGCCCGGGCCAGCCGTTCATTGCTCCGGGCCACCACGTCTGCCGCCTGCGCCTGCCGCCCGAAGGCTTTGATGACCTCATGGCCCGTAATAAATTCCTCCATGTGCGCATTCAGCTGGCCCGTTTCCATCCATTGCTTCTCGAACTGGGCCTGGGATTTCCGGGCCACTTGCACAGTGATCAGGGCGGACAGCGGTACGGTGGCAATCGCAATGGCTGCCAGCAGGGGCGAGATCCACAGCATCATGGCCAGCGATCCGCACAGCATCAGGACGGACATGATGAGCTGTGTGAGGAGCTGGTTCAGGGCCTGGGTGATGTTGTCGATGTCGTTCGTGGCGCGGCTGAGGACATCGCCCCTGGACCGCTCCCCGAAGTAAGTGGCCGGGAGCCGATGCAGTTTTCCCTCCACCGCCTCCCGGAGTCCATACATCAAGCCCTGTACCGAGCGGGCGGAGAGTGCCCCCTGGATCCAATTGAACAGTGAGGCGCCGACGTACATAAGTGCCACGGTTCCCAGGATGAGCGCCAGCGCCTCCTGGTCCAGGTTCGCTTGGAGTACGCCGTCCACTACAAGGTCGGTGGCGTCGCCCAGGTATTTCGGAGCAGCCACGTTCAGCCCGGCGAATGCGCAGGTGGCTGCCACAGCGCCCAGCATGTGGCGCCGGAAAGGCCGGAGCAGCCGCAGGAGCCTGCGGGCGGTGGGCCAGAACCTGACCGCCGGTACCGCGGCTTCCGCAGTCACTGCCGGCCATCCAGGGCAAGCTGAGACTCCGCTATTTCCCGGTACGTTTCGGATGTCTCCAGCAACTCCTGGTGCGTTCCCTGCGCTACCACCCGCCCGCCGTCGAGCACCAGGATGAGCCCGGCGCCTTCCACAGCGGAAATCCTTTCCGCTACAACAATCACTGTGGCCGATGCCAACGTTGACTGGAGTGCCTGCCTGAGCCGGGTATCGGTGTCGTAGTCCAGTGCTGAGAAGCTGTCATCGAACAGGTACAGCGGAGCTGTGCGCAGGAGCGCACGGGCAATGCACAACCGCTGCCTCTGGCCGCCGGAAAGGTTGGTGCCGCCCTGGCCCAACGGAGTGGCAAGCCCCAGCGGCAGGTCCCGCATAAAACGCATGGTCTGGGCGGTCTCCAGGACTTCCCAGAGTTCCGCGTCCGTGGCGTCCGGTTTCGCCATTCGAAGGTTGTCGCCGATAGTCCCCGTGAAGAGATGGGACCGCTGTGGAACAACCGCCATGGATTCCCGCAGGCTGTCCAGCGGCACCGCCTTGATGTCCACCCCGCCCAGGCTGATGCGTCCCGCCGTGGAATCGAGGAACCGCGGAATGAGGTTGAGGAGGGTGGACTTTCCGCTGCCGGTTGAACCCACGATTGCCGTTATGGTCCCCGGACGGGCGGTAAAGCTGATGTCGGTCAGGACGGGAGCCTCGGCTCCCGGGTAGGAGAAGCCAACGTGGCTGAACTCCAGTGTGGCCGGACGCAGCGGGTCCGTCGACATGGGAAGCGGCTGCGGGAGCGGCGGGGAAAGGGACTCGGGGTTCTCTGGTTGGCGTACTGATGGCTCCGTATCCAGGACCGCACTGATCCGCTCGGCACTGACAGATGCGCGGGGGGCAGTCATGAGGACGTACATGGACATCATGATGGCGAGCAGGATCTGCAGGATGTAGGCGATGAAGGCCGTCAGGGCGCCGATGTTCATCTCGCCCGCCTGGATTCTGTGCCCGCCGAACCACACCACGGCCACTGAAGAGATGTTCACCACGAGCATGACCAGCGGGAGCATGCCTGCAACCAGCAGCGCAGATGAAAGGTTGTTGGCGGTGAGGCTGCTGTTGACCCGGGCGAAGCGCCGGATTTCATGGTCCTGGCGGACAAAGGAGCGGATCACGGCGGCGCCGATGATCTGCTCCCGAAGGATGCCGCCCGCGCGGTCCAGCAGTTCCTGGCCGTCGCGGTACAGCGGGATCAGCCGCCGGACAATGAGATACATGATCAGCAGGAGCAGGGGCACGATAACGATCACCACTGATGACAACGCCACATCCTGTTGCAGCGCCATGGCCACTCCGCCCACCCCCATCGCCGGCCCGGCCACCAGCATGGTGAACACCAGTACAGCGAAGGCCTGGATCTGCTGGGTGTCGTTGGTGGCGCGGGTAGTCAGGCTCTGGGTTCCGAAGACGGCAACATCCTGGGAGGACAGCGACTGGATTTTGGCAAAAATCTCGCCGCGGAGCTGTTGGCCCATCTTCATGGCGACAAGAGCAGCCAGGTAGCCGGCTGCTATGGCCGCGGCCGCCTGCAGGACTGCGATCACCGCCATCACCATTCCCAGGCGCGAAATGACTGCGGTGTTGCCTGCCACGATGCCGTCATCGACGATTGCCGCATTCACTGTTGGCAGCAGGAGGTTGGCTGCGGCCTGGACCAGTTGCAGGAGAACGATGGCCGCGATCCGGGCTTTGTACCCGTCCAGCAGCCGCCTCATCAGAGCGATCAGCACCACGCCTCCACGGTGATCGGGATGCCTGCCAGGGCGGCTGGCGGCCACCCCAATTCAGCCAACCCCGCAATTGTAAGGCATATCACTTACTTTCTCTGTCATGCCACGTGACTAGCCTGTGGAGAACGTCCAGCGAATGGACTTTCACCCGCTATACCTTGCGCCCTACCGCGAAGATCCGGCGGAAGGGAAACACTGTGCCGTGGACACCAGGCGGATAGGCTTCGCGCAGCAGTGCGGCGTATTCTGCTTCGAATTCTGCGCCGTCTTCGGGTGGCAGGACTGCCAGGACAGGCCGAAGCGCGGTGCCCCGCACCCACTCCAGCACAGGATCCGGGCCCGCAAGCACCTGCTGGTAGGTGGTCTCCCACGCATCAGCCGTGAACCCGGCGTCGAGCAGGATGCCCAGGTACTCCGCAGGCTCTCCTACGGACTCGCCTCCACGCAGCACTCCCCGCAGCTTTGGTTCCCAGCGGGGTGAGCCGGCCAGCCCGCGCATCAATGCATGTGAAGGGGCGTTGAAGTTGCCTGGAACCTGCATGGCAAACCAGGAACCCGGATGCAGCGCAGCCAGCCACTTCCGCATCATGTCCTGGTGGCCGGGTACCCATTGCAGGGCAGCGTTGCTCACCACCACGTCCGCTTGGTCCGATGGAATCCAGTCGGCGATATCCATCAGCTCAAAGCGCAGGGACGGCGTGCTGTCCGCAACCGCCGCGGCTTTGGCCAGCATCTCGGCCGAGGAGTCCAGGCCTACGACGTCGGCCGCGGGCCAGCGCTCGGCGAGTGTGGCGGTGAGGTTTCCCGGTCCGCATCCCAGATCCACCACCTGCACCGGCCGGTCTGCGTGGACCCTGCCGGTCAGGTCAAAGAATGGGCGGTCCCGGTAGTCGCCGAACTGCACGTACTTTGCCGGATCCCATTTCATGCTTTCCTCCACTTTCGGGTGCCGCAGGTACCGGGAAGCCTAACCCGATCGGGACGGATTTCCGGGCGCGCCGGGGCACTAAGCTGGAAAACAATGAAACTCGTTGACCAGCTGCCCGAAGTCTCCGCCCGGGACCTGCCCGGGCCCGCCGCCGATCCTGATGCCCTGTACTCCCTGTTCCTGGAATGGACGCAGAGCCGGGGGCTGGACCTCTACCCCGCGCAGGACGAGGCCATTATGGAGCTGGCTACCGGCGCGAACGTAATCCTTGCTACCCCGACAGGCTCCGGAAAGTCGCTGGTGGCCATCGCCGCACACTTCCAGGCGATGGCCCAGGGCAGGCGCAGCTATTACACCGCGCCCATCAAGGCGCTTGTCTCGGAAAAGTTCTTTGCGCTGTGCGAGATTTTCGGGGCCGAAAATGTGGGGATGATTACCGGCGACTCGGGCGTCAACCAGGACGCGCCCATCATCTGCTGCACTGCCGAGATCCTGGCCAACACCGCCCTCCGGGAAGGCGCGGCCGCGGAACTGGGATCCGTGGTCATGGACGAGTTCCACTTCTACTCGGACCCGCAGCGCGGCTGGGCCTGGCAGGTGCCCCTGCTGGAACTCCCCCAGGCCCAGTTCCTCCTGATGTCCGCCACGCTGGGCGACGTCAGCCGGTTCGAAAAAGGCCTGACGGACCTGACCGGGCGTCCCACCACCACGGTGAGCTCGGCGGAACGGCCCATTCCGCTGCATTACTACTATCACGAGACTCCCGTGCACGAGACGCTGGAAGAGCTGCTCTCCACCCGGCAGGTTCCGGTTTACGTAGTGCACTTCAGCCAGATCGAGGCGATAGACCGCGCCCAGACGCTGATGAGCATCAACGTGTGCACGCGCGAAGAGAAGGACAAAATCGCCGAGCTGATCGCCAACTTCCGCTTCGCCGCCGGTTTCGGCAAGACCCTCAACCGGCTGGTCCGCCATGGCATCGGCGTGCACCACGCCGGAATGCTTCCCAAGTACCGCCGCCTGGTGGAGCAGCTGGCCCAGGCCGGACTGCTGAAAGTCATCTGCGGCACGGACACCCTGGGCGTGGGCATTAACGTGCCCATCCGCACCGTGGTCCTGACCGCCCTGAGCAAGTACGACGGCGTTCGCACCCGGCTGCTGAACCCCCGTGAGTTCCACCAGATCGCCGGCCGCGCCGGACGGGCCGGCTACGACACCGCGGGCACGGTAGTGGTACAGGCTCCCGAACATGTCATCGAGAACGTTAAAGCGATGGCCAAGGCCACCGCCAAGTTCGGCGACGACCAGCGGAAGCTGCGGCAGGTGGTGAAAAAGAAGCCGCCGGAAGGTTTTGTCTCCTGGGGCGAACCCACGTTCAAGCGGCTGGTTGAATCGGTGCCGGATCCATTGACCTCCAGCTTCACCGTGACACATGCCATGCTGATGAACCTGATGGAACGGCCAGGGGACCCATTCGCCGCGGCCCGGCGGCTCCTGACGGAAAACCACGAAACCAGGTCCTCCCAGCTGCAGCTGATGAAGAAGGCCCTGGGGATCTACCGCGAACTGCTGGCCGCCGAAGTGGTGGAGCGGATTCCGGCCGGGCAGCAGGGGCCGGACGGCCGCACCGTCCGCCTCACCGTCCACCTGCAACCCAACTTTGCCCTCAACCAGCCCCTGTCCCCCTTCGCACTCGCCGCGCTGGAGCTCCTTGATCCGGAGTCGCCGTCGTACGCCCTGGACGTGGTGTCCGTGATCGAGGCAACCCTCGAAAAGCCGCGGCAGATCCTCTCGGCGCAGCAGAAGAAAGCCCGCGGCGAGGCCATCGCGGCCATGAAGGCAGACGGCATCGAGTACGACCAGCGGATGGCGATGCTCGACGAGGTAACGTATCCGCAGCCGCTGGCTGAAATCCTGGGCGAAGCGTTCGAGGTGTACCGCAAAGCGGCCCCGTGGGTGGGTGACTTCGAACTGGCGCCGAAGTCCGTGGTGCGGGACATGTATGAACGTGCCATGAACTTTGGCGAGTTCGTACAGTTCTATGGGCTGGCCCGTTCGGAAGGGATTGTGCTGCGGTACCTCGCGGACGCCTTCAAGGCGCTGCGGCAGACGGTGCCGCAGGACATGCTGCGCGATGACCTGGAAGATCTCATTGCCTGGCTCGGCGAGCTGGTCCGGCAGGTCGACTCAAGCCTGCTGGACGAGTGGGAGGAACTGACCTCTGGCGCAGCTCCCACCCCGCACGATGCACCGCCGCCTCCCCCGCCGTCGCTCACGTCCAATATCCGCGCCTTCCGGGTCATGGTGCGCAACGAAATGTTCCGTCGGGTAGAGCTCTTCGCGGACGAAGACGCCGCGGCGCTGGGCGGGCTCGACGGCGCTGCCGGCTGGGATGCGGACCGCTGGGAGGACGTCCTGGACGACTACTTCGACGAGCACAACGACATCGGCACCGGCCCTGACGCCCGCGGTCCCGGGCTGCTCATCATCACCGAGGAGCCCGGCGTCTGGAAGGTCCGGCAGATCTTCGATGATCCGGCGGGCAACCACGACTGGGGCATTTCCGCGGAAGTGGACCTGGACGAATCGAACGGAACCGGGACAGCGGTGATCCGGGTGACGGACGTCAACCGGCTCTGACCGCCCACAGTGTGCGGCCCGGCGCCTCTCCAGGGCGCCCGCCCGCGCCGGGCACTGCTCCTGACTGCACGGGCTGACTGCACCGGCACGGGGGCGGCGGTAAGCTCGAACAATGAGTGTAATCCGCCCTGCAGCCCCGCACGACGTCCCCGCGATCCTCCGCATGATCCACGAACTGGCGCACTACGAGAAGGAACCGGACGCAGTCCGGAACACTCCGGAGATGCTGCAAGAGGTTCTCTTCGGCGACAACCCGAGGGTCTTCGCCGCGATGGCGGAAAATGACAACGGGGACGTGCGCGGTTTCGCCCTGTGGTTCCTGAACTACTCCACCTGGGAAGGTGTGCACGGGATCTACCTGGAGGACCTCTACGTCAGCCCGGAAGCCCGCGGCGAGGGGCACGGCAAGGCGCTGCTGCAGCATCTGGCCGGCATCGCCGTCGAGAACGGCTACGCAAGGGTGGAGTGGAGCGTCCTGGACTGGAACGAGCCCTCCATCAACTTCTACCGGCGGTTGGGTGCCCGGCCCATGGATGGCTGGTCCACCTTCCGGCTCACCGGCGAGGCGCTGGAGCAGTTCGGCAGCGCTGTTCCCGCCACCGCCAACGGCTAGCGGCCATGACTGAGGCACGCGTGGCAGGACGCCCCGCCTTCGGACATTTGAGCTCCGGGACCAGTAACGTCCGGCACGAGATCAGGGCCCGGCACGAGTTCCGCGGCCTGCGCACCGTCGAGCACTACTTCACCGTGCCCCTGGACCATTTCGGCTCCTCCGGCAGCTCGGAAACGATTACCGTCTTCGCCCGTGAGTACGTTTCGGCTGCCCACACCATGGAAGAAGCAGCGCGCCTGCCGTGGCTGTTGTTCCTGCAGGGCGGTCCGGGCGGCCGCGGCAACAGGTTCGGTTCCCTGGGCGGCTGGAGCAAGGCCGCCGGCAAGGACTTCCGCATCCTGATGCTGGACCAGCGGGGCACCGGGCTGTCCACTCCCCTGGACCGGAACACGCTGCCGCTCCGGGGGTCCGCGCTGGAACAGGCCGCCTACCTGGAAAATTTCCGCGCGGACTCCATTGTTGCCGACGCCGAACTGATCCGCGCTGCCCTGGGCTCACCGCCCTGGACCGTCTATGGGCAGAGCTACGGCGGCTTTTGCGCGCTCACCTACCTCTCCTTTGCCCCGGAGGGGCTGCAGCAGGCATTGATCACCGGCGGCCTCGCTCCGCTCGCGGGTCCGGCTGACGATGTGTACCGGGCGACGTTCAAGCGGGTGGCGGCCCGGAACGCGGAGTACTTCACGTGGTACCCGGAGGACCGGGCCACGGTTGACAGGATTGCGCAGCACTTGCGGACCGTCCAGGAACTCCTGCCCGACGGCAGCACGCTCACCGTAGAGCGCTTCCAGATGGTGGGCGCCTTCCTGGGCGGCAACACCCGGGTGGACAGCCTCCACTACCTGCTGGAGGATGCGTTCGCAGGCTCTTCCGGCGGAGCCCGGCTAACGGATTCTTTCCTGGAGCAGGTACAGGGCATCGTCTCGCGCCGCTCCAACCCGCTCTATGCCCTCATGCACGAGTCCATCTACGGGCAGGGCGAAGCCACGCACTGGTCGGCGTGGCGGATACTGCGCGAGTTCCCGGAATTCCGGCCGGATGCGGACCCGCTGCTGCTCACCGGCGAAATGGTCTATCCGTGGTACTTCGACCAGGATCCTGCCCTGCGCCCGCTGCGCGAAGTCGCCGGACTGCTGGCGGCCAAGCCGGACTGGAAGCCGCTGTACGATGCCGGCCGGCTGGCAGCCAATACCGTGCCTGTCGCGGCCGCCGTTTACTCGGACGACATCTATGTGGACCGCAACCTCTCCCTAAGGACTGCCGCGGCGGTCCGCGGGCTGCAGGTCTGGGAAACGCCGGACTTCCACCATGATGGGATAGCCGACGACGGTGAGGGCATCTTCAACCGATTGATGGGAATGGTGCGCGGAGTCCGGGGCTGAGACGCCGCGGGCCGGTGGGCGCGTTAGGGAGTCACTGACCCCCGCCGCCGCGCCGCCCGTGTCAGGATGGCCGCGCCGAGCACCATGGCTCCTATTGCCGCACCCGCCATGTTCAGCCCCAGGTAGCCGGCCTGGCTGAGGACCAGGCCTGACGCGGCACCGCCCACCGCACCTGCGGCCCCCATCAGCATGTCGGAAACACCCTGGACCACCACACGTGACTCCTGGCCAACGCTCTCGGCAAGCAGGGTTGACCCGGAAATGGTGGACGCGGACCAACCCACGCCCAACAGGACCAGCCCCACCGCCACCGCCGTGGTGGAGTCCTCGCCGAATCCGGCAACGGCGACGGCCGTGATCATTGTCGCAAAGCCGATCATGATGGTCTCAGGCCTGCCGGCCTTGTCTGTCAGCCACCCCATCACGGGCGACAGCGCGAACATCCCGGCAATATGCAGGGAAATGGTGAAGCCGATGATCACCAGGACGTCGCCCGTGGCAGCATGGCCGGAGTGGCCAGGGCCGGCCAGGAGTTCCTGCAGATGAAGCGGCGTCATGGACATCACGCCCACCATCACCCCATGCGCTCCCACCAGGGCGGCCAGCGCCAGCAGGGCTGCCCGGGATGCGCGGATGGCCCGCATCCCGCGAACCAGTGACCCGGGTGCCCGGGCCTGCAGGGCTGCCGGCTGGTTGACGGGGCGGCCGGCAGGGTTGGCTGCCGGCTGGCCGGCGGACTGGTTCAGTGATGGCACGGCGGCGAGTTCCCGGGCCAGCAGCAGGGGGTCAGGCCGAAGGCCAAAAAAGAGCAGGACGACGGCGAGCAGGAGTCCGGCGGCCGAGATCACAAAGGGACCCGCGACAGGCGGGAGGCCAAGGGCCTGGCCCACCACGGCCCCGGGCTGGATCAGGTTGGGTCCGGTGACGGCTCCGACGGTTACGGCCCACACGACGGCGGACAGTGCCCGGCCGCGGTGTTCGGCGTCCGCGAGGTCGACGGCGGCGAAGCGCGCCTGCAGGCTCGCAGCGGTGCCTATCCCGATCCCGGCTGCGCCCAGGATGAGCAGGAAGAAGAGGCCAGTGACCACCGACAGGACCATCAGCAGCGCGCCGGCCATGGCGGCCGACAGCCCCGCCACCTGGCCGATGCGGCGTCCCCGCCGGTCAGCCAGCGCGGCCAGCGGCAAGGCAGCCAGTGCGGCGCCGAGAGTCATGACGGTAGCGACGGCGCCAGCCCACGCACTGGATCCGGAGAGTTCGACGGCAAGGATGGACCCGATGGACACAGTGGCCCCGGTACCAATCCCGCCGAACACCTGGGCTGCACTCAGCAGCACCACGGTGCGCCGCTGCACCTGGCGCACTCCGCTTTCGGTCATCAAAGTGCCGGCCATGATCCGAGCATAGACCTCGGCGCGTGCGTCTTGGAGTGTTTTTTAAGCACGTAATCCCGGCCGCGGGGCGGCCGGGATTACGTGTCCTCGCAGTTGCAGAGTGGAACTAGTCGATGTCGCTATGGCTCTTCCGGGCGTCTTCCTCGAGCCGCGGATCCATGTGGGCTTCCTTGGCCTTGGAGCTGAGGAGGCTGGCCACCACGGCGATCAGGATGGTACCAACGATGACTGCCAGGGACACAAAAGTGGGGATCTCAGGAGCCCACTCGATGTGCTTGCCACCGTTGATGAACGGAAGCTCGTTCACGTGCATCGCGTGCAGCACCAGCTTGACGCCAATGAACGCCAGGATGAAGGACAGCGCGTGCTTCAGGTAGATCAGGCGGTTCATGAGGCCGCCCAGCAGGAAGTACAGCTGACGCAGGCCCATCAGCGCGAAGAGGTTTGCCGTGAACACAATGAAGGGGCTCTGGGTAAGTCCGAAGATGGCAGGGATGGAGTCGACGGCGAAGAGCAGGTCGGTCATGCCGATCGTGATGAACACGATAACCATGGGGGTGAAGACCTTCTTGCCGTTCACCACGGTGCGGAGCTTGCCGCCGTCGTACTTCTCCGACATCGGAATGATCTTGCGGATCTTCGCGATGAGCGGGTTTTCCCGGTCCTCTTCGTCTTCGCCTTCATCCTGGGCCTGCTTCCAGGCGGTCCAGAGGAGGAAGGCACCGAAGATGTAGAACACCCAGCTGAACTGTTCGATCACGATGGCGCCGAGCAGGATGAAGATGCCGCGCAGGATCAGGGCGATGATGATGCCCACCATCAGCACTTCCTGCTGGTACTTCCGGGGCACCGAGAACCTGGCCATGATGATGATGAAGACAAACAGGTTGTCGATGCTGAGGCTGTATTCAGTGACCCAGCCGGCGACGAACTGGCCGCCGTATTCCGGGCCCGTGAACGCGAACATGGCGCCGGCGAACACCAGGGCCAGAGTGACGTAGAACGCCACCCACAAACCGGCTTCCTTCATGGAGGGTTCGTGCGGGCGGCGGACCACCAGGAGGAGGTCGGTCAGGAGGATCAGGCCGAGGACGACAAAGGAGCCGACCTCAAACCAGATGGGCAAATCGAGCACAGGGTAGCCTTTCGCAGGGTACAGAGATGCGTTGTAAGTCTCTCCGGCCTGCCTGTGCACTTGGTGCTGAAGTGGCGGCCCGCTACGCCCGGCGGGGCAACCATGCCCTGCGTGTTGACGATCGTAGCGCTTGGGATACTCCCCTACGTGACGTTAACTGTACCCCAGGCCGCTGCCGGCCGCCTTCGAGCGCGTGTTTTGCGTCAGGCGTGTCCGGCGGCCTGCATCTGGCGCAGTTCCTTCTTCAGCTCGCTGACTTCGTCCCTGATGCGTGCCGCCACCTCGAACTGCAGCTCTGCTGCCGCCCCGTGCATCTGCTCGGTGAGTTGCTCGATGAGGCCCACGAGATCCTCGGCGGGAGCCGCGGCGAGCCCGTCGGAACGCACCTGGGCGGCACCCTTGGCTGCGGCCTTGCGCTTGCCGCCCTTGGCCAGGCGGTTGTTGTTGAGCAGTTCCTGGGTGTCCGCGTCTTCCCGGGCCAGCTGGTCGGTGATGTCGGCGATCTTTTTCCGCAGCGGCTGCGGGTCCACGCCGTTCTCTTTGTTGTAGGCCACCTGGATGGCGCGGCGCCGGTTGGTTTCGTCAATGGCGTTGGCCATGGAATCGGTGATCCGGTCGGCGTACATGTGGACCTGGCCGGACACGTTGCGGGCCGCGCGGCCGATGGTCTGGATCAGGGACGTGGAGGACCGGAGGAACCCTTCCTTGTCCGCGTCCAGGATGCTGACCAGCGAGACTTCAGGCAGGTCAAGGCCTTCACGGAGCAGGTTGATGCCCACGAGCACGTCGAAGCTGCCCAGCCGCAGTTCACGCAGCAGCTCCACCCGCCGCAGCGTATCGACGTCGGAGTGCAGGTATTCCACCTTGATGCCGTGGCCCAGGAGGTAATCCGTGAGGTCCTCGGCCATGCGCTTGGTCAGCGTGGTGACCAGGACGCGTTCGTCCTTCTCCACCCTGGTCCTGATTTCGCCCAGGAGATCGTCGATCTGGCCCTTGGTGGGTTTGACGATGACCTCGGGATCGATCAGGCCTGTGGGGCGGATGATCTGCTGGACGTAGCCGTCGGCCTTGCCCAGTTCGTACTTGCCCGGAGTGGCTGAAAGGTAGACCGTCTGGCCGATGCGCTCCAGGAACTCGTCCCATTTCAGCGGCCGGTTGTCCATTGCTGAAGGCAGCCGGAAGCCGTGGTCCACCAGGGTGCGCTTGCGCGACATGTCCCCTTCGTACATGGCCCCGATCTGCGGGATGGTCACGTGGGATTCGTCCACCACCAGCAGGAAGTCGTCCGGGAAGTAGTCGATGAGGCAGTGGGGGGCCGTGCCGCCGGCCCGCCCGTCGATGTGCCGGGAGTAGTTCTCGATGCCGTTGCAGAAGCCCATCTGCTGCATCATTTCCAGGTCATACGTGGTGCGCATCCGCAGGCGTTGCGCCTCCACGAGCTTGTTCTGCCCCTCCAGCACTGCCAGCCGGCTGGCCAGTTCGTCCTCGATGGACTTGATGGCGCGGGTCATCCGCTCGGGTCCGGCCACATAGTGCGAGGCGGGGAAGACGTACATCTCGGTCTCTTCGCGGATGACCTCGCCCGTGACGGGGTGCAGGGTGTAGATGTTCTCCACTTCGTCGCCGAAGAACTCGATCCGCAGGGCGAGTTCCTCGTACATGGGGATGATCTCGACGGTATCTCCGCGCACCCGGAACGTACCGCGGTGGAAGTCCATGTCGTTGCGGGCGTATTGCATGGACACGAACTTGCGCAGCAGCGCGTCCCGGTTCATTTCCTGCCCCCTGCGGAGGGTCACCATCCCCGCGATGTACTCTTCGGGCGTGCCGAGGCCATAGATGCAGGACACCGTGGCCACCACAATGACATCGCGGCGGGTCAGGAGGGCGTTCGTCGCTGAGTGGCGAAGCCGCTCCACTTCCTCATTGATGGAGGAGTCCTTCTCGATGAAGGTGTCCGTCTGCGGAACGTAGGCTTCGGGCTGGTAGTAGTCGTAGTAGGAGACGAAGTACTCCACCGCGTTGTTGGGCAGCAGCTCCCGGAACTCGTTGGCCAGCTGCGCGGCGAGGGTCTTGTTCTGCACCATCACCAGGGTGGGCCGCTGGACCTGCTCGATCAGCCAGGCTGTGGTGGCACTCTTGCCGGTACCGGTGGCGCCAAGCAGCACCACGTCCTTCTCACCGTTATTGATGCGCTCCGTCAGCTCCGCGATGGCGGCGGGCTGGTCGCCGGCAGGCTTGAATTCGCTGATGACTTCAAAGGGCGCCACAACCCGGTTGATCTCCTGCGCAAGGCTCATGGATCTAATCTACAACCGGGCACCGACACTGGAAGGGCCAGTCCGTTACGGGCGAACAAGCGCCGGTTTGCAGGCCGGCCTCGGGACGTGTACGACGGCGGGCGGGTACGGTTCCAGGCAGGCTAGGAGCCGGACGACGGCGGCTGCCAGCGGGAGCTTTTGGCCCACCGTTCCAGGGCTTCTTCGACCGAGTTGAACCACTCTTCCTTTGCCTCCGCGTAGCCTGCTGTGGACCGGTCACCGGAGTGGGCGGCTGCCAGCGTGCGCTTCGCCGCAAGGTATTCCGCGGCGGCTGCCGGCTCAGCGCGGAGCCAGTCCCGGAAGCACAGGGCAAAGCGCCAGCCGGCGGAGCCTTCGGCCCGGATGTGGAGGTTCACGTCCCGCCCGGGGTCGGCGTTGGCGTGGAAGCGCTTTTGCCAGTCTTCCCGGTGCGGGCGGCTGGGTTTCGGGGTGTCGGCCTTGATGCCGCGAACCACGGGGAACCCTGCGGCCGCCAGCTCAGGAGCAAGGGCGTCGGCGGCATGAATGTCCGGCACGGTCAGCTGCAGATCAATGACGTCCTTGGCGTCCAGGCCGGGAACCGAGGTGGACCCGATGTGATCCAGCCGCGCCGCGTCCCGCTGCTCCACGGGAAGGGCCTTGGCGATCCTGTTCATCAGCCGCTGCGCCTGCTGCGCCCACAGCGGGTCCGCGGGCACCAGGACCGGCCCTCCATGCCGTTTGGCCCGCACTCCTGCGGCAAGGTTGCGGGCGAACGGCTCCAGCCGGGAGTCCCAGAGCCGGTCCACCTGGTCCAGAAGGTCCTGCACGCTGCCGGAGTTGTGCAGGACCACGTCGGCAGCATCCAGCCTTTCCTCCCGGCTTGCCTGGGCTGCCATGCGGGCCCGGGCGGCCTCGGAGGTCATGCCACGGTGCGCCAGCATCCGCTGCAGCCTGATGTCCTCCGACGCATCCACCACCACCACGAGATGGAAGTCTCCGCCCTGCCCGGTCTCCACGAGGAGCGGAATATCCTGCACCACCACTGACCCCTCCCCCGCCTCTGCCACAATGGCCGCAGCACGGGACCGCACCAGCGGATGGACGATCCCGTTCAGGAGCGCCAGGCGCTCCGGGCTGCCGAACACCGCCTCGCCGAGCCTGGCCCGGTTGAGGCGCCCGCCGCCGTCGAGCATCCCGACGCCGAACTCGGCGACAATGCGTTCGAGGCCTTCGGTGCCGGGCTCCACCACTTCCCTCGCCAGCGCATCAGCATCCACCAGCACTGCCCCGCGCTCCCTAAGGCGCGATGCGGCCACTGACTTCCCGGATGCGATTCCGCCTGTCAACCCGATTTTCAGCACCCTCCCACCCTAGACGGACTGCACCCCAAGGGACGGTAGGGTGAAGTCATGACTGCAGGGGGTGCGGCCAGGGAGCCGCTGGTTCATATCGAAGATTTCCGGATGGATTTTGGTGATCATACTGTCATCAAGGACCTGTCCTTCGATGTCGACGCCGGTGAGACCTTCGGGTTCCTTGGCAGCAACGGGTCGGGGAAAACCACCACGCTGCGGGCCCTGCTGGGGATTTACCAGCCCACTGCCGGGACCCTGCACATTGGCGGGAAGTCCTTTGAACCGAAGGACGGCGCACGGCTGGGCTACCTGCCGGAGGAACGCGGCCTCTATAAAAAAGAACCGGTCCTGGACGTGATGGTCTACTTCGGCCGGCTCAAGGGACTGGGCAAGGCACAGGCACGGGCGTGGTCGCTCGACTACCTGGAACGCGTCCAGCTCGCTGACAAGGCAACAGCCAACCTGGATAAACTCTCCGGCGGGCAGCAGCAGAAGATCCAGCTCGGCGTCACCATCATGAACGATCCCGAGCTGCTCATCCTGGACGAGCCCACCAAGGGCTTCGACCCCGTGAACCGGCGGCTGCTGATGGACATCATCGAAGAACAGAAGCTCGCTGGCGCCACCGTCATTATGGTGACGCACCAAATGGAGGAAGTGGAACGGCTCTGCGACCGGGTGATCCTGCTTAAGGACGGCACGTCGCGCGCCTACGGCACGGTGACCGACGTGCAGAAACAGTTCGGCGGCACGGTCTACCGCGTGGGCTACGACGGCGTCCTTCCGCCGTCGGCCCTGTACGACGTCGTGCGGAACACCGGCGGGTACGCTGAACTCGCTCCGCGCCCGGGCGCAGACCAGGCTGCCGTACTGCGGGAGCTCGTCACCAGCGGCGCCGCCATCACCAGCTTCACCACTGCCCGTGTTTCCCTGGAAGAGATCTTCATCCGGGTCTACGGTGAACAGCACCAGACCGTGGAGGCCTGACCATGGGCACAGCACCTGCACAACGTTCCCCGCTCCGCTGGCACAACCTTGGCACCGTGGTGGGCTTTGAGTTCTTCCGGACCACCAAGAAACCGCGCTTCTGGATCGCTACACTCGCCATTCCCCTGGTCACGGCGATCGTCTTCGCCCTGATTTTCGTCAGCAACAGCTCCACCAGCGCCAGTGCCGACGCCCAGAAGAACGCCGCCCTGGCGTTTGTGTACACGGACGGCTCGGGCATCATCCCCGAACCGGCGGCGCAGGCGGCAGGTGGAGCCAGGGCGGCAGATCCGGCCCAGGCCGTGGCGGACGTGAAGTCAGGCCGGGTTGACGCGTACTTCGCCTATCCCGCCGACCCTGCCGCGGAGCCGGTAAAGGTCTACGGTGCGGATCGCGGCGTGTTTGCCAACGGAACGTACGAAGCCGTGGCAAAGCAACTGCTGATGGTCGCCGCGCAGGCGGACATCGGCTCGCCACAGCTCACAGCGGCCGCAAGCGGGAACGTCCGGGTGGATACCGAGACCTACCGGGGCGGCGCGGCGTCGGGAGGCTTTGGCGCTGCCGTCCCGCCGCTGATGTTCCTGGTCCTCTTCTATGTCATGGTGATCCTGCTCTCCAACCAGATGCTGAACAGCACCCTTGAGGAGAAGGAAAACCGGGTCACGGAGATGATCCTCACCACCCTGAACCCGACCACACTCATCATGGGCAAGATCATCTCCCTGCTCCTGGTGGGGCTCGTGCAGATTTCGGTGTTCCTGGCGCCCATCATCATCGGCTTTGTGTTCTTCCGGGACCGGCTCTCCCTGCCCGATGTGGACCTCTCCGATGTGGTCTTCGAACCCGGACCGCTGCTGGTGGGAGCCCTGCTGCTGCTGGGCGGCTTCCTGCTGTTCACGGCCGTCCTGGGCGCCATCGGCGCTGTGATGCCCAACGCCAAGGAAGCCGGTGTGGTCTTCGGCCCGCTGATGGCCCTGATCTTTGTGCCGTTCTACGCGATCAGCCTGATACTGAGCGACCCCACCTCCCCGATCGTCCAGGCCTTCACATACTTTCCGTTGTCGGCTCCGGTCACCGCGATGCTCCGCAACGGTTTTGGCACCTTGGGTCCAGTCGAGTCGATCATAGTCATCGCCGAACTGTTCATCGTCGGAATCCTGATGCTGCGTTTTTCCGTCCACCTGTTCCGTTACGGCTCCATCCAGTACACCGGCAAGCTGTCCCTGACGAAGACGCTCCGGCGCGGCCGCCGTGAAATGGCTGGCTCGTAACCCGGCTGACCGGCCCATGCCCCGGGACTAGACTGGGGCGGTGGCAGAAGCAGTGGATACAGGGCTGAGCAGGGCTGCGGCCTACACCACACTGGCTCCGGGCCCGGATTTCCGCCACGAGATCGAGATCAAACGGTCCCGGTTCATCACTGTCCTGCGCCGGGCCGGCACCGAAGAAGCAGCACGGGACCTGGTGGCCGGCCTCCGCCGCGAATTCCACGATGCCCGGCACCACTGCTCGGCCTTCATTATTGGCCCGGACCGGGATATCCAACGTTCCAATGACGACGGAGAGCCGTCGGGGACGGCAGGCATCCCCATGCTTGAGGCGCTGGCCAAAAGGGAAACGGCACCCGGGGTGGCCGACCTCAGCGACGTCAGTGCCGTCGTCGTACGCTACTTCGGCGGCGTGCTGCTGGGGGCGGGCGGCCTGGTCCGCGCGTACTCGGAGTCGGTTTCCTCGGCGCTGTCGCTGGTGCCCATGGTGCGGCGGAGCCGGCTGCGGATCTGCGCAGCCGAGGTGCCGCACACTGCTGCCGGCCGGCTGGAAAACGACCTCCGCGCCGCCGGCTTTGTGATGGCCGAAACAAGCTACGCGGCCCGGCACACGGTCCTGCGCGTGGCCGTTCCGGATGACGCAGGAACCATCGCCGGCGCCGCGGAACGCCTGCAATTGTTGACCGCCGGCAGCGCCATCCTCATCCCGGAGGGAACGGAGTGGGTGGATGTCCCGCTCTCCTGACGTGTCCCTGGCGGACGTGGACGAAGCGGTCTTGGACCAACTCTTGGACCTGGCCAAGCGCGACGCCTCCCCGGACGAGGTGGCTCCCCCGCTGGGCGGACCGGGCTGGAACCTGGAAAGGACAGCATGGTTCTTCAGCTACCACCGGGCCGCCGCACAGGGCCTGGACGGGGAAGCCGGCGAAAAGACCTGGGCCATCCTCGCCGGCGGCAGCCCCGCCGGTTCCATCCGGCTTAAGCGCATGGATACCGGCAATGGCAGGAAAAGCGCGGAAACGGGGATCTGGCTCGGCAGGAGCTTCCGGTCCCGTGGCATCGGAAGTGCCGCACTCCACCTGGTCCTGGACGAAGCGCGCCGGGCGGGTTTGGTGGAAGTGACCGCCCGCACCCTGGCCGGAAACGCTGGCGCGCAGCGTCTCCTGGCGGCGGCGGGGGCAACGCTGACTCCGGACGACGACGGAACGGTGCGCGGCGTCGTCGTCCTTTAGGGAGGCAATACCCCACCCCGCGACAAGCAAAAGTTACGCATTTGGCTCCCCCGCACCGGCGGGCGAAGGCCGTTAAAAACAACAGACCCCCTGCCCGAAGGCAGGGGGTCTGTTGTTTACAGCCCGGAAAGGGCCGGTGGCAATTAGTTGCCGGTCAGCTTCTCGCGGAGAGCAGCAAGTGCCTCGTCCGAAGCCAGGGTGCCGGCACCGGTGTCGGTGGCAGCAGGCTCGGAGGAGTAGCTGGTGGTGCCGGAATCGCTGTCACCGGACGTTGCAGCTGCAGCGTCGTCGGCAGCGTGCTGGGCAACCTGCTTCTTGTGTGCTTCCCAGCGGGTCTGGGCGTCAGCGTACTGCTGCTCCCAGGCGGCGCGCTGTGCCTCGTAGCCCTCGAGCCATTCGTTGGACTCGGGGTCGAAGCCCTCGGGGTACTTGTAGTTGCCCTCTTCGTCGTACTCTGCGGCCATGCCGTACAGAGCCGGATCGAATTCGGTGCTGTCGGCGTCGACGCCCTCGTTGGCCTGCTTGAGGGACAGCGAGATGCGGCGGCGCTCGAGGTCGATGTCGATGACCTTGACGAACAGTTCGTCGCCAACGGAGACAACCTGCTCTGCCAGCTCCACGTGGCGGACAGCCAGTTCGGAGATGTGGACCAGGCCTTCGATGCCGTCTTCGACGCGGACGAACGCACCGAACGGAACGAGCTTGGTGACCTTACCCGGAACAACCTGGCCGAGGGCGTGGGTGCGGGCGAAGGTCTGCCACGGGTCTTCCTGCGTAGCCTTGAGCGACAGGGAAACACGCTCGCGGTCCAGGTCCACCTCGAGTACCTCGACGGTGACTTCCTGGCCAACTTCGACAACCTCGGACGGGTGGTCGATGTGCTTCCAGGACAGCTCGGAAACGTGGACGAGGCCGTCTACGCCGCCCAGGTCCACGAAGGCACCGAAGTTGACGATGGAGGAAACGACGCCGGGACGGACCTGGCCCTTTTCCAGCTTGTTGAGGAACGTGGAGCGGACCTCGGACTGGGTCTGCTCGAGCCATGCACGGCGGGACAGGACCACGTTGTTGCGGTTCTTGTCCAGCTCGATGATCTTGGCTTCGATCTGCTGGCCGATGTACGGAGCCAGGTCGCGCACACGGCGCATCTCGACGAGGGATGCGGGCAGGAAGCCGCGCAGGCCGATGTCGAGGATAAGACCACCCTTGACGACCTCGATGACGGTACCGGTGACAACACCGTCTTCTTCCTTGACCTTCTCGATGTCGCCCCAGGCACGCTCGTACTGAGCGCGCTTCTTGGAGAGGATCAGGCGGCCTTCTTTGTCTTCCTTGGTGAGCACCAGGGCTTCGACCTGATCGCCAACGGAGACAACGTCTCCGGGATCAACGTCGTGCTTGATGGAAAGCTCGCGGGAGGGGATGACACCTTCGGTCTTGTAACCGATGTCGAGCAGAACTTCGTCGCGGTCGACCTTGACGACGGTACCTTCGACGAGATCTCCGTCGTTGAAGTACTTGATGGTCGCGTCGACTGCTGCGAGGAAGTCCTCAGCGGTACCGATGTCGTTAATGGCGACTACGGGGGTACCGGGCTTCTCGGTGGAGGTGATGGTCATGTAGTAGGGGCTCCGTTGTGGATAGTTAGTCGGTCAGGTGACCACCACTTCCGGGTACTGACCTGGAGGCGGAGCGCGGCGGATTGCCGGGTCATCCTGATTGCGTGGCGTTCAAATGCGAACCAAAGCGATGCACACGTAACACACGCCCGTTTATTCTAGTCGCTGCCCGCAACACGGGTCAAAAGCGGCCGTTTCTGTGTCCACAGTGGAGTCAGAAGTGCGTCAGGCAGTGCGTGGACCGCTCGACGGCGAACATCTGCCGGGCCTTCAGCGCCGAGCCGGGCGTGTTCTCCCCCATCCGCCCCGCCGCCGTCAGGGTGACCGGACAGACGGCGCCCAGGTAGATCGAGGACAGGGCGGAGATGTCCAGGGACAGGTCCGCCGTGGCACCTTCCGGGAGGCGTTCGACGGCGGCCTGGCCGCCGGCCACGTCGAGGGCGAACGTTCCCGCCGTGAGGCCGAGGGGGTCGTTGACTTCGAGGACCAGGCGGCCGTCTGCCGGGTAGTGCCTGGCTTCCAGCGCCTGGGCGGTGTCCAGGATGCGAAGCCACAGCATGTCCCGGCTGTCCGAGGAAACGATGCAACGGGGGTCGGTCAGCGCCCAGGCCAGCGGGTCATCCAGAGGCGCTTCGGCCCAGGAGACCCGTTCCACGAGGTCGATGGCGCCCAGGAACTGCCAGAGTTCGAGGTAGGCACTGTTTCCGGCGGCCACGAGGTCCACCACTTCCACCGTGTAGGGCTCGGTGTCCCAGCCCAGGAATTTGTACGACACGTAGCCGTCGGCAATTCCGTCCGCTGAATAGTGCAGGGCCACTTTGATGGCAGGATCCTCCTTGCCGTCCCGGCCGAGGGACCCCGATGCCAGCTGCCGGTACCAGTCCTGCCGGCTGATGGAGCCGGGCGTGAGCCGGTGCACGCGGCCGAAGATTTCCGGCGCGAGTTCCAGCAGTACCTTGGGATCGGCGATCTCAACACTGCCCACTGGCTGGTGCCGCACGCTGAACCGGGCCGTGGTGTCCACGTGGACCTTGCGTTCGAAGCTGGCCACGCCGTACCCAAAGCGGCCGTAAATGGTTCCTTCGGAGGCGGTCAGGGCGGCCATTGCAACGCCGTCCTCCTTGGCCAGGCGCAGGTCCTCACTCATCATCCGGCGCAACAGGCCGCGCCGCCGGTGCGAGGTGCGGACGGTCACCGCCGTCACGAGCTGGCTTTCGAGCATGCGGCCAAAACCGATATTGAGGCTTTTCCGGAAGGTGGCAAAGGTGGCCACCGGAACGTCCGCCGGCAGCGACGATTGTGCCACCTCTCCCGTCTGGTAGGCCCCGGTCAGGACCCGGCCGTCGGCTTCGTAGGTGGCCAGGGACCTCGCCACGTGTTCCGGTGTGCGGGTGGATTCGTGGAACCCGAAGGCCACGGCCCGGAGCCAGGTGGATGCTTCCGCATAGCCGGTTTTGCCCTCGGATACCGCAGGGAAGCGCCGGATCCCGTAGTTACCGCTCAGTTCAGCCACCCGCCCGAGCCTAGCCAATAACTCCCCGGGGCCGCCAGCAGCGACACGCGTCCGCGGACAGTTGAGCTGGCGGACGACGGTGGCGCAGGAAGATCTGCGGTTTCCTGCGCCACCGTGTCGGCGGGACTTCTAGTGCCCGGCGTCGTACCAGCTGGGGCCAACACCGATCTGGACCTCGAGCGGAACGCTGAGGTCCGCCGCGGCGGCCATCTGATCGGTGACCAGCTTCTCCACCGCTTCCCGCTCCCCTGCGGCGACTTCCAGGACCAGTTCGTCGTGGACCTGCAGCAGCATCCGGGACTTCAGGCCCTGCGACTGGAGTTCCCCGTGCACGCCAAGCATGGCCCGTTTGATGATGTCCGCGGCCGAGCCCTGGATGGGGCTGTTGAGCGCGATCCGTTCGGCGTTTTCCCGGAGCTGCCGGTCGGTGCTGGTGAGGTCGGGCAGGTACCGGCGGCGCCCCTCGATGGTTGCGGTGTAGCCGTCCACGCGGGCCTGGTCCACCACGCCCCGCAGGTAGTCGCGGACCGCACCGAACCGGTCGAAGTAGTCCTTCATCAGGGTTCGGGCCTCGTCCACCGAAATCTCCAGCTGTTTGGACAGGCCGAACGAGGTCAGCCCATAGGCCAGGCCGTAGGACATGGCCTTGACCTTGGAGCGCATGGCGCTGGTGACTTCCTCGGTGGGCACGTGGAAGATGTTCGAGCCCACGAACCGGTGCAGGTCCTCACCGTCCTTGTACGCCTGGATCAGGCCCGCATCGCCGGACAGGTGTGCCATGATGCGCATCTCGATCTGGGAGTAGTCCGCGGAGAGCAGGCACTCGTAGCCGTCGCTGACCACAAAGATCCCGCGGACACGGCGGCCTTCCTCGCTGCGGATGGGGATGTTCTGAAGGTTCGGGTTGTTGGACGAGATCCGCCCTGTGGCCGCGACGTTTTGGGCGTAGGTGGTGTGGATCCGGCCGTCCTCGGCCACCGACTTCTTCAACGACTCCAGCATCTGCCGCAGCTTGGCCGCCTCCCGGTGGGCCATGAGCTGGACCAGGAACTCGTGTCCGGTTTTCTCCAGGAGATTCTTCAGGGAGGCGGCATCGGTGGTGTAGCCGGACTTGATCTTTTTGGTCTTGGGCAGCTGGAGTTCCTCGAACAGCACGGTCTGCAGCTGCTTGGGCGAGCCGAGGTTTACCTCGTGCCCGATCGCCGCGAACGCCTGCTCCTGTGCGTTGTCGATGACCCTGGCAAGGTCTGCAATCTGCTCATCCATCCGGGCCATGTCGATCCCGATGCCCGCCAGCTCCATGTCGGCCAGCACACGGCTGACCGGGAGTTCGAGCGTGGAGAGCAGTTCTTCGGCGCGGCGCTCCTTCAGTTCCGCTTCAAAGAACCTGCTCAGTTCAAGGACGACGGCGGCGGCCTGCACCAGCGCACCGGCGGCGGCTTCGTCGTCGCCGTCGAAGGACAGCTCCAGCTGGCCTGCCTTGGCGGTGGCGGCCGGGATGCCGACGTTGAGGTGGTGCTGGGCGAGTTCGGCGAGCTCGTAGGTGCGCCGGTCCGGTTCGATGAGGTAGCCCGAGATGGAGGTATCGTCCACCACGCCTTCGAGTTCGAGGCCCCGTGAAGACAGTGCTTTGAGCGCGGCCTTGAACCCGTGCATCACCTTGGGCGCTTCGGGGTCGCGCAGCCAGCCGGAAAGGACGTTTTCGGCTTCGGCGTCCTGGCCGGCGAGGTCGATGTAGGCGGCGGCGCCGTCGCGGACGATGGCCAGCCCGGCAGCGTCCTCGCCGATCCTTCCGGGGACCAGGTCCACGGCGAGGGCGGACCGCTGGCCGGCGCCGGCCGCCAGGAAAGCGTTCAGTTCCGCAGCGCCCAACGGCGTGATGAAGTCAGGCGTTTCGATGCTGGCGCGCTCGGGGGCGGGGGTGTCGTCGTCGCCATAGAGGGCGAAGAGGCGGCCGCGGATCGCTTTGAATTCGAGCTGGTCGAACAGATCCTCAAGGGCTGCCTGGTCGGGGCGCGGCTGGTACAGGTCATCCAGGGTGACGGGAAGTTCCAGATCATCGTGGAGCCGGTTCAGCCGGCGGTTGCGCTTGACGGACTCAACGTTCTCGCGCAGGGCGTCTCCCACCTTCCCGCCGATGGAATCGAGGTTTTCCAGTACGCCTTCGAGCCCGCCGTAGAGGTTGATCCACTTGGCGGCGGTCTTGGGTCCCACGCCGGGCACGCCCGGAAGGTTGTCCGCCGTCTCCCCCACCAGCGCCGCTAGATCGGAGTAGCGGGCCGGGCTGACGAAGTACTTCGCCTCAATGGCGGCGGCATCCATTTTGGGGATGTCGCTGACGCCCTTCTTCGGATAAAGGACGAACACGTTGTCCGTGATCAGCTGGAAGGCGTCCCGGTCGCCGGTAACCAGCAGGACTTCGAAGCCGGCCTGGTCGCCCATGGCGGCAAGGGTTGCCAGGATGTCGTCTGCCTCGTAGCCGGGCATCTTGATGGTCTTGATGCCCCAGGCCTCCATGACCTGGCCGATGAGGTCGATCTGGTTGTTCATCTCGCGGGGCGTCTCGTTGCGGCCGCCCTTGTAGTCGCTGTAGTCGGCCTTGCGGTGGGTGGTCTCATCCGAGACGTCGAAGGCAACGGCGATGTGTGTGGGCTGCTGTTCCTTGATCAGGTTGATCAGCATAGACGTGAAGCCGTGGATAGCGTTGGTGTGCTGCCCGTTGGCGGTGGAGAACTTGTCCGCGGGCAGGGCGAAAAAGGCGCGGAAAGCCATGGAGTGCCCGTCCAGCACCAGCAGCCGCGGCTGGCCCGTCATGGGAATCACGGGGGCGGCAGTTGCTGACACCGATCCGCCGGCCTCTGCCGGGTCCTTCTCCTGAACTGCATCGTCCTTGATGACAATGTCCTGGAGGGCGGTTGAGCCCTGCGGGGCGTTGTGGTCCTGGCGGACGTTGGACGGGAAGGGGGCCGGTTTGGTTGTTTCACTCACAGGTGCCAGCCTAGTTGCCATGATGGACAATTTCACGCCCGGCCCCTATGCGGGGGAGCTTGCTGCCGCTGGAGTCCCGGAGCACCTGCACCGCTGGCTTGGCCAATTCGGGATTGGCGCACTGGTGGTGAAAATGGGCATCCATTTTCTCGAGATGGGCCCTGAGCGGACAGTGGCCACCATGCCGGTGGAGGGCAACACCCAGGTGGCCGGAATACTTCACGGCGGGGCGCACGTGGTGTTGGCGGAGACCCTCGGATCGTTTTCGGCCGGTATGCACGCAGGCCCCGGCCGCCATGCGGTTGGCATCGAGGTCAGTGCCACCCACCACCGTTCCATCTCGGGCGGCACGGTGACCGGTACCTGTACAGCGATCCACCTGGGCCGGACGCTTGCCACGCACGAGATCGTTATGACAGATGAGCAGGGCCGGCGGCTGTCCACGGCCCGCATCACCAACATGATCAGGGACAACGCCGGCCCCGCGCAGGGTTAGGCGCCCGGCGCCGGGAGGCACGACGGCGTCACGCCAGGCAGCCTTTTGGGCTGCCTCGGGTGCCACTAACGCTAAACGCCGCGGTCCCGCCGTCGGGCAGGCCCGAAAACCATGCCCTGCGTGACGCAAGACGGACGCAGCGGGCGGCGCGTCTAGCGGCCGTCTACCTTGCCGTTGCCGTTGAGCAGGTACCGCAGCTCAATGATGCCGCTCCCCATGGCGCGGGATCCAGTCAATTCAAGCGGCGCCGTGGGGCCTGCCAATGGCAAGAGGCGCTTGCCATTACCCAGCACTACAGGGATCACCGAGAGGATGAGTTCATCCAGCAGGCCGGCCTCGGCAAACTGGGCGGCGAGGTCTCCGCCCCCCACCAACCAGATGTTCCGGCTTCCGGCGTCCGCCGTGAAATCCGCCATGAACTCGCTGACGTCCCCGCGCACGAACGTGATGTCCGCGCCCGCAGGTGCTGTGTGCTCATGCCGGGTGAAGACGTAGCAAGGTGTGCCCGGGTACGGCCAGTTGCCCTGCTCGTGCTTCATGAGCCAGGCGTAGGTGCCGCCGCCCATCACGATGCAGCCCACGCCCGCCATAAAAGCCTCGTAGCTTTCCATGCCGCCTTCGAAGCCGTCGAACTGCAGGAGCCAGCCAAGGTCGTCGGCGGGAGTGGCAATGAATCCGTCGAGGGACGCGGCTACAAAATACTGGATCCGTGACATGCCACAAGCCTAGCGAGCGGCCCCGTACTGGCCAATGGCTGGCGCGCGGATCCCCTGACGCTACCGGGAGAAGTAGGGAATGATCAGGTAGAGCCCGAAGAGCACAGCCAGCCCGCACAGGCCAAAGCACGCATAGGCAAGGGACTTTTTGAGGCCCGGCGAGGCCTGTTGGGCGTCACCCGCAATGGCGGTGAGCCGAACGCCGAGCGAGTAGAGCACCACCACGGTTACTGCGGCCACCAGGGTGGCACCTGCCACGGTCAGCAGTTCCAACCACTTCATCGCTGGGCATCCTTCGTTGTGGTGGCTTCGGCCTCTGCCTCAGCCGGAGATTCTGTAGGGTTCGAAGCGTCCGCCTCGGCCTTCAACTTGGCTTTCGCTTTGGCCTTCGCCTTGGCATCTGCACGGGCGCGGGCCATTGCCTTCTTCTTGGCGAAGCGGACGGCCTGGCCGGCTTCCTCAACCTCGACGGCGTTGTGGTGGCCCACAGCGGACTTCCGGGAGTAGAAGAACATAAAGAGTACTGCTGCCGTGCCCGCGATGGCGGCAATCAGGACGCCCACCACCCCGGTCTTGACGAGCAGCGCTGTGAGCGCGCCCACGATCCCGGCAGCAGGAAGGGTAAACAGCCAGCCGAGGGCGATCTTGCCTACCATGTTCCAGCGGACCGTGGTTCCCCGGCGGCCCATGCCGGAGCCGATCACGGAGCCGGACGCAACCTGCGTGGTGGAAAGGGCGAAACCGAGGTGCGAGGACGCGAGGATGGCCGAAGCGGTGCTGGTTTCTGCGGCGAAGCCCTGCGCGGGCTTGACCTCCGTGAGGCCAGACCCCATGGTCCGGATGATGCGCCAACCGCCGGCGTAGGTGCCGATGGCGATGGCAAGGGCGCAGGCTGCGATCACCCAGACCTGGGGGCCCGAGCCGGGGGTCTGGGTGCCGGCGGCAATAAGCACCAGCGTGATGATACCCATCGTCTTCTGGGCATCATTCGTGCCATGGGCCAGGGCCACCAGGCTGGAGGTAAAGATCTGGCCCGTCCGGAAGCCGCCGCGCTTCTGCGTCAGCTTGGACCCCGTTTCGGGATCCTGGCGGGCCGTCAATGCGTAGGCCAGGCGGGTGCAGACGTAGGCAACGACTCCTGCGATGACCGGAGCAAAGATTGCCGGCAGGATCACCTTCTGCAGCAGCGTCTCAAGATTGATGGAGTTGAACCCGATGCCGGCGATGGCCGCGCCGATCAGGCCGCCAAACAGCGCATGGGATGAACTCGACGGCAGGCCCTTCAGCCAGGTGATCATGTTCCACAGGATGGCACCCATCAGGCCCGCGAAGATGATGTCCGGCGTGATCTGCACGCCATCGGAGCCTTCACGGATGATCCCGCCGGAGACCGTTTTCGCCACCTCTGTGGACAGGAAGGCTCCCACCAGGTTCAGGATTGCTGCGAGGGTCACGGCTGTCTTCGGCTTGATCGCACCGGTTGCAATGGGCGTGGCCATGGCATTCGCGGTGTCGTGGAAACCGTTCGTGAAGTCGAAAAATAGTGCCAGTGCGATGACCAGCGCCACCATAAAGGTGATATCCACCTGTTGCCCAATCTGCAGAGTCGACGTTCAGCAGTTTCTTTCCCCCGGCTGCCTTGCACAGCATAATTCACCAGCTGTTCGCTTGGAATGACCTGCGGCGTTAAGTCAGCCGGCGTGAAACCTTATCGATCGTACGCGTCCGGGGCAGGAGGTCAAAACAACGGTTGCCTGAGGAAGGAACGCACCGCTTCCAGTTCCGACGGCGAAATCCCCTGCCTGGGATCCGGCGAGAAAACCAGCAGCCGGTGGCCCATAATCCGGGCCCAGGCCTGGGCTTCGGCCTCGTAGGCGAGCTGGTCGTCCACCCAGGCGACGGCGTCGGGCGATGTCCGTTCCACGTCGTCCTGGATGGCATCGAGCTTCCACCAGCCGGGACCGCTTCCCGCTCCCCCGGCCGTCAGGTGCGGCCACCGGGCGCCGTCCAGGCCAATCGCCGGACAGAGGTATTGGGGCGCCAGCTCCTCCCAGCTGGTCAGCCAGACGCACCGGAGTTCCGCCGTCGCCGTCAAGCTGTTCAGTCCGGCCACGAGTTCGGGCGCGAAGGCCACCGGCAGGAGGCCCGCATCTGCATACCGCCACGCCGTTCCCCACCCGTTGCTCCCTGCCGCACCAAACGGACAGAGGACGCCGTCCACGTCGAGGTACAACGTGCGGAGGGCCATTGTTCATCTCCGGGAACTCAGCGGTGCTGCGGGTCCGAGGGCTGCACGCCGGGCTCGAGCATGGGGGAGATCTTGTCCTCCAGCGCCGCCAGGGTGACGTCCGGCAGCACAATGAGCCCGTCCAGTTCACGGCGTGCCCGCTTGTATGCGGCCTGCCGTTCAGCCGGAGTTGCCGCCTGGTCCTCGGCGATTTTCAGCAGCTGCCGGGCAGTGGCCAGCCGCTCACGCTCCGGCCCCGTGAACTTGCTGTCCCTGAGGCGCCTGGCCTCCCGCTCGGCGACGTCCAAGGCCACACTGAAACCGTCAACGGCCTTCCGGTACGCCTCGACGCGGGAAGGAGCAGTCATTTCCGCCGGGGATGAGGGCCTGAGGCCGTCGGCTTCCCGTTTGGCGCGCAGGAACGCAACGGTCAGCGGTTCACGGACATCGGTCATCAGTGGAAAGTCGATGAGCTTGCCCACATCGAGCTCGTACTCCAGCCAGCGTTTGTTGGTGGCATCATGGGCGGCCATCAGCGATTCGACGTCGGCCACGGAGGCGTTCTCCACCGCATAGGCCTGGTTCCGGAGCTTATACAGCTCCACTTTCCGCTGGTGGCGCCGGTCACCGGCCTTCCGCCAGGTATTTGCCCAGTGGCCGGCGAGGGCGCTCATGGGGAAAACAAGCCACCATTTATCCGAAAGAAAATCAAGGAGGGACTCCACGCGTCCATCGTCGCACTGCGTGGCGTCCCTCCTCAAGGAAACAGGGCCGGGCCCTGCCCGGCCGCCAGGTTACGAGGCCCCGGCTGCCTGCTGGTTGTTGACGTTCACAAGCCAGGACACCCCGTACTTGTCGGTGCACATGCCGAAAATGTCACCCCAGGGAGCCTGCTCCATGGGAACTGTCACGGTGCCGCCCCCGCCGCTGAGCTTGTCGTAGTAACCACGCAGTTCTCCCTCATCTTCACCGCTGAGGGAGATGGAGATGGACGAGCCCGAACTGAACTCCATGCTGTTCGGGGTGTCGGCACCCATCAGCACCAGGCCCTGGGTGGTGGTCAGCATCCCGTGCATGATCTTCTCGGCCTCAGCCGGGTCCTCGCTGGCTTGAAACTCGCCAAAGGTGCTGAGTGTCAGCTCACCGCCGAAAACCGACTGGTAGAAGTTCATGGCCTCCCGTGCGTTGTCGCGGAAGCTGAGGTAGGGGTTGAGTGTGGTGGGCATAGCTGGATCTCCTTGAGTTTGAACTGAAAGGAATGGAACCAGACAACATCCTGCCCCACCAGGCAGGCCTCTGGGTAGGGGCAGGACCGCCCCGTCTGGCCGGGTTCTAAGGAACGAAGCGGTATCCGATTCCGGGTTCGGTCAGCAGGTGGCGGGGATTGCCGGGGTCAGCTTCGAGTTTCCTGCGCAGCTGCGCCATGTAAACCCGCAGATAGTTGGCTTCCTTCTGGTAGGCAGGCCCCCAGGCGTGCGCCAGCAGTTGCTGCTGCGTGACGAGGCTTTTCGGATTCCGCACAAGGATTTCGAGGATGTTCCACTCAGTGGGCGTGAGCCGCACAGCGGTTCCGTCGCGAAGCACCTGCCGGTGAACGAGGTCCACTGAAAATCCGGACGATGCCACCACCGGGGCTGACTCCGGACCCGGAACCCGCCGCATGAGGGCCCGAAGCCGTGCCAGAAGCTCGTCCAGTCCGAACGGCTTGGTGATGTAGTCATCGGCACCGGCGTCCAGCGCTCCCACCTTGTCCGATGAGCCGTGCCGCGCCGACAGGACCAGCACCGGCACGGAACTCCACCGGCGAAGATTACCCAGGACCTCTGCGCCGTCCATGTCCGGCAGCCCGAGGTCCAGGACCACAACATCCGGAACGTTGCGGCCGGCAGCGGCGAGGGCAGACGCGCCGTCCTCCGCGACAGCAACGTCATAGCCATGCGCCGCCAGGGTGATGCGCAGCGCCTTCAGCAGGTGGGGGTCGTCATCCACCACGAGGATCTTCGCACCCTGCGGCGCGGCCTCCTGAACCATGGGCTCATGCCGGACGGCCTTCTGGAGTCCGGCCTTTTGGGGCCCTTCCTTCTGGTGTACTGGTCCTGCCGAGGCTGGTCCCGTCACGTCAGCACCGTCCCGCTGCCCGGAACAATGTCCGCATTCGCGGCAATACTGCCGGCGCCACCGGGGCTTCCGGTGGAGAGCGGCAACCGGATGATCATCGTCAGCCCTCCCCCTGGGGTCCCCTCGGCGCTCAGGGTTCCCCGCATGGCCTGGACGAAGCCCTGGGCGACGGCCAGTCCCAGGCCCAGGCCGCTGGCCTGGGGCAGGTCATCAACCCGCTGGAACGGTCTGAACATGTCCAGCACCTTCCGCTCGGGGACGCCGGGACCATGATCGACGATGCGCAGTTCGCCGCATGGGTGTCCCTCAGGAGTCACACCGCCCAGCCCGTCCGCCGTCGTGGTCACCGACACTCCCGAGCCCGGGGCATGTTTGAGCGCGTTCTCAAGGATGTTGGCAATGACCCGTTCCAGCAGCCCGCGGTCCGCTTCCACCGGCGGCAGGTTGGCCGGCAGCGCCACCGCAACAGCACCGTCCGGAAGCCCGCGCAACGCCGCATCAATTGCCTCGCTCCACCTCACGGGGCCCAGCAGCGGCTCCACCGAACGGGCGGTGATCCGGGACATGTCCAGCAGGTTCCCCACCAGAGAATCGAGCCGGTCACTGCACGCATCAATGGTCTCCAGCAGCTCCCGCTGCTCAGCCGGCGTATAGGCAACACCATTTTGCAGGAGCCCGCCGGCCGCGAGTTTGATTCCGGCCAGCGGGGTACGCAGGTCGTGGGAGACGGCCTGCAGGATGGCCGTGCGCATGGTGTTGCCTTCTGCAAGGCGCAGGATCTCGTGCCGGCTGGACTCCAGCTGCCGGCGCTCCAGTTGGGCTTTGACATGCACAGCGAAGGCGCCGAGCAGCCTCCGCCCCGCCGGCGGCACCTCCCTGCCGAACAGGACCAGCCACGTCACCGGGTCCACCTGGACGGTAGTGGCGCCCGGAAGGCCGCGGAGGTCCTGGGCTCCGTCCTGCCAGCCGGAAATATCACCGGCTCCCGCCAGCAGGAGCGGCGTGCGCCCTGTTTCCTGACCCCTCGGATCCCGATGCCCGGCGGCCGGGAGGTTGCTGACGACGGCGGCCCCGGAGGCACCGAAGGCATCGAGGGCTTCAGCGAGCAGGCCGTGGAGGGTGTCCTCGGACCGGGACGCGCCCAAGGCAAGATCACCCAGGGTGGCGGCTTCGGCCTGTGCCCGGGACGCTTCCTTGGAACGCCGGGCAGATCCATCCACCACGCCGGCCACCGCCACCGAAACGCCGACAAATACCGCCAGCGAGAGCAGGTCCTGGGGGTCGTGGATGGCGAGGTCGCCGAGGGGCGGAGTGGAAAAGTAGTTCACCAGCAGGCTGCTCCAGAGGGCACCCGAAACCGCCGGCCACAATCCGCCCACGAGAGCTACGGCCACGGCGCCGGTGAGCTGAATCAGCACCGCGGTGGCCACACTGTGATCGAACATGGCCAGGAGGAGCTGCAACAAAGGCGGAAGAACCGCGGCGAGGGCAAACCCGAACCCCGTCCGCGCCCGGCCCAGTTCCGGCCGCCTCCCCCGGCCGCCTGAGTACCGGACCAGTGGCACCACCTGGACGTCAATGTCCGCCGCCTCCCGCACCACTTTGGTGTCCACGCCCAGGCTGAAGGGGGCCGTGATCCTGCGGCGGCGGGACTGGCCCACCAGGATGTGGGAGGCCGCTGCCGAGCGGGCGAACTCCACGAGGGCGGCGGCGGCGTCGGAGGCCGATACCGTGTGATAGCTGCCGCCGACGTCTGCGACCAGGCGGCGCTGGGCTTCGAGTGCCTGCGGGGACTCCGCCCGGGTCCCGGCCGGGGTGCGTACATGGACGGCGAGCAGTTCCCCGCCAACGCCCCGGTGGAGAAGCCTCGCGGCGCGGCGCACCAGGAGTTCCCCGTCGTCGTCGCCCTGAAGGCCCACGACGATCCGTTCCATAGCCATGAGCCACATTCTGCCACCCAGTCCGGCCCCCGCGTGCCGTGCGCCCCGCCCGCATCACATGCGGCGGGCGCTTCAATGATGCGGCGGCGCGGCGCGGGAACGTAGGCTCGGGTACATGGCCAGATACTTTGACGTTCATCCGCAGGATCCGCAGCCCCGGGCCATCGCCCAGGCAGTACGCATGGTGCTCGACGGCGGACTGATCGCCTATCCCACAGACTCCTGCTATGCGTTGGGGGCCCAGCTGGGCAACAAGGACGCCCTGGACCGGATCAGGAGCATCCGCAGCCTGGACGACAAGCACCATTTCACCCTGGTCTGCAAGGATTTCGCCCAGCTGGGGCAGTTCGTGAACATAGGCAACGACGTCTTCCGCAGCATCAAATCCGTGACCCCCGGAAGCTACACCTTTATCCTGCCTGCCACCAAAGAGGTTCCGCGGCGGCTCCTGCACCCCAAAAAGAAGACAGTAGGAGTCAGGATCCCCGACAACAGGGTGGTGCAGGCGCTGCTGGCAGAACTCGGTGAGCCCCTGCTGTCCAGCACGCTGCTGCTGCCGGACGAGGAAGACCCGCTGACCCAGGGCTGGGAGATCAAGGAGCGGCTGGACCACCTGGTGGACGCGGTGATCGATGCCGGCGACTGCGGGGCGGAGCCCACCACCGTAGTGGATTTCTCCAGCGGAGTGGCTGAGGTGGTCCGGCGCGGTACCGGAGACCCGGCACGCTTCGAATAGTCCGTCAGTCCTGCTTCCGGGCGCGGCTGGGCTGCACCCGGGGCGGCTCGCCGGGCATTTTGGGGTAGTCCGGCGGGAATGGCATCTCCTCGAGGCCGGCCTTAAGGTCCCGCTCCCACCACTTTAGAAGCGTGTCGATGGTGCCCGACGTGCTGTGCATGTCCGCCCACGGGTCGCCCACAGTTTTGAGACGGTCCGGCACGGTCAGGATGGTGAAGTCCTTCGGGTCGGCAGTCTCCAGCTCGTCCCAGGTGATCGGGCAGGAGACCGAAGCATGCGGCAGCGCACGCGGGCTGTAGGCGCCGGCGATGGTGCGGTCGCGGTTGGCCTGGTTGAAGTCCAGGAATACCCGCTTCCCCCGTTCTTCCTTCCACCACGCGGTAGTGACCTGCTCCGGCATCCGCCGCTCCACTTCACGGGCGGCGGCAATGACGGCATGCCGCACGTCGAGGAACTCCCGCGTGGGCTCGATGGGGGCGTAGACGTGCAGCCCGCGGTTGCCGGAGGTCTTGATGAAGCAGGTCAGTCCGGCCTCGGCCAGGACCTCCTTCATCACCAGCGCCGCGGGGACGGCATCCCCAAAGTCGGTGCCCGGCTGCGGATCCAGGTCGATGCGCAGCTGGTCCGGGTTGTCGGTGTCAGCGCTGCGTGAGGGCCACGGATGGAAGACCACCGTGTTCATCTGGACAGCCCACACGGCAGCAGCGGGCTCATCCAGGATCAGCATCGGATGCGTGCGGGCGCTGGGAAAAACCACCTTCTGCGTCCGGATGAAGTCCGGCGTCCCCTTGGGCGGGTTCTTTGAGAAGAACATCTCGCCATTGACGTTGTCCGAGTACCTTTGAAGGGCCACCGGCCGGTCCCCGTTGGCCGCGATGAAGGCTTCTCCCACGTCGCAGATGTAACGTGCCAGGTCCAGTTTGGTGAGCCCCAGGTCCGGCCAAAGGACGCGGTTGGGGCTGGAAATGCGCATCTCACGGCCGCCGTCGGGGCCCGGAACCATGATGGTGGTCTGTTCGCTCGCCATGGGGACAACGTACACCCCGGCTCCGGAAACCGGACAGATTTCCGCCTCCCGGTCCGGCATGATGGAGGGATGCCAGCCCCGGAAGTTCCCCTGACCATTACGGTGGGCGACGTGACCGTCACCGCAACTTATGCCCGCCCCGACAATCCTTCCGCCACGTTGGTGGTTGCCCACGGCGCCGGCGCCGGGATGGACCATCCGTTCCTCACGGGGTTCACGGCGGCACTGAACGGGCTGGGCGTGGCGACACTGCGCTTCAATTTTCCCTACCGCGAAGCCGGAAGGAAGTTTCCGGACCGGCCGCCTGTGGCCATCGCGGCATGGCGTGCTGCCATGGCTATCGCTGCCGAGCAGGCAGGGAAGCATCAGGACGCGGGCCCGCTCTGGGCGGCCGGTAAATCCTTTGGCGGCCGGATGGCGTCCATGGCTGTGGCGGATGGTATGGACGCTGCCGGGCTCGTCTACCTGGGGTATCCCCTGCATCCGCCGGGCAAGCCCGAGAAGCTGCGGGACGAACATCTGTACGGGCTGGCCGCTCCCATGCTGTTCCTGCAGGGCAGCCGGGACACATTCGCCACTCCGGAACTCCTGGCCGACGTGGTGTCCCGCATCGGCCCCAATGCTGTCCTTCAGTGGGTGGAGGGCGGCGACCACTCCTTCGCTGTCGCCGGCACCAGGCGCCCCGCCGCTGAGGTGGGCGCCTCCCTGGCCGGGCCGGTGGCAGCGTTTATCAAGGACAGGTCCCCATAATGCGGTCATGATTTAGCAGTGGTGAAACTGCCCTCAGTCCCCGTGGCAGTGCTACGCGGCTGCGTCCTCGTGCCACCAGCCTTCCCAGGCGGCGGAGGTGAGGCGGCCTTCTGGGAACTCGCTGGTTCCGCCGGCGCCGTTTTGGGACCGGCCGTCCTCGAAGCGGCGGCCGTCGAGCAAAAGGTTAAGGCTGTTCAAGAGAAACATCTTTACGTCCTTCCATGTCTGATGTGGACCACTCTGTCCAGGTAGGAACGAGCCTAACCGGAGCATGTTTCAGCCCATCGACGGGACGTTTCGGCTGTGTATCTTAGTTCTCACGGAGCCTGGACCAGGCTGCAAGGCGTGCCCGGAATGCGGCTACTGACGGGGTTTGACGCGTGCGGTGGCGGTGGCCGCCCAGGGATCCTCGGGCCAGGGGTGCTTGGGGTAGCGCCCGCGCATTTCAGCCCGGACCTGGGCGTAGGGGCCCGACCAGAAGGATGTGAGATCGTCGGTGACGGCCAGGGGGCGCCGGGCCGGCGACAGCAGGTGGAACAGGACCGGCACGCGGCCGCCCAGGAGCCGGGGTGTCTCTGCCCACCCGAAGCACTCCTGCAGCTTGACGGCCACCACCGGGCGGCCCGTGTTATCCGCAGCCTCCGGGTACCCGATCCTGATCCGCGACCCGCTGGGCACCTCGAGCCATTCCGGCACGAGGTCATCAAGTTGGGCGGCCTCCGGCCAGGGCAGCAGCCGCCGGAGCGGGCCGGCCAGGTCAACCGAACGTGCGGCTGCTCCGCCGGCGAGGGCTTCCAGCTCCGGGCCCAGCCACTCCTCGAGCCGCAGCAACAGGGCCTGGTCCGAGACATCCGGCCAGGAACCATCCAGTCCGTGGTGCAGGAAGGCGAGCCGGCGGCGGAGCGCCTCTGCCGCCGTCGACCATTCCAGGGCGCCGAGTCCTTCCTTTTTCAAGGCCCTCGCGACGGCGGCGCTCCCCTCGGCCCGTGACGGCCGGACAGGGGTGGACGACAGGACGATCGCCCCGAGGCGCCGGACTTTCCGGGCGGACACGCGGCCGCCCACAAATTGCGCTTCGACGGCGTCCGTCAGGAGGTGCCCGGCCGCGGCTTCGGCGAGGTCAGGCGTCAGCGGTGCGGCGGAGCGGATCACGGCGCCGGTGCGGGCGGCATCCCTGCCGTCGGCACGGGTTACTTCTGCCACGGCCAGCCATTCGTAGCCGGACAAGGAACTGCCGGCGGGCAGCCCGGCGCGCGTTCCGGAGGACAGGAGGTAGCGGTTGGGCGGGTCGCCGTCCACGCGGCGTGCCACCCGGTCGGGGAAGGCAAGGGCGACGACGGCTCCCACCACTGCGCTGCCGGTCACCGGCGATGGCAGGACGGGCGAAGCGGAGAGCGCACCGCGCTGCGCCAGGGCGGCAAGCCGGCGCGTGTCCTCCGCCCAGCGCCGGGCAGCTGCGCCCTTTTTATCACGGAGCTGGGACAGGAGGCGGGTGAGGTCTGCGCCCGGAGCCCGGTGGTCAGCCGAGACCAGAGCCACTGCCTCCGCGGCGGCCAGCTGCCCGACGGCGGCCGCTCCGTCCAGCAGCGCCCGTCCCAGCCGCGGATCGGCCGGGATGCCGGCAAGAAGCCGACCCGCGGCGGTGACGTGGCCGTCAGGCGCCACGGCGCCCAGTTCGCGGAGCACCTCCATCGCGTCGTCCATGGCCGGCCCCGGCGGCTGGTCCGGCAGCGCGAGGCCTTCGCCCCGGGGAGAACCCCAGGCAGAGAGCAGCAGCGCGGCGCCGGTGAGGTCCGCCACCCTGATTTCCGGCATGACGTGGGCAGGGGCTGCGCCATAGGCCTGCTGGTCGTAGCAGCGCACCACGCGCCCCGGTCCCTGGCGGGCAGCACGCCCCGCCCGTTGATCGGCCGAGGCCCGGGAACAGGAAACCGTGACCAGCCCGCTCATGCCCCGGCCGGCGTCGCGGCGCGGCTCGCGGGTCAGGCCGGAGTCAATAACCAGCCGGACACCGGGAACCGTGAGGGAGGACTCGGCCAGGTCGGTGGAGACAATCATCCGTGCCTTGCCGCCGGGCAACCGCCCGGAAACCGCCAGATCCTGTTCAGCGGCTGTCACCTGACCATGGAGTTCCAGGACGTCAGCGCTGCTGCCCAGCTGCCGCCGAAGGTCGGCCGCGACCCGCGAAACCTCCCTCGCGCCGGGGAGGAAAACGAGCGCGTCACTGGAAGTGTCGCCCCTGAGGACCCGGATGAACTCCTCCGCGGCCGTCCGGGCCACGTGCTCCAGGAAGGCGGGCGTCACTCCCCTGCCGTCCAGCCGTGGCCCGGGCGCGGGCCGCCAGTCGTTGTGAAGGGTGTGAAGCACTGAGGCGCAGTCCACTACGGGAGCCGGCGCCCCGTCGTCGTCAGTACTGCCGCCGCTGTTGGAAAAAAGTGCAGCAAACCGCGGAGCGTCCAGGGTCGCGGACATGGCGACGACGGTCAGGTCGCCCCGCAGCTCCCGGACCTCGGCGAGCATGCCCACCAGCAGGTCCGTTTCCATCCCGCGTTCGTGGACCTCGTCGAGGACCACCGCCGCCATGCCTTCGAGGCCGGGGTCGGCCAGCAAGCGGCGCAACAGGATTCCGGGCGTGACGAATTCGACGACGGTTCCCTGGCTTGCCTTCCGCTCGCCGCGCACGGAGTAGCCAACGCGGCCGCCCAGAGCGCTGCCGTCCAGCACGGCGAGGCGCCTGGCGGCCGCCCGGGCAGCAACGCGGCGGGGCTGGGTGACCACAATGCGTCCGCTGCCGTGTGCCACGAGGTTTGCAAGGAGCGGCGGGACGAGCGTGGTCTTGCCGGTCCCGGGCGGCGCCTGTACAACTGCCGCCGGTCCTGCCCCGCCACCGAGCGCCCGGGTGAGGGCAGGCAACGATTCCGCAAAGGCCAAACCGGCACCAATGGTCCCAAGATCAAAGGGTTTGGCCGCCAACGGCTGCTGCTGCCTGCCCGAAGAAGTCATTGGTCCATTGTGCCCGGAACCGGGCTAGGGTTTCCCCTTGCCTTTGCCCTTTGACTCCTTGGCCGGACCCGGCACCACCGGTTGCGGCTGGACCGGAGCCGGTGCCGGAACCAAGGCCGGCTGTTCGGGTTGGGTTTGGGGTGCCGGTTCCGCAGGCTCAGCCGGTGTAGACGGCTCGGATGCTGCCGGAGCCGGGACTACTGGTGCGAGGGCCGACGCTGCCGCAAGCTGGCCATTGATGTCCGCCCGCACGTCCTCCACCGCGGCTTCGATTCCGCGGTAACGGGACAAGGAAATCAGGCCCTGGCCGGCGGCATCGTTCAGGTCCTTCTCCAGGGCCTCAAGTGCGGCGAGGGCGCCATCCATCCTGTTCTCTGCCGCCGCCTGGCTGATGTTCAGGACCCTGACCTGCAGGCCCCGAAGTGTCCCGGCATCAGAATCCCGGGGCCGCAGGAGCGGTGCGGCGGTATACAGAACCACGGCAAGACAGGCGGCACCAGCCAGGGCAGCGGCTGCACGCCACAGCCAGGAGTTTTTTCGGCCGGGACGGCCATCACTGCCCGCGGCCAATACCGGAGCCTCAGGCGGCATGCCGGCCCCGCAGCGGAACCATCGCCGCAGGCCGCGCCGGAAGCACACTTACTGGAGCCATCGATTCACGGGCAGCGGTTGCATGGGTATCCGGTGTTGGGAAAGCGGATGTTTGGGCGATTGCTGCCGGGGCCAGCGCCGCCGGCCGGGCCGGCAGGACACCGACCGGCGCCGTGTATACAGGAGCCTCAGCAACGCTGGCGGCGGCCCGCCGTGCGAGCAGCCGCTTGACCGCGACGCGCAGCAGGATGGCGATCGACTGCCCGAGGCCCAGCCCGAGGAGCACGTGTCCTGCAAGATACTGGCCCCCGTGGCCGGCAGCACCAAAGGGAGCGCTGAGGGCCGCGGCTGCACCGGCTGCGGCAACCACCAATGCCGAAGCGGCGGCGAAAACTGTACCCATGGCCTCTTCCTGTCTCAATTAATCAGCAGGCTTACTAGTATTGGTCAGCAAGCTTACTACCTGATGGCGGCGAAGCAAGCATTGATCTCGAGGAGACCGGAGCCCGCCGAGCGGTCCTAACTCCGGCCCTGGCAGTCATACTCCACCTCTGGACACTAATAATCAGCAGGCTTAGCATTTTTGTCATCAGCTGGTTCTGCGGGCCGCCCATCAGGAGCAAGGTCCCGAAGGGCCACCCGAAGAGGCCGTCGACGCGGCACCACATCAGGAAGGAGCGATCATGGCAACGGCACGGGAGATCATGACCGGGGGCGCGGAGTGCGTGGGTGAAAACGAAACCCTGGAAGCGGCAGCACGGAAGATGAAGGAACTTGATGTGGGCTCACTGCCCATCTGCGGCGAGGACAACCGGCTCAAGGGCATGCTCACGGACCGGGACATCGTGGTTAAGTGCCTGGCGGAGGGCGGGGATCCGCGGACCGCGACTGCGGGTCAGTTCGGCGAAGGCAAACCCGTGACCATCGGAGCCGACGACTCCATCGAGGAGGCCATCAGGACCATGCAGGACCACCAGGTGCGGAGGTTGCCGGTCATTGACGGCCATGACCTGGTGGGCGTCCTCAGCCAGGGCGACATTGCGAAAAACTACCCGGAGGACCGGGTGGGCGAACTGGTGGCATTCATTTCCTATTGACTCCGGCGGTGCAGGACCGGCGTTGCAGGAGCAGTAGCCGAAACGGCTCCGGGCGCCGGATCAGAAGCCCTGACTGGCGAGGGTGCGCTGCAGCGTTTCCGCCGAACGCTGCAGCGCCTCGGGTCCGGACCCGTCCATGGGGCTTTTCTTCTGCTGCCGATCCCCCGATCAGCGGCCCGCCGCGGCCAGGTTGCCCGGCAGGGGATCATGCCGGAGGTAGTGCCGGCTGAACGTTCCGGTGCCAGCAGTCAAAGCGCGCAGCTCAACCGCGTATTTCAGCAGTTCCTGGTCCGGGACTTCCGCCGTGATTTCGGTCCGGTCCCCGCCGGATGACGACGTCCCGGTGAGCCTGCCCCGACGGCCGGAGAGATCGCTCATCACTGTGCCCACATGCTCGTCCGGAACGCTGAGCACCACCGACGAGACAGGCTCGAGCAGCTGGATGCTTCCCGCGGCGGCGGCCTCCCTCAGGGCCAGGGCGCCGGCCGCCTGGAATGCTGCGTCGGAGGAATCAACACTGTGCGCCTTGCCTCCTACCAGGGTCACCCGAAGGTCCACCACAGGAAAGCCGGAGGCAACACCTCGTTGCATCTGCGCCCGGACACCCTTTTCCACTGACGAAATGAACGTTCCGGGGATCACCCCGCCCACAGTCTTGTCAACGAACTCGAAGCCTGCGCCCCTGGCCAGCGGTTCCACCTCGATGTCGCACACGGCGTACTGGCCGTGGCCGCCGGACTGCTTGACGTGCCGGCCGTGCCCGGCTGCCGGGGCCGAGAAGGTTTCCCGCAACGGCGTGACCACGTCCACAGTGTGCAGCTTCACGCCCTGGTCGCGGAGCCTGTCCAGCACCACTTCGGCGTGCGCCTCCCCCATGCACCAAAGGATCAGCTGGTGGGTTTCGGCGTTCCGTTCCACCCTCAGCGTCGGGTCTCCGGCGGCCACCTTCCCCAGGCTGCGGGCGAGGGCGTCCTCGTCACTGTGGGAATCGGCTTCGACGGCCACCGGCATCAGCGGCTCCGGCATCTCCCACGTGGCCAGCAGCAGCGGCTGGTCCTTCGCGGAGATGGTGTCCCCGGTCTCCGCGGTGCCCAGCTTGGCCACGGCCGCGATGTCACCGGCGATGCAAAAAGGGACGGGCCGGAGGGTGGATCCCAGCGGTGAGTAAAGGTGCGTGAGCCGTTCGTCGGTGTCATGGTCCTGGTGACCCCGGTCCGCCAGCCCGTGCCCGCTGACATGCACGGGCGTGTCCCCGCTCAGGGTGCCGGAGAAGACCCGGACCAAGCAGACACGGCCCAGGAAAGCATCCACCGTGGTGCGGACAACCTCTGCCGCGAGCGGCCCGGCAGGGTCGCAGGCGAGGGCGCGCACCGGGGAGCCTGACAGGTCGGTGGCCCGCGGCAGGCTGCGCTCCGGTGGAGACGGGAACGCTTTCGTGAGGAGCTCCAGCAGTTCGGCGGTTCCCAGCCCGGTCATCGCCGAGGCGGGCACGGCCGGGAAGAAGGACCCGCGGGCGACGGCGGTTTCCAGGTCAGGGATGAGGACGCCGGCATCGATGTCCTCCCCGCCAAGGTAGCGGTCCATCAGTGTCTCGTCTTCGCTTTCGGCGATGATTCCCTCGATGAGCTCAGCCCGGGAAGACTCCGCGTCCGCCAGTTCCCCGGGGTCCGCCGCCCGAGCCGCCGGGCCGGAACCCTCCGCTGGATACTCGAAGACCGTCCCGGTCAGCAGGCCATGCAGGCCAGTGACTTCCCCGCCGGCCCGGACCGGAACGTACAACGGCAGCACAGTGTCGCCGAACGCTTCGCGGCAGGCCGCCAGGACGCCGTCGTAATCAGCGCGGGGATGGTCCAGCCGGGTGATGACCACCGCGCGGGGCATGCCCAGGTACTGGCACTCCTGCCAGATTGCGGTGGTGCCTGCATCCACCCCGTCCACGGCGGAGACGGCGAACAGGACGGCGTCCGCGGCGCGCAGGCCCGCGCGGAGTTCGCCGATGAAGTCAGGATAACCGGGCGTGTCGAGGAGGTTGACCTTGATGCCCGCCACGGGCAGCGGCACCACGGACAGCGCCACGGAGCGCTGCTGGTGGATGGCGGCGGGATCGGAGTCGCTCACGGTGGTTCCGTCGACCACAGAGCCCTTCCGGGTGATCATGCCGTTGGCTTCCAGCAGCGCCTCGATGAGGGTGGTTTTGCCAGCGCCGGACCGGCCCACGAGCGCCACGTTCCGGACCAGGGCAGGATCCCTGGGCGTGATGCCGGCGGAGCCGTTGCCCTGGCGTCCTTCCGGCCCGCCCCGGCCTGCTGCGTCCTTGCCCTTCACCGACATCGGAACCTCCTGGCGTCCTTGCCTGGTTGTACTGGCTGCTGCTCTTACTTGCCGCGCGCCTTGCGGGTTGCGGCGTCATTCGCCTTTTGCAGCGCTTTGACGAGTTCTTCTTTGTCCATGCTGGACCGGCCGCTGATGTCCAGTTCCCGGGCCCGCTCCATCAGGTGCTTCTTGGAGGCATTGGCGTCCACGCCGCCCGCAGTGGGCTCTTTCGAGCCAAGCCCCTTTTCCGCGCGCTCGTCCGAAGGCCCGCGCTTCTCCTTGGGCTCCCAATGGTCGCCGACCTTTTCGTAGCTGTGCTTCAGGGAAGCGTAGGCGGCACGCCCTGCGCGGCTTTCGTCATTGTCATAGGACTCCATGGCGGAGTCGTAGGTTTTGGCGAACGTATCCTGCGCCTTCTGGTCCGATCGTTGCAGGGTCGAGGGAAGCTCATCCTTGCGGGCGTGATCGTTCTTCCCGGTCTTCGGCATGGCACTCACCTAACTTTCGTCAGCAGGACTGATCATGCGGAACACACCCAGCTTAGCCACGCCCTGCTTTGCTTGTCTGCTGCCCGGACCGCCTGCAACCTGTGACCGGGAAAAGTCCGTCAACGGGGCTCCGGCCATTGGTCCGGGTCATAACCGTAAAGACGCGGCGGGCGGGGTGCCTGCCCGGGGTCAGCAGGTGCTTCCTCCCGGCCGGCTGCTTCGGATTCCTCCTGCTGCGGCGCCTCGGCATCCCCTGCCTCGTCCGGGCCGCGTTTCTTCCCGCCGTCATTTCTGCCAGTACCGCGCCTGTGCGGGCTGTCAGCCATAGCCACTCCAATCCCCCGTTGAAGAGGTCCGGCTGCTTGAACCATTGAAGCCACCCTAGCGGCAGGGTATCCACCCCGGGATGTCACTTTTGCTCAAGAAATGGGCAGTTTTCCGCACCCCAGCCAGGCCGGCACCCAGGGCCGTGCGGAGCGATTCAGGACGGGCGGGCGCGGTCCAGTGCATCGAGGAGGCGGCGGACAGAGCCGCCCAGGTTCCAGTCCACGGCGAGGCGTTCCAGTTCGGTGCGTGCTTCGCCGGTGGCGGGGTTCAGCCGGGCGCCTGCCTCCTCCAGGCTGGGCAGCTCGAGGTCCCGGACAAGGCGTACGACGGCGGGCGCTGCCTTGAGGTAGTCCGCGGCGGCTTCCAGCTTGGCCCGGACCGGCGACGAGAGGCCGCTGCCGGCGTCCGCAGCCGCCTCGAGCAGGTTCTCGAGGCTTCCGTACTTCAACAACAGCGATGCCGCCGTTTTTTCACCTATCCCCGCGACGCCGGGCAGTCCGTCGGAGGCGTCACCGCGGAGGGTGGCGTAGTCGGCATATTGCTGGGGCAGCACGCGGTACTTCCCCACCACCACCTCTTCGGTCATCACATCCAGGTTCCGCATGCCGCGGGCGGTGTAGATGACCCGCACCTGCCTGGAGTCATCGCAGACCTGGAAAAGGTCGCGGTCCCCCGTGACCACGTCCACCGGGATGCCGGCGTGGCTGGCGTAGGTGCCCACCACGTCGTCGGCCTCGTGGTCGGGCGCACCGACAATCGCGATGCCGGCCAGGCCCAGTACCGTGCGGATCATGGGCAGCTGGGCCTCAAGTGCGTCCGGCACCACCTCAATGTCCGGAGCGCCGGCGTTCACTTCTGCCACCCGGTGGGCCTTATAGGTGGGGAGCAGGTCCACCCGCCATTGCGGCCGCCAGTCGTCATCCCAGCAGGCGATGAGGTGGGTGGCGCCGTAGTCCGTGGTGAGCCGAGCGATCATGTCCAGCAGGCCCCGGACCGCGTTGACGGGTATCCCGTCCGGGCGGCGGATCGAATCGGGCAGGCCGTAGAAGGCACGGAAGTACAGCGAGGCGGTGTCCAGCAGCATCAGGCGGTCAGGCATACCCTGATCCTGACACGGAAAACGGCCCTCCGGGGCAGCATGCGCCGGCCGCCACGCCGCCGGCCCGCCCTTGCGCGGCTGGGAACATCGGGCACAATGTGCTTCATGGGGCGTTGGAGCGAGGACAGGGTGGCCGGCGCCGCGCCCGATGCAGCTTCCCTGGCCGCCGCCCGCAAACTCGCCCGCCCGGGGCCCTGGTCCGAGACGGGCAGCAACGACGTGCTGGTGTGGGGCAAGTGCCAGGGCAGCGGAAAGACCCCCTACCAGGTGAGCGTTGACCTCGCCGCCCCGGCCTACCGGTGCTCCTGCCCCAGCCGGAAGTTTCCGTGCAAGCATGCGCTCGCCCTCCTCCTGCTGTGGTCCCGGGGTGAAGCGGCCGACGCCGGAACAGAGGCTGCGGATTTCGCCCGGGAATGGGCGGAACAGCGCGCCGGCCGGGCAACCGTGCGGGAACGGCGCCAGTCCGAACAGCCGGCCGATCCGGCGGCACAGGCAAAACGGCTTGCCGACCGGCTGGCACTCATGGATGCCGGCATCGCGGACTTCTCCCGGTGGCTGGCAGACCTGGTACGGACGGGCATGGCCTCGGCCAGGTCCCAGCCCTATTCGTGGTGGGACGGTGTGGCCGCCCGCCTGGTGGATGCCCAGCTCCCGGGCCTGGCCGAACAGGTGCGCACCATGGGTTCGGACATCCACGCCCGCAGCGATTGGACCGATCACCTCCTCCACCGGGCAGGCAGGTGGTGGGCGCTCACCAAAGCCTGGCGGATCCGGGACCACCTGCCCCCCGACGAACTTGCCGACCTCCGGGTTGCCGTCGGCTGGTCCGTTCCTGCCTCGGAGGTCGAGGGCGTGGAGGCCTTGCCGGGCCCCTGGCTGGTCCTCGGCGCCCACCGCAGCGACGACGGGCGGCTCCAGCAGCAGCGTACATGGCTGCGCGGCCCGGACGGAACGGTGGTGGTCCTCCTGGATTTCGCTGCCCGGAGCGAGCCACTCGCAACACCCCAACTCGCCGGCGCGCTGTTGGAGGCCACAGTGGCAAGGTATCCGGGATCAGCGCCCCGGCGGGCGCTGTTCACCGGCAGCGTTGGCACGGCGGGGACGGCCCAGACTCTGGGCGAGGGAAGCAGTATCCGCCAGGCACTCAACGCCGAATCAGCCGCCGTCGCCTCGTCCCCGTGGCGGCAGCGCCATCCGGTGCTGCTGGCCGGAGTGCGCCTCTCCACTGGCGGCTCCGGGTGGCTTCGGGATGAAGCCGGAGATGCGCTTCCTCTGGTCGATGCGCCCCTGGACTCCCTGCTCGCCCTCACCGGCGGCCATCCGGTGGATATTTTTGGTGAGCTGGAGGAGGGCCGCGTGCGGCCGCTGTCCGCCGTGGTCGGCAACGCGGTGGTGACGCCATGACCTGGCTGGCCGAACTCCGTGCTGCCGCCCTGGTGGGAACCGCCCGGCGACCCGCGCCTCCCCCGCCCGCAGAGCTGGGCGTCCGCCCGCCGGAAGGTCGCACCGCCGAAGAATCGCTTCTGGACCAGGCCGCGCTCGCCGACGCCGTCATCCGCGCCGCCCGGCAACCCCGCCGCCTGGATGATGCCGGCCTGGCCGAACCAGCGCCACCGGACCAGTGTCCGCAGGCCACCGGTGAGGCCGCCCGGCTGCTGGACCTCCTGCTCACGCAGCCGCCGGTGGGGCCGGAGCTGCGCACCCTGCTGGTGGCGGACTGGCTGCGGCTGGCCGCAGCTTCAGGAGTGCGGGTTCCACACAAGCTCCTGCCGCCCCTCCTCGCCGCGGCCGCCACCAGACCATCGGTTGCGGAGCACCTGCACCCGGCCATCGGAACGCGCGGCCGGTGGCTGCAGGGCCTGCTTGAGAGTGACCAAGGGACCAGCGATTCCGGCGCCGGACATCAGCAAGGCGGTGCAGCGGGTGACTGGGCAGAGCTGGCGGGTACGGACGCCACCGTAGAACTGGAACGGCTCCGCCGCACTGATCCGGCCGCCGCCCGCACGCTGCTTGGCGGGCACTGGGACAACCTCGCCGCCCGGGAACGTGCCGCCCACCTCGCCACGTTCACCGTCAACCTCGGACCGGACGACGAGGAACTGCTGGAGCGGGCCCTGGATGACAAAGCCAAAAGCGTACGCGACACCGCGGCGGCGCTGCTCGACCGGCTGCCGGACAGCGCCCGCGCAGCGCGCATGGCGGCACGGCTCCGCCCCCTGCTCCGGCTCAACGGCGTGCTGCGCAAGCACCTCGAGATCGGGCTGCCGCCGGAACCTGACGCTGCCGCGCTCCGGGACGGAGTTCCTGCGCATCCGCGCAGCGGCGAACCGGACCGGCTGGCCCGGCTCGACGCTATTATCCGGGGTGCCCCGCTCGATACCTGGACCTCGGCAACCGGCCGCGGCCCGGCGTCGGCCATTGCCTTGCTTAAGGGCGAGACGCGGGTGCTGGAAGCCATCGCGTCCACCGCTGCCCGGCGGGCCGACCTCGAGTGGGTGCGTGCATTGCTGGAGGACCGCTTTGAGCCGCGCCTGCTGGCCTGCCTGCCATCGGTTGAACGCGAGGAGAGGCTGGTGCGGCAGCTCCGGAGCAGCGCGGCACCGCCCTTCGCATTGGTCGAACCCCTGCGGGACCTGCCCCGGCCCTGGGGACCCGCACTCGCTGCCGAAGTGTTGGAGCAGATCACCGCCAAAAACGGCGGCCAGCTGGCGGTCATGCTGGCAGGGATCCTGCCGGCAGCACTCCCGCCCGAGGCCGCCGGACAGTGCCGGCAGCTCCTGGAGCGTTCCGACGACGACGCCGCACGGCGCCGCGTGCTTCGCGACGCCGTGCAATACCAATCGTTCCGACAATCCCTGACGGAGGCTTTTTCATGACCGATGCCCAGCCCGCCCAGGACGTTCTCCGCGCCCACGCCGAAACCGCCTACGCGGAGGAACTCGCGGCCTTGGCCGCCGCCGACGACCGGCCCCGGCCGCCCAGCTGGCGGCTGTCCCCCTGGGCCGTCACCACCTACATCCTGGGTGGAACCCTGCCCAACGGCGTGGTGGTCACGCCCAAGTACCTGGGGTCGGAGCGGCTCGTGGAAATCGCGGTGGCGTCCCTGGCCACGGACCGGGCCCTGCTCCTGCTCGGGGTGCCGGGCACGGCCAAGACCTGGCTGGGCGAACATCTGGCGGCGGCCATCTCGGGAACTTCCACCCTGGTGGTGCAGGGGACGGCGGGCACGCCGGAAGAGGCACTGCGCTATGGCTGGAACTATGCCCGGCTGCTCGCCGACGGGCCGTCCCGGGCGGCACTGGTCCCGGGGCCGGTGATGCGGGCCATGGAAACCGGAAGCCTGGTCCGGGTGGAGGAACTGACCAGGATCCCGTCCGACGTCCAGGACTCACTCATCACCATCCTCAGCGAAAAGAGCCTGCCCATTCCGGAACTCAATGAAGAGGTGCAGGCCCGCAAGGGGTTCAACGTCATCGCCACGGCAAACAACAGGGACAAAGGCGTCAACGACCTCTCCTCCGCGCTGCGGCGGCGCTTCAACACCGTGGTGCTGCCACTCCCGGACAGCATGGAGCAGGAGGTGGAGATCGTCACCACCCGCGTCCGCAGCCTGGGGGCGTCCCTGGAACTGCCGGCCGATCTGGCGGCGCTTTCCGAAGTCCGGCGCGTGGTGACGGTGATGCGCGAGCTCCGGGCCGGCGTCACCCAGGACCAGCGCACCACCATCAAGTCGCCCTCGGCAACGCTGTCCACCGCTGAGGCCATCTCGGTGATGACCAACGGCCTCTCCCTGGCCGCCCACTTCGGCGACGGGACCGTCCGGGCACAGGACGTGGCCGCCAGCCTGGTGGGCGCCGTGGTCAAGGACCCCGTGCAGGACCGGGTGATCTGGCAGGAATACCTGGAGACCGTGGTCCGGAACCGGCCGGAGTGGAAGGACCTTTACCGGGCCTGCCGCGACCTCGAATCCTCCAACTGAAACCGGGACTCCTGCAACCATGACAGAAGTCCACGTCCTCGGAATCCGGCACCACGGACCCGGCTCGGCGCACTCCGTGGCCGAGGCGCTCGCCGCCCTCCGGCCGGACCTTGTGCTGGTGGAGGGACCGCCGGAATTGGACCAGGTGATTCCCCTTCTCAGCGACCCGGAGATGGTCCCGCCGGTAGCCGGACTGATCTATGTTCCGGATGAGCCGAGGCTGGCTTCCTTTTACCCAATGGCCAGCTTTTCCCCGGAGTGGGTGGCCATCCGCTGGGCGCTGTCCACAGGCGCGCAGGTGCGCGCCATTGACCTGCCCGCAGCGCATACTTTCGCGCTGCGGGAGGCGGGTGACGTCCCGCCGTCGGACGAGGCGCCGGCAGAGGAGGAGCCGCTATTGGCGGACGACGGCGGCTCCTCCTCCGCGGATTCCCGCCCCTACCGGCCGGACGCCATCGGGATCCTCGCCCGCGCGGCCGGGTACAGCGATGCCGAGCGCTGGTGGGAGGACGCCGTGGAGCACCGCCACAGCGACCCCGTGGAGCGGTTCGAGGCGCTGACTGAAGCGATTGCCGAAATCCGCGCAGCCGATGACAGGCCGGCCCACCATCCTGATGTGCTGGAAAACAACCGGCGGGAAGCGTCGATGCGGCGGCTGCTCCGGGCCGCCCTCCGCGAGGGGCACGCCCGCATTGCCGTGGTGTGCGGCGCCTACCATGCACCGGCACTGGTACCCGCCCACTTTCCGCCGGCCGCCGCCGACAATAAGGTCCTGGCCGGCCTGCCCAAAACGAAGATCGCCGTGACGTGGGTGCCGTGGACCTCGGGCCGGCTCAGCCTGGCCAGCGGGTACGGCGCCGGCGTCACCGCACCCGGCTGGTACCAGCATCTGTTCACCCACTGGATGGGGAAAGACCCGGGCACGGACGTGTCCACCACCTGGCTGGTCCGGGTGGCGCGCGCATTGCGCGGCGAGAACCTGGACGCGTCAACGGCATCAGTGGTGGAGGCAACAAGGATGGCGGACGCACTCGCCACTGTCCGCGGACGGCCCAGTCCGGGACTGGCAGAACTTGACGATGCCGCCCAGGCGGTGCTGTGCGACGGGTCGCCGCTGCCGCTGGCCCTGGTTCACCGGGAGCTGACCGTGGGACTCGAGCTGGGTAGCGTGCCTGATTCCGCGCCCACCGTCCCCCTCGCCGCCGATCTTGCCGCCACCCAGCGCAGGCTGCGGTGGAAGCCAAGCGCCATGGAGGAGGTCCTGGCCCTGGACCTGCGCAAACCCGCACAGCTGGCCCGCTCCGTACTGCTGCACCGGCTGGCGCTGCTCGGGGTGGACTGGGGAATTCCCGCCGAAACGGGCCGGACCCTGGGCACGTTCAAGGAGGCGTGGACGCTGCAGTGGAAGCCGGAGCTGGCCATCGCCGTGGTGGAGGCCGGCCGGTACGGCACCACCGTGGCCGCGGCCGCCTCGGCCTATGTTGCCGAGCGCGCCCGGGAAGACGCCAACCTGGGAAGCCTGAGCGGATTGCTCGCGAACTGCCTCCTCGCAGACCTGCCGGAGGGAATCGGTGCCGTGGTCTCGGTCCTCGCCGAGCGGACTGCCCTGCAGCAGGACGTCGCCCCGCTTCTGGAAGCAGTCGCGCCCCTGGCCCGCACCTGCCGGTACGGCAATGTGCGCGGTGTGGACGTGACGGGGGTGCGGATGATCCTGGACACTACAGTGGTGCGCGCCTGCGTAGGCCTGCCGACGGCGTGCGCCGGCCTGGATGATGAAGCCGCGGACGTGATGCGGCGCGCCATCGACTCCGCACAGCACGGGCTGTCCCTGGTGCCGGACCTTCCCCTGGATGACTGGCACAGGGCCCTGTCCGCCGTCGCAGGCTCGGACCTGATCCATGGAGCGGTGGCGGGACGGGCCACCCGGCTGCTGCTGGATGCGGGACTGGTTGAACCGGACCAGGTTGCCGCACGGCTCAGCCGCCGGCTCTCCGTTGCCACCCCCGCGAGGGAAGCCGCGGCCTGGCTTGATGGCGTGGTCTCCGGCGACGCAACGCTGCTGATCTACGATCCGCGGCTCCTGCAGCTGGTGGACCGCTGGGTGGCCGGCGTGGACGACGAGACCTTCGACGACGTCCTGCCGCTCCTGCGCAGGACGTTTTCGGCGTTCAGTGAGCCTGAACGGCGGGAGATCGGCGAACAAGTGACACGGATTGGCGGCAGCGTCCAGGCCGGAAACGAAGATCTGCCGGACCTGGCGGCGGCGGGCCCCGCGGTCCGGACAATGGCCCGGTACCTCGGATGGGACGTGGTGGCGTGACGGAGCGCGATGACAGCCGCGGACGCCTGGCCCGCTGGCGGCTGGTGCTTGGCGGGCACGGGGCCGATGGCATCAGGGACGCACAAGGCAACAAGGTGGAGCTTTCGGCCGCCGACGCCCGGCGCGACCACGCCCTGGAGGAGTTATACGGTGAGGACCAGCGCCGCGGCGGCCTCGGGGCCTCCAGCCCCCGCGTGTCGCGCTGGCTGGGCGACATCCGCGGGTACTTCCCGTCCAGCGTGGTGCAGGTGATGCAGGCGGACGCCATGGAACGGCTGGGCCTGCGGCAGCTGCTCCTCGAGCCGGAGATGCTCCGGACGGTACAGCCCGACGTCGGGCTTGTCAGTACGCTGATCGGCCTGGGCCGGGTGATTCCCGAGCATTCCCGCGAGACGGCCAGGGCGGTGGTCCGCCAGGTGACCAATGAGTTGGAGGAGCGGCTGCGTGCCAGGACCATCCAGGCGGTCACCGGTGCGCTGAACCGGGCCGCACGGACCAGGCGGCCGCGGCACCGGGACATCGACTGGAACAGGACCATCGCGGCCAACCTCAGGCACTACCAGCCCGAATACAGGACCATCGTGCCCGAGCGGCTGGTGGGGCATGCCCGGCGCAGCACCCAGATCCAGCGTGAGATCATCCTGTGCATCGACCAGTCCGGCTCCATGGCCGAGTCGGTGGTGTACTCCAGTGTGTTCGGGGCGGTGCTCAGCTCCCTGCGCTCAGTGCGTACCCGGCTGGTGGCCTTCGACACCGAAGTGGTGGACCTGACCGATGAACTGGACGATCCGGTGGATGTGCTGTTCGGCGTCCAGCTGGGCGGCGGCACGGACATCAACCGTGCCCTGGCGTACTGCCAGGACCGGATCACCCAGCCCACCGAGACCATCCTGGTGCTCATCAGCGACCTCTACGAAGGCGGCATCGCCGAGGAGATGCTGCGCCGGGCCGCCAGCATCGTCGGGTCCGGCACCACCATGATCGCGCTGCTGGCCCTCAGTGACAGCGGTCACCCGTCCTTCGATGCCAACCACGCGGCAGCCCTCGCCGGAATCGGGGTCCCGGCCTTCGCCTGCACCCCCGATCTGTTCCCCGACCTGATGGCAGCGGCGATCGAACGGCGGGATGTGAGTGAATGGGCCGCATCGCACGACATCACCGCGACGCACGAACCGTGAGGTTCGGAGAGCCTGCCAGATGACCGCCTGTGGCACCGCACGTCCGCCAGACTCCGTCCTGGCACCAGCTCTGGCATAGCGGGCGGATCGGGACGAGAATGGCCTCGTGTTCCGTGCTATCCGCAGCCGGGACAGCGAACCCATGAACGCTGCCGCCCGAAAGATCCAGCGCATTTACTTGACGTTGACGCTGGGCAATACCCTTGCCGCCTCCTTCATCTGGGGCGTCAACACGTTGTTCCTGCTGGACGCCGGCCTGAGCAACTTCGAGGCCTTCGCCGCCAACGCTTTCTTCACCGCGGGGATGGTGATTTTCGAGGTTCCCACGGGGGTTGTTGCTGACGGCTGGGGCCGCCGGGCGTCGTTCCTGCTGGGCACCGTAACCCTGGCAGGCTCCACCTATCTCTACTACCTGCTGTGGCAGTTCTCAGCCCCGTTTCCGCTGTGGGCAGTGGTGTCTGTGCTGTTGGGGCTGGGCTTCACCTTCTTCTCGGGCGCCGTTGAGGCGTGGCTCGTCGACGCACTGCGCTACTCCGGCTACGAGGGCGGCCTGGAACCGGTTTTCGGGCGGGGGCAGATGGTCTCGGGCGTGGCGATGCTCGCCGGTTCGGTAGCCGGCGGCGTGATCGCCCAGGCCACCAGCCTCGGCGTGCCGTTCCTGGTGCGGGTGGGCGTGCTGCTGGCCATGTTCGCTGTGGCCTTCGGCCTGATGCACGACGTCGGGTTCACGCCTGAGCGCTCCACGCACCCCCTCAAGGCGACGCGCGCTGTCCTGACGGCCTCCATCGATAATGGCCTGAAAATCCCGCCCGTGCGGTACGTGATGCTGGCCTCCCCGTTCAGTGCCGGCGTCGGGATCTATGTCTTCTATGCGCTGCAGCCTTTCCTGCTGGAACTCTACGGCGACCCGCACGCTTACTCCGTGGCTGGCCTCGCGGCGGCCATCGTGGCCGGCGCCCAAGTGGTGGGCGGCTGGCTGGCGCCCTATGCCAGGAGGCTGTTCCATAAACGGACGTCTGTGCTGATCCTGACCGGCAGCATCAGTGCGGTGCTCCTGCTGGTGCTCGGCTTCACCCGGGTCTTCTGGCCCGCCCTGGTCCTGCTGACGCTCTGGGCCGTCGTCGACTCATGCGCCATGCCCGTGCGGCAGGCGTACGTGAACGACATGATCCCGTCGAAGCAGCGGGCCACGGTGCTGAGCTTCGCCTCCCTGATGGGGTCCAGCGGCGGCGTGGTGGTGCAGCCGCTGCTTGGCCGGAGCGCGGACCTCTATGGCTACCCGGCGTCACTGGCCCTGGCCGGAATCTTCCAGAGCCTTGCAGTTCCATTCCTGGTGGCCAGCCGGCGGCAGGGTGCTCCGGCGGACCGGGCCAGTGCACCGGCAGCGCCCTCGGACCAGGGGCCGGCCCAGGATTCCCGCGCCTGAACCTGCTGGCCCAGTGCTGGGTATAGTTGTTGGTCTCCAGACGAGGAAGGCCGCCGCATGATCGAGATCCTGACCCCCGCCGAAGTTATCCGGGCAAGGGAAACAGGAGCCCTCGTCGCCGACATCCTGCAGGCCATCAAGAGCCGCGCCACGGTGGGTACCAACCTCCTGGACATCAACCGGTGGGCCGGGGAAATGATCATCGGCGCCGGGGCGTCATCCTGCTACATCGACTACGAGCCGTCCTTTGGCCGCGGGCCGTTCGGCCACTACATCTGCACAGCGGTCAACGATGCCGTGCTGCACGGGAAGCCCTACAACTACACCCTGGCCGACGGCGACCTGCTCACCCTTGACCTCGCCGTCGTCAAGGGCGGGGTGGCTGCGGACTCCGCCATCAGTTTCATCGTGGGCAGCTCACAGCCGCTGGAAAGCATCACCATGATCGATGCCACCGAACGCGCTTTGTATGCCGGCATCGCCGCTGCCCGTCCCGGCGCCCGCATCGGCGATATCTCCCATGCCATCGGTTCGGTCCTCAGCGAGGCCGGCTACCCCATCAACACGCAGTTCGGCGGCCACGGCATCGGCTCAACCATGCACCAGGACCCCCACGTCCCCAACACCGGGCGGCCGGGCCGCGGGTACACGCTGCTACCGGGCCTGCTGCTGGCGCTGGAGCCCTGGGTGATGGCGGACACCGCCGAACTCGTCACCGACGCTGACGGGTGGACCCTCCGCAGCGCCACCGGATGCCTGACAGCGCACAGCGAGCACACCATCGCAATCACCGGGGACGGTGCCGAGATCCTCACCCTGCCCACGCCGGCGCAGTAGGACGGTCAGCGGTCCCAGGACGTCCAGTCGGCGTCGTCGAACGCCTGTCCGCGGAAGTGCGCCCGCAGGTACTCCCCCACCACCGCAGCCCCCAGCCCGCCGACGTCGGGCGCCACCACCCTGGCCCCCACCCGCCGGGCCATGCGCTGCACGAACCGCTCCAGGCTGGGATCATTGCCGAGCCGGAAGAACGTGGTTTGGGTGCCGCCGCGGCCCAGCCGGTCGAGCTCCGCCACCGTGACCCGGATGGTTTCCGGATCCGAGGGCCAGCAGAACCACGGCTCGCCATCGGGCAGCAGGTGGGCGGTGGGTTCGCCGTCGGTCACCAGCAGCAGGACGTGCTGCATCGACGGGTGGCGGCGGAAGAAGCGGCCGGCCAGCAGCAGGCCGTGGTGCAGGTTGGTGCCCTGTTCCCGCCGCGACGGCAGTGCCGTCAGTTCGGCGATGTCCATGGACCGGGCATAGCGGCCGAAAGTGATCAGTTCGAGGCGGTCGCCGCGGAAGCGCGTGGAGATGAGGTGGTGCAGGGCCAGGGCAGTGCGCTTCATCGGCACCCAGCGCCCCTCGGCAGCCATCGAGAAGGAGACGTCAACCAGCAGGACGACGGCGGCCTGGGTACGTGCCTCGGTTTCGCTGACTTCGATGTCGGCGGCGGTGAGCCGCAGTCCCTGTGCCGGCGTGCCGCCGTCGGCCACCGTGCGGTGGATCGCGTTGGTCATCGTACGGGTGACGTCCCAGGGCTCGGCGTCCCCGAACTCCCAGGGGCGGCTGGAACCGGTCTGCTCGCCGGCTGCGCCGGCGGTGCGCGTGTCCCGGCGCCCCTGCCGGCCGGACAGCTGCTTCGCGGTGTCCCGCAACAGGGACCTGCCCAGTTGCCGCATGGCTTGCGGGGAGAGCCGCAGGTCGCCGTCACTTCCCTTGCGCAGGTAGCCGCCGTCCTGCATGGCCCGTTCAATCCCGGCCAGGGTGCGGGCCGTGACGGCAGCGTTCTGGCCGAGCTGGCGGGCCAGGGCATCGAGGTCCAGGTCGTCCAGGTTGGATCCGTTGTAGGACTGGGACAGCTGGTCGGCGAGTCCGTCCAGTTCGGCGATGTCCTGGAGTACTCCTGTGCCGTCGCCCAGTCCCAGGCCCTCCTGGCCCTCGAACCGCTCGGATCCGTTCCAGTCCTCACCCGGCCGCAGGGCGCGGAGGCTGTCATCGAGCTGGTCCAGCTGCGCCATCAGTTCCGGTGAGCCGAAAGCCTGGGCGGAAAGCCGCATCAGCTCCTCGCGCTGCTCAGGGGACATCGACTGCAGGAGTCGCTGGGCGGCGGCGGCGCGCTTGGCGAGGGCATCGATCAGCTCTTCGACCGATTGCGGGTTCTCCGGGAAGAAGCCGCCGTGCTTTGCCATGAAGTCCTGGAAGTCCTGGTCCGTGTCCTCGCCGCGCCGGCGTTTGTCCAGCAGCCCGTTGAGGTCCCGCAGCATCTCTGCCACAGCTGCCTTGTCCTCGTCCGTGGCGTTTTCGAGTGCCTGCTTCATGCCGGCGAACCGCTGGTCGAGGACCTCGCGGCCCAGCAGGTCCTTGATCCGCTCGTAGGCTTCCCGGGCGGTCCCCGACTGCCAGTCATAGGAGGCCAGTTCGTTCACCGCCGCCGCCGTGGACTGCGGCAGGTTCTGCAACTGCATCTCACGGAAGGCCCGGTCGTTGTCATCCATCATCGCGTCGCGGGCGAGCTGCTTGCGTTCCTCCAGCACCGCCGTCTCAAGCAGCTTCTGGACCTCGTTGAGTGTTCCGTCCAGCCGGTGCCGGCCCAGCAGTTCGCTGCGGCGCTGCTGCACGCGCCGGGCGAGGTCATCCAGGCCTTCCCGGTCCCGCCCGCCGCGGCGCAGGAACTCCTCCAGCGCATGCCGCGGCGAGTACCCGGCCATCACGTCCTCGGCGACGGCGTCCAGCGCTTCGGCAAGGTCAACCGGCGGCGCGAGCGGATCGGGCCCGCCCGTGTACCGGCCGTACCTGGCGGAGTGGTTGTGGCTGGCCATGACGCCTCCTCTGCTGTGCTCCCGGCTGTACTGCTTCCAACACGGCTAGCCGTAGATGGTTTCCTCGTCGTCGGATTCCTTCGAGATCCGGCGGGCGAGGTACAAGCCTTCCAGGGCAAGTTCGATGGCGGCGGCGCGCTGTCCCTGGTTCTTCGCTCCCAGGCGTCCGCTGATCTGGTCGTATAGTCCCGAGCCGTTCAGGGACGGCAGGTTGGCCAGGAACTCATCCGCCGTGACATGGTCCCCGGTGGTCACTGTCCGGTGGCCGTCCAGCGCGGCCACCAGCGGGCCCATGTCGATGCCCTGGAAGTGCGCCCGCACCGCTTCGGCAGTGGCCGTGCGCAGGAGGTGGTCGAGGACTGCCTGTTCCCGGCCCTCCTCACCTGATTCGAATTCGATCTTGCCCGTGAGGACGTCCACCGCGGTGCCGAGGTCCACGATCCTTGCCACGGCTTCGCCTTCGCCGCGCACGCTGGCCCGGCGCAGTGCAGCCGCCGCCACCGTTTCGGCACCGGCGATCGCGAACCGCGCTGAGACGCCGGAGGTCTGGTTGATCGCCGGTGACTGCCGGAGCGCCCGGGTGTAGCGGGCCAGGATTTCGAGGATGACCGGCGGCACGTCAGCCACCAGTTGCCCCTCCTGCCGGATCACCGAGACCTCATCGTCCAGCTCAAGGGGGTAGTGCGTGCGGATTTCGGCGCCGAAGCGGTCCTTCAACGGCGTGATGATCCGGCCGCGGTTGGTGTAGTCCTCGGGGTTGGCGGAGGCGACAACAAGGACATCCAGTGGCAGCCGCAACACGTAGCCGCGGATCTGGATGTCACGTTCCTCCATCACGTTGAGCATCGACACCTGGATCCGCTCGGCGAGGTCCGGCAGTTCGTTGATGGCGATGATCCCCCGGTTGGAGCGGGGCACCAGGCCGTAGTGGATGGTTTCAGGATCGCCCAGGCGGCGGCCTTCGGCGACGCGCATCGGGTCCACGTCTCCGATCAGGTCCGCGACGGAGGTGTCCGGGGTGGCAAGCTTCTCCACGTACCGCTCCGAGCGGTGCCGCCATGCCACCCGCATCCGGTCCCCTTCGGTGAGGGCGCGGGCCCGGGACTGCCCGGTGATCGGCTCGTAGGGGTGCTCGTTCAGCTCCGACTCCTCGATCACAGGAGACCATTCGTCCAGCAACCCCGCGAGCGTGCGCAGGAGCCGCGTCTTGCCCTGCCCGCGCTCTCCGAGCAGGACCACATCGTGGCCGGCGATCAGGGCGCGCTCCAGCTGGGGAATGACCGTGCGGCTGAAGCCATACAGCCCGGGCCACGGATCGCGGCCTTCGGCGAGCGCGGCGAGCAGGTTGTCGCGGATTTCGTGGCGCAGGTCTTTCTGGACATGCCCGGCTGCACGCAATTCACCAACAGTGAAGATTTCGGGTCGATCAGTCACCACTCCACGGTAGCCCCAGGCCTGCCGGGAATCGAGGAAATTCCGGGAATCATCGCACGCTGTCCAGCCGGCCCATCTACTCTTGTGGTGATGACTGCCCAGCGCACCCTGATTCTCCTGATCCGGCATGGGGAGACGCCAACCACCGGGAAGGTGCTGCCGGGCCGCGCGCCGGGACTGCACCTGTCCGAGCGGGGCCGGGCCCAGGCCCAACGGGTGTCGGAGCGCCTCGCGGGCTTGCCCGTCGCCGCCATCTACTCCTCTCCCCTGGAACGGACCAGTGAGACGGCGGCTCCTTCCGCCACCAGCGCCGGCTTGCCGCTGAATCACGACGACGGGCTGATCGAATGCGATTTCGGGGACTGGACGGGCGCGCCGCTCGCCGAACTCGCGGCCCTGCCACAGTGGCAGGGAGTGCAGCACAGTCCCTCAACGTTCCGGTTTCCCAACGGGGAAAGCTTCACACAGATGCAGGCGCGGATGGTTGGCGCACTCGAGGCGCTGCGGGCGGCCCACCCGGGCGCCGTCGTCGTATGTTTCTCCCATGCCGATCCCATCAAAGCGGCCGTGGCGCACGCCATGGGCACACACCTGGACCTGTTCCAGCGGATCATGATCAGCCCGGGATCGGTGTCTGCCATCGAGTATGAGGACGGTCGCCCGCCGGCAGTGCTGATGGTGAATTCAACGTCGGAGCCACTGAGCGGGCTGAGGGCGCCATGATCACCGGGGGTACAAAGCGAGGGGACGGCCGGTGTCCGGGCGGGAACTGACGCTGCTGGCGGAAGGGCGGGTGGACCTCATCGCACGCATCCCCCGCAGCAGCAACGCCACCTTCCTGGTCCGGGTTTCCTGGAACGGGGAGTCCGCCCATGCGGTGTACAAACCGGAGTCCGGGGAACGGCCTTTGTGCGACTTCGAGCCCGGGCTGTACCGGCGCGAGCGCGCTGCTTACCTCCTGAGCGAATACCTGCAGTGGGGCCTGGTGCCGCCCACGGTGATCCGCGATGACCCGCCCCTGGGCGTCGGCTCGCTGCAGTGGTTTGTGGCCTGTGACTACCGGGAGCACTACTTCACGCTGTACGGGGACGCGCCCCAAACCCACGGCGACCTGGCCCGGATTGCACTGTTTGATGTCATCAGCAACAACACCGACCGCAAAAGCGGGCATGTGCTGCGGGGCCACGACGGCCGCGTGTGGGGCATCGACCACGGGCTGTGCTTTTCGGCGGACTTCAAACTGCGCACCGTCATCTGGGACTTTGCCGGGAACCCGGTCCCGGACGCCATGCTGGTGGACATCGAGCCGCTCGCTGAGGAAGTTCCCTCCAACGTGGAGGAACTGCTCTACCCTGCCGAAGTCCGTGCGCTGCGGCGCCGGGTTCAGCGCATATTGGGCAGTGGCGTCCTGCCGGCTGACCCCACCGGCATGCGCTACCCGTGGCCGCTGGTGTAGGTCGGTTCAGCCATGCACTCCACAGCCAGGAACTGGCAGCCCGCAGATCATCTGTCCGAGCCGGCCCCCGGTGTCCATCACGTCCAGGGCCCTGCGTCGAACTGGGTGGTGGTCCGCGACCTGACGGGATTTATGCTCATCGACACCGGCTACCCCTCGGACCGGGAACTGGTCCTGGCGTCCATCCGCCACCTGGGACTGGAGCCAGGTGACGCCCGGGCCGTACTCATCACCCACGGGCACGTGGACCACACCGGCTCCGCAGCCTACTTCGCCAGCACCTACGGGACGCCGGTCCTCTGTGCAGTGGAAGAGCTGGCCCATGTCCAGGGCAAGGAAAAGCACCAGGTCACGTTCGGCCAGGTCATGGCCCGTGCCTGGCGCCCGCGCGTTTTCCGCTGGCTGCTCCACGTCATCCGGTCCGGGGCTTTGACGGCAGAACCGGCAACGCAGGCCAGTGCCTGGGACCCGGAGACGCTCCGGAACCTGCCAGGCCGTCCCGAAGCCATCCCAGTACCGGGACACACACCAGGCAACTCCGCGATCCACCTGCCAAAGGCGGGTGCCATCGCCGTCGGGGACTGCTTCGTCAGTGGCCATCCGCTGAGCCGGGAGACCGGACCGCAGATGCTCCACCCCATGTACCACTCGGACCCGGCGGCCGCCCTCGAATCTACGCACCACCTGGCCGGCGTCGACGCGTCCGTGATCCTTCCCGGCCACGGTCCGGCACTGCACATGCCCTTGGCGGAGGCCGTGGCGGCCCTCCGCCGCTAGGGTAGTTCCCTACTGCCCGGGAGGCATCACCGGCGGGACGAATTCGAACGTCATCCCCAGGAGCCAGACCAGCAGGAGCACCACCGGCAGGTGGAACACAAACTGCAGGAACGTGAAGCCCACCAGGTCGCGTGCCCGCAGCCTGAGGACCGCCAGCAGCGGCAGCATAAAGAACGGGTTGATGAGGTTCGGCAGCGCCTCGGCGATGTTGTAGATTTGCACGGTCCAGCCAAGGTTCATCTGCACGTCGGTGGCTGACTGCATCACGTACGGTGCCTCCACGAGCCATTTTCCACCGCCGGACGGTACCAGCAGTCCCAGGACGGCCGTGTAGAGGGCAATCACGACGGCGAACGCGCCATTGCCGCCGATGTCCGAGAAGAAGCCGGCCAGGTGGGAGGAGATGGTCATGCCGCCGTGGCCCGTGGCCTTGGTCAGGATTGCTGCCATGGCCGCGTACAGCGGGAACTGGACCAGGATCCCGGCAGTGGCCGGGACAGCCTTGGTGACGGCCTGCAGGAAGTTCCGCGGCGTCCCGTGCAACACGAGGCCCAGGATCAGGAACACCAGGAGGTAGCCGTTCAGGCTGCTCACCACAGTGAGGAACGGTTTGGTCAGGAACTGGGAGACCAGCCAACCCAGAGTCAGGATGCCGGCAAGGATGGGCAGGATCCGGCTGTATTCGAGCCATTCGCCCGGGCGGGAGCGCGGGGCAGGCTCGCTGGGTTCGTCGTCGAGGTCGACGCCGAGATCCTCCGCCGTGCGGATGGCGCCGCCGCGGGGGGCCGAGAAATGGGCGATCACCGTGGTCAGTGCCATCAGGATGACGAGCGTGAGCAGGGACTGCCAGGTGAAGATGGTTGTGCCGAAGTCTAGGATTCCAGTGATCTTCAGCAGGGCCGGAGGCAGCGAGGCGGCGGTGGCCTGCAGCTGGGCGGCTGAAGAGGACAGGCCCAGCGCCCAGACGGCGCCAAGGCCCATAAACGCGGCTGCGCCGAGCGCCCGGTAGTCCACGGTGAGGTCCTTCCGCCGTGCAATGGCCCTGGCCAGCAGCCCGCCGAAGATCAGGCTCAGGCCCCAGTTCAGGAACGATACGGACATGGACATCAGTGCCACGAAGCTCACTGCCGTGCGGGCCGTGTTCGGGATCAGCGCCAGCCGGTTGATGAGCCTCGCCACCGGAGGGGACGTCGCCACCACGTAACCGGTGAGGACCACCATGGCCATCTGCAGTGTGAAGGCGGTCAGGTCCCAGAAGCCGTTGCCGAAGGAATCGGCGATGGACTGCGGTGAGGCCCCGATGGCCAGGGCCGCGACGGCAATGATCACCACGCCGGCCAGGGCGAAGATGTAGGCATCCGGGAACCACTTTTCGGTCCAGGCCGCCATCCGCTGGGCAACCCGGGCCAGGCCCTGTTCTTCAGTTGCGCCTTCCGTCAAGACTGTGTTTCCCACAGGAACTACCTCTCCATCGAGTGCCACGTTGTTACCCGAGGGAGCTTAGTGCGGGCCGGCGCGAAAACCGGTTAATCAGCACTAACCCAGCGTGCCGCGGGCTGCTACACAGGGTCCTGAACGGCGCCGGTGTCCGTGGGCGCGGCGCGGTGGTCCACGGCGGCCGTCAGCTCATCGATCCTTTCGAGCGCCGCGTTGAGCCGTTGGACCGTTGCCCACAGAACGGGCTGCCCGTCACGGATCTCTTCGAGTGTGGCGCCGGCGGACCGCAGTGTGGCGAGGTCGAAACTGACGTTGGTGCGGGCCCCCGTCACTGCTGCCCGCAGGGCGCCGAACGCGACTACCACATCGGCAATGAGGGCCGGGTTCCCGTTGGCGGCAAGCCAGCCGAGGTCTTCAATGGCATCGACGGCGTGGTCGCCCAGCACTGCCGATGCCTGGGCAGCGTTCACCGACGCCTGCCGGATGGCATCATCACGTTGCGGCCCCCGTTCGAGGCGGAACGCGGCGCCAAACGCTTCGGAAGCGGCAGCATCGCCGTCGGCAAGTTCAAGCGCGGTCCGGCGCAACGTGCACGCCCGCGCGTGGACGTCCGCCAATTCCTTCCGCTGCTCTTCGCCGGGTTCGGTGTAGCCGGCCACCATGGAGATCAGCGATGCGGCGATGGCAAGCATCACGCCGGTCCCGGCCCCTCCTCCCGGGGAGCCCTTCGACTCCGCCAGGGCCTGGGTCCATGCTTCAACCGTCGAATCCTGGGTTGTCACCGCTTCAGAATCAGCCATGGCACCCATTGTGCCTACTTCCCCGGCGGATCTTGAGCAGATTTTGGGCGTACACATGCCGTTTCCTGATGCTGATGCAGCAGGATCAAGGCAGATTGGGTATCCGCTGGATGCGAACAAGGGGGACGGCATGGCACAGGACGCTCCACCGCCGGGGAGTAGCGGCGACGACGAGCCCGACCAGGCCGCGCCTCCGATGGGAACCATGGTGATCCGCACCTGGACCGAACCCAACCAGAGTCCGGGCTTCCGGGCACGGATGACCTACAGCCATTCCGCCACGGCAGAACCGAAAACCATGTACACCGTGGATCCGGATGAAGTCCTGGACGCAGTGCGCCGCTGGCTCCTCCCGCACACCGGGACCCCGCACCAGGCGTAGCGCGGCACCTTTCAGCCCTTCCGTTCCGCCCTGTACGCCCGGGGACTGACGCCATGCAGCCGCCGGAACTGCCGGGAGAAGTAGAACTGGTCAGCCACGCCCACCTCTCGCCCCACCGCCGCAACCGTCAGGTCCGTGGTGTCCAGCAGGAGCCGTGCCCGCGCCATCTTCAGCGCCGTATGGTGGGCCAGCACTCCCCCGCCCGTCGCTTCCCGGAAAAGCTTGCTCAGCTGTGAGGACGATACACCCACCAGCGCCGCCAGATCGGGCAGCCGGACGGTGCCGTCCACCCTGTCCTCGAGGAACTTCATGGCTTGCTGCAGCGGTGTGCCCTGCCCGGGGACGCGGCGGTCCACGGCCAGGGTGGCCAGCAGCTTCCACGCCATCCCGGCCGTGGCCACCAGCCGGGCCGGAGACTGGTCCTGTTCCAAGGCCGAGATGATCTCGTCCAGCATGGCCGTCAGCCTGTCCACGGCCACCAGCGCAATGACGGGCCGGTCCGGACGGACGCCCGACTCGGCGACGAGTTCGGCAGCGTCGGAGCCGCGGACGTGGCACCACCAGATAGTCCAGGGGTCGTCCCTGGAGGCACCGTATGCATGTGCCTCCCCTGTACCGCCGGGAAGCACGACGGCGGTGCCCTTGCCGACGTCGAACCGGGCACCTTGTGTTTCCACCCAGCCGGTTCCCGCCACGCAGAGGATGACGATGGTTTCCTGTGCGCCCTCGGGACGGTACCGGCCGTGGGCCTCAGCGACGGGGAAGACTCCGGCGTCGGTGACCAGCAGGCGGCGCGTGACGGGACGGGCGAGTGCTTCGCGGACCAGTGGCCGCGGCACCACCACCAGCCGCTGGTTCCGGAACCCCGTTGCCCGTTCCACGCCCGCTCCTTCCGTCACCAAACGTCCATACTATGGCGGACAGGATCATTCAGGCACGCTCCTCCTGCCACGCGGCCCAGTGGATCAGTTTCACGCTGTCCAGGGCCGCCAGGTTGGCGTCGGCATCATCGCGCCTGCGCTGGGCCGCCTGCGGCACCGCCACCTTCGCGCCCTTCGGCAGGGGAAGGACCTGAAGCAGGACCTCAGCACCGGGGCCGATTCCGGCGTCGTGCGTTTCGATGACCCAGGGGGAACCGTCCCAGAAGCGGTCGGCAACCACTCTGCCGTCAACGAGCAGCCTGGCGACGTCTCCTGCCCAGGCGATCTCCAGCTCCGCGTGCCCCTCTCCTGCCGGGAAGGGCGCCGTCGGCTCAAGCCGGTAGACCTCTGCATGTTCGTCCATGTCCCTGTCCGTGGGAGCGGCCGCCCGGCCGGCAAGGGAGCCGAAGGAAACGGGGACGGGCGCCGCGGCCCGGATGCGTTCGACAGTAAGGGTTTGGCGCGCTGTTTCCGGGTCGGCCGCGGAGGTCCGAACATCCTCGAACCGGCGGGACTCTGTGGAGTACCGCCGGACCGAAGGTGATCCCGGCGACCTTCCGGCCAGGAGTCCGTCCCCGCCGGTCCAGAGCGGATCGGCCGACAGGACCAGCTGCCTTCCGCGCTTTGTATCCAGGACCCAGGCCTGATCCGCCAGTTCAGCCGGCAGGACCAGGATCTTTAGCTCACTGCCCGAGGACCGGGCCGTCAGGGTAGCTGGCGTGGTGGGATCGGTGGCGTAGGCGTTGCCGCCCAGGGCGGCAGCCGGCCCCTCAAGGACTGTTCCTTCAGGGAAACAGAGCTGCGGTTCGATGCCTGCTCCGGCTGCCAGGACCAATGTCGGTGCCGATTCGGGCCCGAGCAGGGTGAGCGGCGAAGCCGTGGCCCAGCTTAGGCGGACTCCGGCAGTGTCGAGGTTGACCGGCCACGCGGCAATGGTTCCGGCGGGGATGGTGACAGGCTGTTGGGGAAAAGTCACCGTCACCGCCTCCAGTGACAGGCTGAACTGCGCGCCGCCGTGATCCGGCAGCGGGACGTGGGGCTGGTGCCAGGTGATGAACACGAACCCGGCCTCGCCATCCGAGCGCAGCGCCCAGCGGAGCGTCTCGGAGTCCTCCACACCCGCGGGCACCTGGTCCGGCAGCGTGGATGGCATCGGGGCGAGCCGGTCGCCGAACGCAGCCAGGAACGCGTGCTGCCTGCGCAGCAGTGCAAAGCTGGGTGCGAGCCTGCCGGCGGCGCCAATCGGTGCGTGGAAATCGTAGTCGAACACCGGAAGATCGTTCGGGTAGCCGGTGGCCTGGGATTCCTGCAGGCCGCCGGGAGGGTTGGTTCCGCCCGTGAACATGTAGTATCCCTGCCAGCCGGAACCGCTGCCGATTTTGTTGTTGGCCACGGCGGCCACGTCCTTGCCCGTGGGCCACGGCCGGCGCTGGTAGGCGGTGGCCATGCCGCCGGTCAGCTCGCAGGTGGCAGGCGGGTAGAGGGCCGACGGCGACCGGGGCGGCTCTGCCTCACTGCCGGAGAAATGCCCGCGGAGGTCGGCGCCGATGCCGGGGTCATCCCACTGGTGGCTGAAGAGGTAGTGCTGCCGGAAGGTGGGATCCCAAGGCGCGTCGGCGTCCACCCAGAAGCCGTCTCCGTAGCCGCCAAAGACCGGCAGGACCTCCTCCTCCGGGATGTCCGCCCCGCCCCAGGCTGTGGCGGTCCATACGGGCGCGCTCAGTCCGGCTGCCCGGGCCAGTTTCTTCAGCTCAATAATGTGTCCGGGCTGGTCGTACAGTTCGTTTTCCAGCTGGATACCGATGACGTTGCTCTCCGGCCCGGTCAGCCCTGCAAGCTCCGTGCCGAGGCGGTTGAACCAGCGTTCCACCAGGGCCAGGTAGGCGGGATCGTTCGTGCGGTGTTTGACGGCGGCTCCCTGGACCCAGTCCGGGAAGCCGCCGTTGCGGGCCTCGCCGTGCGCCCAGGGCCCGATGCGCAGGACCACGTCCAGATGCAGGTCCGCGCACAGCCGGACGAAGGCGGCAAGATCCAGGTTGCCGTCGAAGCGGGCCTTACCTTCGGTCTGCTCATGGTGGATCCAGAAAATGTAGCAGGCCACTACGGTGATGCCGCCGGCTTTCATCAGGCGCAGCCGGTCTTCCCAACGGCCGCGGGGCAGCCTGCTGAAGTGGATTTCGCCTGACACCGGTACGGCTGGACTGCCGCCGCATTCGATGTACTGGCTGGTGAGCCGCCATCTGCTGTGGCGGTCCTGGGTGTTGCTCATGGGCGGCAGCTGCAGGGCACGTCCGTGCGGCCGGTGAGCGGCTGTGAGGAGTTCGACGGTGGTTTGTTCAGAAGGCATAGGGTTTCTTTCAGCTCCCGGGGCGGTCAGGATGACGTTGTTCATGCGGCGCTGCCAGTCTTCGTCGGCCCACAAGGGGTGGTGCGGGGCAGCGTTTGAGCACAGGACCATGCCCCAGATTCCGTGCTGCAGTGCCGTGCGGATGCCGCGTTCGGCCAGGTCCTTGCCGAGGGGGCCTTCCTCGAAGGTGCCGTGGAGCGGGGTGTAGCCGATCCAGCCTTCGCCCACCACGGCCGGCACGTCCTTCCAGCGGGCCCAGGCCGCGATGGCGATGACCCGCGACTCGACTTCCCGCCGCATCACCTCGCGGTAGGGCCCGTACTCGTTGTAGAGCCACGTATCCCACGCCTCCGGATCAATCCAGTCGTAGCCGTAGAACATCTGGTCGGTCACCACAGTGGCGCGGTACTTCCAGTCCGCCAGGCGTCCGTACTCTTCAATCGACGGCGCATCAGGGCGAAGCAGGGCACGCAGGGCCGGGTTGGGAAAGTCCGCCGTGCCTTCGGAACGGATGTCGATCTGCTGCTGCAGCGCATCCAGCACACCGTAGCTGTAGACATGGAATTGCGCCGCACCGAGCCCGTCAGGGACGGTATGCATCGCAAGGTGCGGTGGTTTGCCGTAGCTGGCGGTGACCAGGAGGTCCGGATGCAGTGACCGCAGCCGGTGCAGCTGCCCGCTGCCGCCGTCGGCCAGCGCGGGCAGGATGGAGAAATCCACCTCGTTATGGAGTTCCACCATGGCGATGCGGTTCCGGTGCCCGGCCGCGGTGAGCGCGTTGATGAGCCGGTCCCAGGCGTCCGCCAGCATGCGGTACCTGTCAGCGAGGGGGACGGAATCGATGGCGTCGAACCACTCCGGGGACCGGGCGAACACCGTGGACTGCTGGTACTCCCAGCTGGCCAGGATGACAACGAGTCCGTGCCGGGCTGCGGCGTCGAAAAGTTCCAGCAGGCGCTCCCGGAGGTTCAGGCGGTACCCACCCGGCACGTCATACCAGCGCGTGCCCCGTCCGTAGATGCCGCCGTCCGGAGCCTGCCCAAGGCCCTCGATCTCAAGGTCGGTGGCCAGGTGATCCAGCCCCAGGCCGCCGAAGAGCAGCAGCGGGGCGGCGCAGATGCGGATGGTGTTGTAGCCCAGCTTTGCTGCTTGCGCGCAGGCAGCGTCCAGGTCTGCGTACGGGCCGCCGTCCTCGCCGCGGGTGTACCAGGAGAAGTCCCAAAGGGTGATGGTCAGGCGGGATGGAAGGTGCGACGGCGGTGTTCCCGTCAGGGCGCTCGGGCCGGCTTCGAGCGTTCCGGAGCCGAGGTACCGCGGTGCCTCGGTCACAGGCTTGCCCCTTCCTTGTGGTGCGGGCCTTGGTGCGGGCTTCCCCGTAAAGCCCGGCCCTCCGCGGCGAGCAGGCGGAGTGAACGGCCCGTTGTGTTCCGGGCGGCGGCTGTATCAGTATTGAACAGCAGCAGTTCGGGCAGGGATGTCGCAAAATAGGCGGGCGCCGCCGGGGCGGCTGCCAGTTCATCAGCACGGTCTTCGAGGCACTGCCAGGCAGCTTCCGCTTCCGCCTCCCGGTCCAGCCGGGTGAGGGCCACGCCCCGCCAGTAGTCGGCGGGGCCGGCGGGTGCGGGGTCCACGGCTAACGGGCTGCTTTTCCGGCAGGCCAGATTCCACGCGCCGGTTGCTGCCCCTGAATCTCCGGCCAGTTCGAGCGCGTCCCCCAGCGCCACCAGGCGTTCGGCCATGGTGTCCGCCGGATGCCGTCCCTCGCCCAGGTTCGCCGGGGCCTCGACGCCGGCGCGCAGCAAGGCGATTGCCGCCGTCGGGTCCTGCTCCATCAGCGCCCTGGCCTGCCGGACCGCCGCGCGGTCGTAAGCTGCGAGCGCCTTCCCTTCACCGCCTTCGAAGGGCTGGAAGGTACGGGTGGACATGATCTCCAGGGCCTCCTCGACGCGTCCTGCATCAATCAGCAGGTTGACGTAGAGCAGCACCAGGTCATCGCGGTCCAGGACCGAACGGGACTGCTGTTCGATGCCGGCGATCCGTTCCTCGATCGGCGCCGCGCGGAGCCCGGCCAGGACGGAGCGTTCAAAAACCAGCCGTGCATCGTCGGGGCTCAGTTTAAGAGCATGGTCGAAGTACCGGTCGGCGGCGCCGGGATCACCGCCGGTATTGACGGTGGCAATGGCCGCATTCCGCCAGACCACCGGATCCGCTGAACCGAGCAGCATGGACTTTTCCAGGTGGGCCAGGGCGTCGCCGGTGCGCCCGGCGTCCAGCAGCCAGCAGCCCAGAAGCCCGTGTGCCACCTCGTCCCTGGGATCCGCCTCAAGGGCCCGGTGCAGCGCGTCGTATTCGTCCAGTCCATAGGGGAAGGCATAGGCCGTATCGCTGCGCCTTGCCGCCATACGTTCTGCCGCAGCCGCCTCCGGGTCCAACAGATCCTCGAACCAGGCGGAACGGAGGTAGTGTCGCAGGGGCTCGGGGTTGCCGAAGACTTTGTTGGCGCCTGCGGCCTGCGCCTGTCCGGTGAGGTCCAGTGCACGCTGCCACTGCCCTGCCCGCGCCAGCCAGCAGGCCACTGTCAGGGAGGTCTTAGGATCCTTGGCGTCCAGCGAGCCATCCAGTGCCAGTGCCACGGGGTCCAGCGGATCCGACACGAGGATGTCCTGCAGCAGGCGGCCGCTTTCGTTCACGCGTCCGGAGCCTGCCAGGGCAAGGAACAGCAGGTGCTTCGCCTCCAGGCTGGCCGGATCCAGCCGCAGTGCGGCGTCGGCGTGCCGGTGCGCTTCAGCGGGCTGTCCTGACCTCATGGCCAGGCGGGCAAGTGCCAGGTGTGCCGGATGGGCCCAGGCCCTGTCCCACGATGCCTTCCCGAACCGCTCCTGCGCTTCATCCTGGTGGCCCGCACGCTCCAGGACGAGGCCGAGCCGGTAGCTGGCCTCCCCGCTGGGCGGGTTCAGGTTGCGCCGGGTCAGCCGCGCCAGCGCATTTTCCAGCAGCTTCCGGGCCTGTGCGTAGTGGCCGGCCCGGTACTTGGCGGCTGCCAGGGCTGTCGACGCGCGGGAGTCCTGCGGGTCCCGGCGGAGGATCTCCTCCAGGTACGGCAGGGGCGAGCGCGTGGGATGCCGGTTCTGCGCCAGGTGCGTTGCTGTCACGAAGAGCTCGTCCGGGCAATCGACGTCCGACGGCGGTGGCGGCTCAGCCGCTATCCAGGGTTCAACAGGAGTGTCCTCGTGCTGGCGCGGGGTCCATGAGATCAGTTCCCGGTCCCCGTCCAGGACCAGCAGGGAAAGGTCGGTTTCGCATACGGGCCCGGGCAGTTCGGCTGTCCCGGTGAAAGGGTGGGCCGGTGAGATCGGGGCAGTCCATGCGCGGACGGCAACATCGCGGTGTTTGAGCACCACGGTGGCATTTTCCCGGTGGGCCGTGGCGGACACGCCGGCGGTAACCGTGCGGCCGTCCTCATTCACCCGGAGTGCCACGGCCACGTCCAGGTTCGCCTGGTGCGCCGGGCCCAGCTTCCGGATCGGATACCAGAACTCGCTGAAGGTGCGGGTCTCGCCCGGAGCCAGGTAGCTGAAGTCGGGCTGGTTGTCTGTAAACACGCCGGACATCAGCTCAACGTAAGGGCCGTCGTCGTCCGTCAACTGGGCATCCCATGCCGCGCCCACGGCGCCGTTCCCCCACGTCCACTGCTTTTTGCCCGGGGAAATGCTGCGGTCGGCCCAGTGGACAAAGCCGGCACCGGCGTCATGGTCGTAGCCGCCGAAGAAGCTGTCCTTGGTGTCCGTGATCATGTAGGAGGTGGGGACCGGGATGTTGGCGTAGAAATCGATGCGGTCCGCGTCCTCCCGGCCGTCCTGTCCGGCCAGCGCCGGGTAGTCCACGCCATAGTAGGGCCGGTCGGCGCGCGGGAAGGCGGTGACCGCGCGCCGGGCGTGGTCGGCGACGTACCGGACATCGGTGGGGAAGAAGGACTGGTATTTATCGTGGACGCGGGCCGCAGCGTTTGCCCACCAGAGGAAGGTCTGGGGTTCATCGGTCCTGTTGTACAGCCGCGCCTCGACCTCGATCAGGGAGCTGCCGGGGCGCAGCCGGACACCGTGGCTGCCCCGCATCCGTTGCAGCGGGTCGAGGTCGCTGTGCCACACGGTGACCTGGCCCTCGTCTCCCCGCTCCACCGAGGTTTCTACGGGGAGGAACGTCCCGGGGCGGTGGTGCTGTGGCCAGTTGAACTCGACACCGCCGGAGATCCACGGCCCTGCCAGCCCCACCAGGCCGGGCTTGATCACGTTGTTCCGGTAGAAGAAGTCGTAGCCGGCCGTTTTGTCGAAGCCGATGTGGATGCGGCCCCCAACCTCCGGGAGCAGCATCAGGCGCACATATTCGTTTTCCAGGTGGATAGCCTGCCAGAGCCGGGGCTCCTTGGTGGCCGAGATGCTGTCGATGAACGGCAGGGGGTACACCTTGCCGCTGGACCCCTGGTACACGCGCCGGTCCAGGAACAGCGGGTAGCGGTCCGGCTCGCCGGGAGCGTACGTGTCGATGGTGACCGGCTCGGACCAGCAGGCAACACCGCCTGCATCCAGGACGGCCTGTTGGTCAGGCGGCGCGGCAGGCAGGATGATGCGGCTTTTGTTCTGATCCATCACGAATCAAAGCCTATGGACTTCGCGTGGCCTTTCCCATGGCATATCCACGCGCATACATGGACGATCGTTTACAGCAGGGGCGTGCCCTGGGTGCGGAGAGCTGTTGCGAAGCGGACACTGTGTAGAGCTGTACTGGATGCAGGGCTCGCGCCTGGCGTTTTTCCTGGGGAAAGCGGGTCACCGCTTCCGCTGTACGCGTTGGAGTGACTGCGCGGCAATCCCGGGTACGTCGTTGAACCAGCCACAACGGGGGTGCTCTGGCTGTGCTCCAGCCTGTCGAATCCCAGCAGAAGTCAAACCGAAGCTGGTTTTTCCGGTTCCGCTCCGGCAGGACGGCCGCCCGGCGGCCCCGTGAGCACGGTGGGGACGTATTCGAGCAGTTGAAGCCGGCCGTCGAAGGTCCGGCTCTGCACCATCTCCAACAAGACGTCGGGGTAGCCGTCGTAAATCCGTTCGCTGCCTGTCCGGCCCGTAATCACCGGGAAGACCACCAGCCGGAACCTGTCCACGAGGCCGGCCGCCAGCAGGGAGCGGCACAGGCTCAGGCTGCCGAGGGTGCTCATCGGCCCGGTTCCGGTCCGTTTCATCTCCGCGACTGCCTCCACCGCGTCCCCAGCCACCAACTGCGAGTTCGGCCAGGTCAAGGGGGCCTTCAAGGTGGAAGAGAAGACTACTTTGGGGACGGCGGCCAGGCCGGCGAGGCTGGCCCCCTCGTTGTCGGAAAATCCCGAGTCCCCTGCTGCGGCTTCCCCGGACATGCCGGACATCAGACGGTAGGTGTTGGCGCCCATCAGGAAGGTGTAGTTCTTTTTCCCCTCTTCCTCGAGCCAGGCCAGGTACTCCGGGCCCTCCAGGCCCCACCAGCCGGGCCATCCCTCGGCAGAGGCATAACCGTCCAGTGAAATGATCAGGTCTACCATCAGGTTTGCTGCCGGCCTTTTTGTCGTTGCCTGGCTCATGGCCGTCTCCTCGTTGAATCGGCGGATGCCGGAGGGGCAGCCACGCCTTCCGGGCAGCAGGTTCCGGTGCGGGTCATGCTATCCCCGGGATGCCGCCGGGTCTACCCGTCCGCTGGCCTGCGTGAGAGCATACGGGCATGCCAGCCATCCAGCGCATCCGTCCCGAAGGACTCGTTGCAAGCCCCGCCTTCAGCCATGTTGCTGTTGTCCCGCCGGGCGCCACCACCATTTATGTGGGCGGCCAGAACTCCGTGGACTCCCAGGGGGCGCTCGTTGGCGGGAGCGACGTCGCAGCACAGTCCGCCCGCGCGCTCGAGAACGCGAAGACCGCCCTCGCTGCCGCCGGCGCAAGCATCGGCGATGTTGTGCAGTGGACCGTACTGTTCGTCAACGGCGCCGACATCGCCGCGGGATACCGGGCCATCGCAGCAGAACTGGCGTCTGACGAGCCGGCACTGGTGACCGCTGCCCTCGTGGCCGGGCTGGGTGTTCCCGGCGCACTTGTGGAGATCAGCGCCGTCGCTGCCGTGCTCCCGGACACGGCGCCCTAGCAGGGCGGGGAACCTGGTCTGAATAAATGCCTGCGCCTACTCGAAGCGAACGGGGTCCCACTCCAGGATCCGCGGAACGGCGAGGCCTTCCAGAACGAACGGATCGTCGGCGATGAACCGCTCGGCATCCTCGCGCGAGGTGAAAAGCCCCATGGAAGAGCCGGCCGGATCCGGTGTCAGGAACGGGCCCAGAGCCAGCAGGCCGCCACCATTGGCGCGGAACGCTTCGAAGTACGCCTGGTGGCGGGGGTATGTCTCGAGGACGCGTGCCCGGTCGGTGCCATCACTAAGGCTGTAAATAACGATGGATTCCATGCCGCAGATCCTACCTGCCGCTTGCCCAAGGGGCGCTGGGAGCAATCCCTTCCAGCCGCCGTCGGACGCCACTAGCATGGCCGTTAGCCCCTCCCCGTCCTGACCACCACAGCCACCATCCGAGGAAAGCAATGAGTACCGTCACCTGCGATCTCACCGTATCCGTCGACGGCTTCCTCGCCGGCCCCAACCAGACTCCGGAGAATCCGCTGGGCGAGGGTGGAGAGGAGTTGCACCGGTGGCAGTTCGAGGAGCCCGCTGCCAACGCCAAAGAGCTGGAGGGCATCCTCTCCGCGGGGGCCTACATCATGGGCCGCAACATGTTCGCCGGCCCCGGGACCGGTCCGTGGGATAGGGACTGGCGCGGCTGGTGGGGCGAAGAACCGCCGTATCACGCGCCGGTTTTTGTGCTCACGCATCATCCGCGGGCGCCCCTGAAAATGGAGGGCGGCACCACGTTCTATTTCGTGGAGGAAGGGATCGAACCGGCACTGGCACAGGCACGGGACGCCGCGGCAGGCAAGGACGTGGCCATAGCCGGCGGCGCGCAAACCGCCCGCCAATATCTGTCGGCCGGGCTAATCGACGAGTTGCGGCTCCATATCTCTCCGCTCCTCCTCGGAGCCGGCGAGCGGCTCCTCGACGGCGTCCGGAACCTCAAGCTCGAGCCAACGCAAGTCGGCGGCACACCCCTCGTGACGCACATCCGCTACCGGTGCGGATTAGGTAGCTGAAGAGTGCCTGCGGCTCTTGACCCGCATGGGGCCCAGGCGTATACCGAGAGGGTCATAGCGCTGGCCCTCGCTGGGACTCGAGACGGAGCTGGCTGCCCTGTGGTCTCTGAGAGAATCTGGAATTGCCATGGGTAGCGATCGATTTGACGTACTCCGCGAACAGGTCCGCGGGCAGGTCATTGAAGAGGGCGATGCCGACTACGAGTCGGCCCGTCTCGTGTACAACGGCATGATCGACCGCCGCCCCGCGGCGGTGCTGCGGGTGTCCCAGGTGGCGGACGTGATGGCCGCCGTCCGCTTTGCGCGCGGTCTTGATATTGAGGTTGCCTTGCGCGGCGGCGGACACAGCGCGCCCGGCTTTGGGACGGTCGACGGCGGCTTGGTCCTCGATTTCTCGGCCCGCCGCGGGGTCCGGGTTGACCCCGCCGCGAGGACTGCGCGGGTGGAGCCGGGCGCCACGTGGGCTGACTACAACCACGCCACTCATGCGTTTGGCCTGGCAAGTACGGGCGGCATCATCGGCTCAACCGGCGTAGCAGGACTCACACTGGGCGGCGGCATAGGATATCTTTCCCGCAAGTACGGCCTTGCCTGCGACAACCTGTCCTCGGCAGACGTGGTGCTTGCGGACGGAACGTTCGTAACGGCCAGCGAGGCTGAGAACGTGGATTTGTTCTGGGCCCTGCGTGGCGGCAGCGGCAACTTCGGTGTAGTCACGTCCATGGAGTTCCGCCTGCACCCAGTAGACACGGTCCATGTGGGGATCATGTTTTTTGATGCTGCCACAGGAGCTGACATCGGCGCGGCATACCGCGAATGGATTGCCGCCGAACCGGAGGAGATGGGCGCTTTCCTGGGATTCCACCAGGGCCCGCCGGTTCCCTTCCTTCCTGAGGAATGGCACGGGCGGCCGGTTGTTGTTGTTGCCGGCATGTGGACGGGGGATCTTGACGCCGGACCTGCACACTGGCAGACCATGCTGGACGCGGGGCCCGCACTGGGCAGCTTCTTTGCGCCGATGCCTTACCCGGCACTGAACATCATGTTCGACGGGCTCAGCGCCGTCCCTGGGCTCCAGGGTTACTGGAAGGCAGATTTCCTTCGGACCCTCAGCAACGATGCGCTGCGCACCGCCGTCGAATTCTCCCCCGGGATCCCCACGGTCCACTCGGCCAACCACTTCTATCCCATCGACGGGGCCGTGAATCGGGTCGCCCCTGAGGCCACCGCTTTCGCCTACCGTGATGTGAAGTTCGCTCCGGTTATCGCCGGGCAATGGCCTGACGCAGCTGACAACGCGGCGAACATCGCCTGGGTCCGGGCCTATTGGAATGCGCTGCACGAGTATTCGGAGCCAGGCGGCTACATCAACTTCCAGGACGCCGATGACCAGAACAGGATCGAGGACACCCTCGGGTCGAATTATGCACGGCTCGCAGAGCTCAAAGCGAAGTACGATCCGGACAATTTCTTCCACGTCAACCAGAACATCAAGCCGGCCCAAGCCGCCACCGCGGTCCCGTCCCAGCCGCCTGCGGCACTTCAGGCAGCACCAGCGGAACCGCGTCCGGCCGAAGCGGCACTGCCGGAGGCCACGCCGCCTGAAGCAGCACCGACCGCATGAACGAAGCGGCCGCCGGGCCCTCATTGGAGGGTCCGGCGAGGTACCGCTGATGCAGCCGCTGTCCACGTCATTGGTTCTGATCGCGTTGCTGGCTGTTGCGGCGCCCCTTGCCGCCCGTTTCCTGGACCGGGTGCTCAAAGTGCCCGTCGTAGTGTTCGAAATTATCCTCGGAATCGTGCTGGGCCCCAGTCTGCTGGGTTGGATACAGTCCACGCAGTTCACTGACACCCTGGCGGATTTCGGGCTGGCCATGCTCTTCTTCGTCGCCGGCAACGAGATCGATTTCACCGCAATCCGCGGCCGGCCCGCCAACCGTGCCGCGGCTGGCTGGACCATCTCATTGGCGGCCGGCATCGGTGCCGGCCTTGTCCTGGCGCCCGGCCCGGAGGCTGCCGTGATCATCGGCGTGGCGTTGTGTTCCACCGCCCTCGGCACGCTTCTGCCGATCCTGCGCGACGCCGGCGAGTCAAAGTCCCCGATGGGTGTCACGGTGGCGGCGTTGGGTGCAGTCGGCGAATTCGGTCCTCTGGTGGCAGTCTCGCTGTTTTTCAGCGGGCGGGAACTGGGACCGGCCACAGGAGTTCTGCTCGGATTCGTCCTGTTGACCGGCCTGGCGATATTCCTGGCCTCCCGCGCACGGCATTCCCTGCTCCACTCCCAGGTCACCAGGACACTGCACACCAGCGGCCAGTTCGCCGTCCGGTCCATCATGTTCATTCTGAGTGTGCTGGTTGTCCTCAGTATGGTTCTGGGGCTGGACATGCTGCTGGGTGCCTTCGCCGCGGGCGTCCTGTGGAAGGTTGCGATCGCCCGGGCTCCCGAACACGACCGGCACATCATCGAGATGAAGATCGACGCCATTGCCTTCGGATTCCTGGTGCCGATCTTCTTCATCGATACCGGCATCGACTTCGAGCTGAACGCGCTGACCAGCAGCCCGGCAACCCTTGCTCTGGTCCCCCTGTTCCTTGTACTCCTGCTCGTCATCCGCGGGCTCCCGTCCCTGCTGGCCGCTCCCCCGAAATCCAGTCCCGGCGACAAACGGGCCATCGTCCTGTTCGCGGCAACAGGCCTGCCGATCATTGTTGCCGTGACCGGCATTGGCCGGGACGAAGGGCTGATCACCAGCGGAACCGCCTCCGCCCTGGTGGGGGCAGGCATGCTGTCGGTCCTCCTGTTTCCCCTGCTGGCACTCCGGCAGCACCAGCGAAGCCAGCCAGGAACCCATCGGCCGCCGGTACCGACGCGCTGATCCAAGATGCCTCCTGACCGCGGCTTTTCCGCGGCTGACGGCACGGCACAACGAGAACCACGCTCTGCTCATCCCTGCGTGCCCGCCCCTGCCCCTTGACAGGCATTATTGAGTACACTCATAATTGAGGAGAATCAAATATAGAAAGGCCGGCCATGAAAGCTTTTGTCGTTACCAAGTACGGAGAGCCGCTGCGTGAAGCGGACGTCGCCGAGCCGGCTATGGGGGAACGGGATGTGCTCGTCCAGGTGCAGGCCGCGGGCTTGAACCAGCTGGATGAGAAGATCCGGCTTGGTGAGTTCAAGCAGATCCTCCCCTACAAGCTCCAGTTAGTCCTCGGCAATGACGTGGCCGGTACCGTTATCCGCGTCGGGGCTCAGGTCACCGGGTTCAAACCCGGCGATGAGGTCTATGGCCGGCCCAGCAAGGACCGCATCGGCACGTTCGCGGAGCGCATCGCCGTTGCCGAGGATGACCTGGCACTCAAACCCGTAACGGCATCCATGGCGGAGGCCGGCTCGCTGCCGCTGGTGGCGCTCACCGCATGGCAGGCCCTCGTCGAGCGGGGCAATGTGCGCCCCGGGCAGAAGGTCCTCATCCACGCAGGCGCCGGCGGGGTTGGCTCGATCGCTATCCAGCTCGCCAAGCACCTTGGCGCGACTGTTGCCACCACCGGCAGCGGCTCGAACGCTGATTTCCTCCGGGAGCTCGGGGCTGACGTGGTCATTGACTACCGCACTGAGGATTTTGAGGAACACCTCAGCGGGTATGACCTTGTCCTCGACAGCCTCGGCGGCGAAAACCTCGAAAAGTCCCTGCGCGTCCTCAAGCCAGGCGGGAAGGCAATTGGGATCTCCGGTCCGCCGGATCCGAAGTTCGCCCGCGATGCCGGCCTGAATCCTGTCCTGCGCCTGGCGATCACGGCACTCAGCCGCAAAATCAGACGGCAGGCCAGGAAGCTCGGAGTCAGCTATGAATTCCTGTTTATGCGTGCCAGCGGGGATCAGCTGCGCCGGATCGCCGCGTTGGTCGACGCGGGGACGCTGCGCCCCGTCGTCGGAAAGGTTTTCGATTTCGCCCAAACTCCAGAGGCGTTGCAGTCCCTGGCCGGCGGCGGAATCCGCGGCAAAGCGGTGCTCACCCTCAACCACTGAACCGCCACTGATTCAACAGGCCAAGCAGCCAGACCAAATAGGAGAAAAATTCGCTCATGGAAACTACCGATCCCGCAAAGGGAGTCCGCAGTCACCTCGTACGCGGAAGCACCTACCCGAACCATCACCGCAGGAGGTGTCACCTACGCCTACCGCGAACTGGGGCCCAAAGGCGGCATCCCCGTTGTCTTCTTCGTGCACCTCGCCGCTACCTTGGACAACTGGGACCCCCGCATCATCGACCCCATCGCGAAAAACCGGCACGTCATCACTTTCAACCAACGGGGCGTAGGCGCCTCCACCGGGGAGGTTCCCGGCACCATCGAGGAGATGGCCGATGACGCACACGCATTTATCACGGCCCTCGGATTCGACATGATTGATGTCTTCTCCTTCTCCATGGGCGGCATGATTGCCCAGGACCTGGCAATTAAGCACCCAGGATTGATCCGCAAGCTTGTCCTGACCGGAACCGGGCCGCGTGGAGGCAAGGACATGGACAAGGTGGTCGGCGTTACTTACTGGGATATTTTCCGCGCGGCCTTGACGCGTTCAGACCCGAAGGAGTTCCTGTTCTTTAATCGCAACGCTTCGGGAAAGCCCGCCGCGAAGGCATTCATCAAGCGCCTCCAGGAACGGGCGGACCACCGGGACAAGCCGATCAGCACCAAAGCATTCCAGACGCAACTGAAGGCAATCCAGAAGTCTGGCCGCGCCAACCCATCCGACCTGGCCAGGCTCACCCTCCCCACCCTCATCGCGAACGGTGACAATGACCGTATGGTGCCATCGGTCCTCTCCGAAGACCTGCACAGGCGGATCAAGGGATCCGAGCTGATCATCTACCCGGATTCCGGGCATGGAAGCATCTTCCAGTACCATGCCCAATTCGGCCCGGTGGCAGCTGAATTCCTTGCTGCGCCAGAACGTCCGGTTGACTGACGCCCGGCCCTGGGAGACCTTATACTCATAACTGAGTCCAGTCACTTAATCCGGAAGGAAAACCTCATGCCTGTTGCGTCCCAGCCGCTCGGACGGCGCGAGCGGAACAAGCAGCAAAAACTCGAGCGCATCACGGCCGCCGCCAGCGAATTGTTCGCCAAACATGGCGTCGAGGATGTCACGACGCAGCAGATCGCTGACAAGGCAGACATTGGCACAGGGACTTTGTTCCTCTACGCCAAAACCAAGGGCGAACTCCTTCTGCTAGTGCAGAATGCCCACTACGCCGAAGCCCTGGAACGGGGCATCGCTGACGCCGAAACCCAGGCGCATGCGCTGGATGCGGTCCTGGCCATTGTGCTGCCGATCGTGGAATGCAACCGCGTCCAGATCGGCAACGGCCGGATTTACCTGCGGGAGATGGTCTTCGGCGATCCGATGGAGCCGCACCACGGCCAGGCTCTTTCCATCGTTGCTGAAACCGAGGAGGCCATTGCCGCCGTCCTGGGCAGGCACCATGCGGCCAGCGACGGCGACGCCGCCACATTGGCCCGCATCGTCAGCGCAATCATGTTCCTCAGCATGGCGGCCAGCGTGAACGCCGGTCTGAGCATCGACGAGATTGTCCAGGACATCCGCGGCCAGGTCAGTCTGCTGATCCCGCGCTGACGCCAAACTAACCTCAGTTCCACAGAATGCCCGTGGCCTCGGACCGCACAGCTTGGGTAGGTCAGGGAGCCGGGACGAACCCGAGGCTTTTATCCACAATGTTGTGCAGCGGATCGCCGTTGCGGTAGCGCTTCAGGTTTGCCACGAACAGCTCCCCCAGGTCATCGAGGTAATTTTCTGTGTCGCCGCTCATGTGGGGGGTCAGGATGACGTTCGCCATGCTCCACAACGGGTGTTCCCCGGGCAGCGGTTCGGGGTGGACCACATCAAGGGCGGCACCGGCAATGGATCCGGCGGTAAGGGCCTCCACCAGCGCGTCCGTCTGGACCAGCTCACCGCGGCCCACGTTGATGAGGTGCGCGCCGGGTTTCATTGATGCCAGGACCTCAGGGCCCACCAGTCCCCTGGTGTCTTCCGTCAGCGGAGCTGCCAGCACCAGGTAGTCAAAGGGATGAACGCTGGTGGCCAGATCCTTTGAAGAACTGATTTCGTCGAAATGCCCGTCTCCCGGACGGCTGCTGCGGCCCGCGCCGCTGACCTGCAGGCCCGCGGCGCGGAACAGTGATGCGATTTCCCTGCCAATGGAACCCGTACCCACCACCAGTGCGCGCTGGCCCTGGATTTTCCGGGTTACCCGGTGCTGCCACCGCCGCTGCTGCTGAAGCGCCAGTGAACCCCGGGAGTCCTTGGCGATGTCCAGGACAAAGCCCAGCGCAAACTCCGCGATAGCGCGGCTGAGGACACCCCGCGAATTTGTGTAGAGCACGTCGCTGCGGATCAGCTCATCGAACAACAACTGGCTGACGCCGGCTGCTGAAACGTGAACCCACTTCAGTGACCCCGCTGCAGCCCAGCTCTCCCGCAGCGCCGGGGAAAACGAATGCCACTGGTAAAGGACATCTGCCCCGTCCAGGACCTTGGCCAGCCCGTCTGCCCTGGTCAGGCGGACCTCCGCCAGCTCCTCGATCTCCGCCAGACGGGGCGGCAATGCCTCACGGTACAGGACGGCGACGACGGGCTTCCGGGTTCGACGGGGCATGGTCACGACGGCGCTGCTGCCGCCGGCGCAGCTGAGGTTCCGGAGACGAGCTGGGCAGCCACGGAGGGTAGCTCGATGGCGTCTATCGCGGCCAGAACCGCGGCAGTGAATTCCGACGTCGACGATGGTCCTCCCACATCACGGGTGCCAAGGCCATCCCGGAGGGCGGATTCGAAGGCCGCCTCGAGGTGCCTGGCCGCCACCGGGAAACCCAGGTGCTCGAGCATCATCGCTCCGGACCACATCTGGCCCACAGGGTTGGCCAGTCCCTTACCCGCAATGTCCGGGGCGGATCCGTGGACCGGTTCGAAGAGGGAGGGATAATCGCCTTCGGGATTCAGGTTGGCGCTGGGAGCCACGCCGATGGAACCGGTGACGGCGCTGCCCAGGTCCGAAAGGATGTCACCGAGCAGGTTGGAGGCCACAACGACATCGAGGGTCCAGGGCTTGAGGACGAGGTGCGCAGCCAAGGCGTCCACGAGCTCGCTGGTCAGCGTCACCCCAGGATAGAGCCGGGTGGTCTCCTCCACCACCTCGTCCCAGAATGGCATGGTGTGGATGATGCCGTTGCTCTTGGTGGCGGAGGTCAGGCGGCCCTTCCGGCCGGCCGCCAGCGAGGCGGCAAAATGGGCGGCCCGGGATACCCCCAGGCGGGTGAAAATGGTTTCCTGGACCGCAGCTTCGTGCGGCAGGCCGCGGTACACCCGGCCACCCACCTCCGAGTATTCCCCCTCGTTGTTCTCACGAACAATGAGGATGTCGATCGGCTCCGTCGACGCCAGGGGCGACTTCACGCCGTCGAGCGTTTTCACGGGACGGAGGTTGATGTACTGCCGGAATTCGCGCCGGATGGGGATCAGGAGGCCCCAAAGAGATTCAGCATCGGGGACGTCCGGCGAACCTACGGCGCCGAGGAAGATGGCGTCGTGCAGCGCCAGCTGCTCCAACCCGTCCAGGGGCATCATCCGTCCGTGGCGGGAGTAGTAGTCCGATCCCCAGCTGAAATACGTGAACTCCAGGCTCAAGGAGTGGACTTCGGCGATCCGCTCAAGGCATTCGACGGCGGCCGGGACCACTTCCTTGCCAATGCCGTCGCCCGCGATCACCGCGATTTTATGGGTGGTCATGATGTATTCCGTTCTGAAGTACGCGTCAGCCGCTGCCAGCCGGTGGCCGGCGCGGCCAGTTTGATGATGGTGCTTTTCGGTTCGGTCATCTCACGAACGGCGTGCTTCACGCCCTCGCGGCCCACCCCGGACTTCTTAAAGCCGCCAAAGGGCATCGAGTCGATCCGGACGTCGCTGGTTTCATTGATCACCACCGCCCCTACATGCAGCTTGTCTGCAATTGCCAAGGCCGTGTCGATGGATTCGGTGAAGACGCCGGCCTGGAGCCCGTACTCAGAGTCATTGGCCGCCTGTATGGCGTCGGAGACCTGGATGAACGGCGTGATGCTGACCACCGGCCCAAACACTTCTTCGCGGATGATCCGGGCGTCTGCCGGCACGTCCGTGAGGACGGTGGGCTGGTAGAACGCGTTCCGGCGCTGCCCGCCCACATGGATCCTGGCCCCGGCTTTCCAGGCCTCGTCCACCCACTCCTCCACCCGGCGCGCCTCAGCTTCGCTGATGAGGGGACCCACGTCGGTGGAACGGTCGAACTTCGCGCCGGTGCGGAGCGCCCGGGTTCCCGACACCACCTTTTCGAGTACCTGTTCAAACAGGGAAATGTGGACGTAGACACGTTGGACTGAGAGGCAGTTTTGGCCGGCTACTCCGAATGCCCCCGCCACGATCGCCGCAGCCGCCTTGCCAGGTTCGGCGTCGGCGCACACGATCGTTGCGTTGTTGCCGCCCAGCTCCGAGAGGATTTTCTTGGCTCCGGCGGCGGCAGCGATACGGTCCGCGGTCCGGGGTCCCCCAGTGAACGAGATGAGGTCCACCTGCGGGTCCGATACGATCGCCCCGGATACCCCCGGGCCCGAGACTATGGCGGCCAGGCGGCCGGCAGGGACGCCTGCTTCCAGCAGCAGCTCAATGAACGCAAGCCCGGTCAGCGGCGTCCGGCCTGACGGTTTAAGGACGACGCCGTTGCCTCCAATGAGTGCCGGGCCCAGCTTGTGCGCCACGAGATTCAGAGGATCGTTGAAGGGCGTGATCGCCGCGATGATTCCCACCGGTTTGCGGGTGTACCAGCCGATCTTGTCCGCTCCTGCCATGCTGTCCTCAAAGGAGAGGGTCTCACCGGCAAGTTCGCTTGAGGCAGCGGCGGAAAGACGGAGGGTTTCAATGCACCGGAGTACCTCGCGTTCGGCCTCCCTGATGGTTTTGCTGCTTTCCGCGGCGATGATTTCCGAAAACCGAACGGACTGTTCCGAAAGGAGACCCGCAGCCCGTTCCAGGGCTTCCCGACGCTCCCGAAGCGGCCAGGCCTCCTCCTGGAGGCTGCGGTGCAGGTAGGCAACGGCCCGGCGCACATCCTGTGCGGAGGAAGAGCACACCGTACCGAGGAGCACACCGTCCTCAGGATCCCGGATTTCCAGGTTCCTGTCCGCTGTTTGCCATCGGCCCTCAAAAAACGCTCCCCCCGGAAGTTCTGCGGTGTTTGCCCGCTTGAACGCGGTTTCCTGCCCTGTATTCGGGCAGGCTCCAGCCACGTTTGTTACTGAGCTCATGGGAACCTTTTCCTTGGTCAGCTGAACCGGTCGATGATTTTTGCGGCCGCGCCGATGAAGGGCAGGAACCATGGCGGGCCGAAGTGGCCGGGCACGGGCGGGTTCTTGAGGTCTTCCCACACGTTCGCCTGCTTGTCGCCGGCCATGTAGTGCGCCATCTTCTTGCCCATGTGGGCGGCCATCTGGACGCCATGGCCGCTGTAGCACAGGGAATAGAACAAGCCATCATGCAGCCCTGCATGCACCATTTGGTCCATGGAGAGGTCAACCAGGCCGCCCCAGATATAGTCCACCTTCACGTTGGCAAGGTAGGGGAAAAGTTCGGTCATTGCCTTATGCAGGATTTCTGCACTCTTGACGTCCGAATCCGGGCTGGACAAGGCGAACCGGGCCCGGCCACCGAACAGCAGCCTGTTGTCCGGGGTGATACGGAAGTAGTAGGTCAGCATCTTGCTGTCAGAGGCCTGGCGCCTGTTGGGGAGGATGCGGTTGACAACCTCCTCCGGTAAAGGCTCGGTGCAGATGATGAAGCTGCCCACCGGGATCACCCGGCGCTGGAGCCACGGGGTGAGGTTGCCCGTGTAACCGCTGGTGGCCACCAGGACCTGCTTGGCACGGGTAATACCGCGTGTGGTGTGCACGTCGTGAACGGTCCCCGCGACCTTCTTCAACTCCGTGACCGCTGCGTTCTCACAGATATCGGCTCCGTTGTCTGCAGCCGCCTTGGCCAGCCCGTGGACGAACTTCCCCACGTGGAGCCCGGCACCCAGCGGATCCATCATTGCCCCCTGGTAAAAGTCCGTTCCAATTTCAGAGTGGATCTCGGACTTGGGGATGACTTTTACGTGGTGATCCACGAGGTTCGCGAGCAGCTCCTGGGACTTCAGGAAACCGTCATAGTGGGACGAGTGAAAAGCCAGCGAGAGCTTGCCGAACCGTTTGAAGTCGCAGTCGATGCCGTTATCGTGCACCAGCTTCTCAATGGTTTCGATGGCGTCGTTATATTCACGGAACATCTCGACGGCGCGGGGCGCCCCGTACCGCTTGACCGCGGTGCTGAAGCCGATGGCCAGCCCGGTGGTTGCCATACCCCCGTTGCGGCCTGATGCACCCCAGCCCACGGTATGACGCTCGAAGACGGCAACGCTGGCACCTTGCTTGGCGAACTCTACTGCTGCGGAGAGCCCGGTAAAGCCGGCACCGATAATCGCAACATCGACGTTTTCCGGGACTGGAGTGCGCCGGTAGTCACCGGAAGGTTCGGCAGTGTCCAGCCAATAGGGGACAAGTTTCATGGTGTGTGACCTTTCGCCTCGAAGTCTTCTAGAGACCCAGGTGCTTGTTGATCTCGTCCAGGGACTTAACAGTGTTGTAGTCATAGCCCCCGGTAATGGGGTCGTAGCCGCGGTCCAGCAGCCAAAGGTTACGGAAGCCCATGTCGTGCATCGGATGCATGTCGTACCGGGTGTGCGAGGAAATGTGCAGGAACTCCTCCGGCTTGGCATTCAGGGTGTCCAGCATGTACTCGAAGGCCTGGTAGCGCGGCTTGTAGGCCTGGGCCTGCTCAGCGGTGTAGACGGCGTGGAAGTCGGCACCGAGCTTGGGAATGCTGATATCCAGGAAGCTGGTGTCAGCGTTGGACAGAGCCACCAGCTTGTAGTTGTCCCCCATGAGCTTCAGTGGGGCCGGCACGTCGTCGTGGGCAACCCAGCCGCGGACGGCGTCAGCAAACTCTGCGCCCGCACCAGGGGTCGGACCGATGCCCCACCGCTTGCATACCCGGTCAAAAGAATCCTGAAGGATCTGCTCGTAGGGCTTGTAGTCGCCAAGGACCTCGTCGAACCGGTACCCGCGGAACTGCTTTTTGAAGGCAGGCCACTGCTCTTCAGGCAGGCGCCCATCGAGCAGGCGCCGGGTGGTGGGATCGATGTCGAAGTTGATCAGCGTGCCGTAGACATCGAAGGAGATGTACTTCGGACGGAAGTGGCTCTCTGCCATGGGGTATCCGTTCTTTTTTAGGGGATGGAGGATGGTCGCTGCGCCTGCGTTTGGAGATTCGGGCAAGCGCGCCGTGAGTTGGAAGTCGCTGCCGGCACGCGGCTAGGTGCCAGTCAATACGTCGACTCTAGGTGGCCAAATTGTAAATTGTCAACAGTTTGAAGGTTGCGTTTCCGCGTGCATCCGAAGTGAAAGCTGGGGACCAAAAAGATTTCGTCAATTGTTGACAATCTACCCTTTTGGGGGTTGCATTGCCTTAGATGACGGAGAGATCCGGATCACATTCCAACCCAAAAACTCCTCCCTCCCGGCGAACTCGCCAGTTGACAACCCCTCGAAGGGAAGCACAATGAAGACTTTGAAAAAGGCCCAGACTGCCGCCGCAGGCCTTGCCGTATTACTCACGCTCAGTGCGTGCGGTGGAACAGCCAGCAGCTCGTCCACGGATCCAAGCAAAACCTCCAACACGGCCGACATTTCTGAGGGTGTCCAGCCCGACCAGGCCGCCGTGGCGCTGCTGCCCCAGTCCGTTAAGGACAAGGGTGAGCTGTCGGTGGCTATGGACCTTCACTACCCGCCCACAACCTTCCTCGCCGAGGACAACACCACCGCGATCGGACTGAACCCCGATATCGCCCGGCTGGTTGCAAAGAAGCTGGGCCTGAAGGTGACGTTCGTGGACACGAAGTTCGACACCATCATTCCCGGCCTCGACGGCGGCCGCTTCGACTTCACCGCCACCACCATGTCCAAGACCGACGAGCGGCTCCAGGTTCTGGACATGATCGACTACTTCAAGGCCGGCAACTCCGTGGCCGTGGCGGCGGGAAACCCGCTGAAGCTCACCGTTGAGACCTTGTGCGGGAAGAGTATTGCCGTCACCCAGGGCTCAACAGGACAGCTCAAGCGCCTTCCGGCCCTGAGTGAGCAGACCTGCACCTCCAAAGGCCAGCCGGAGATCAACGCCGTGACGCTGCCGAATGTCCAGGAGGCCCTGACACAGCTGCATTCCAAGCGGATCGACGGGGTCCTGTATGACACCACCGCACTCGGCTGGGCGGCAAAGCAGCAGCCGGATTCCTTCACCCTGCTGGGCCGTGTCAATGTGGGCTCCAGCGACCTGACCGCCGTCGGCCTGAAGAAGGGCTCAGCCCTGACCCCTGCCCTTCAGGCAGCGGTCCAGTCCGTTCTTGAGTCCCCCGAATACAAGGAGTCCCTCGAGACCTGGGGCCTTGATTCCGGTGCCATCACCGACGCCAAGCTGAACTAGTGGGTTCACAAATGAAGCAAGCAATTATTGAAAGAAGCGAACCGGCAATGAATGGGATCGATTCAGCGCTCAAGCCTCGGCTTCGTCGGAGAAGCACATTTGAGTATGTGGCGTGGGTGGTATGCATCCTGCTCGGCTTGGGGATCCTGGTTTCCGTGTCGACGAATCCGAACTTCAAGTGGGGCGTGGTGGCGAAGTACTTCACCCACGAGTCGATTCTCCGTGGCCTGATGCTTACGCTCTTCCTCACGGTTGCGAGTATGGTCCTGGGCACGCTGCTGGGTCTTGTCATGGCCATCATGCGGGCCTCGAGCATCAAGCCGATCGCTGCGACAGCCGGGGTGTACATCACGTTGTTCCGCGGCACCCCGGTCCTGGTCCAGTTGATCTTCTGGTTCAACATCGCCGCTCTCTACCCGAACCTGACCATCGGGATCCCCTTCACGGACATCAGCACCGCGATCGATGTGAACGCCCTGATGGCACCGATCACCGCGGCATTGATCGGGTTGACCCTGAACGAGGCCGCCTATATGGCCGAGATCATCCGCGGCGGGTTCTCCGCGGTGGGCAAGGGCCAGCTCGAGGCAGCCGACTCGCTGGGCATGAGCGGGGCGATGAAGATGCGCAAAGTCATCATTCCCCAGGCGATGCCCTCGATCATTCCCGCCACCGGCAACCAGGTCATCGGCATGTTCAAGGAAACCTCGCTGGTCTCCGTCCTGGGCGTTGCCGAGCTGCTCCAAAGCGCCCAGCTGATTTATGCCCGCACCTACGAGACCATCCCGCTGCTGATTGTTGCCAGTCTCTGGTACCTGGTGATGACCCTGGTCCTGAGCTACCCGCAGTCCCAGCTTGAGAAGAAGTATTCGCATACATCCGCCCGGGTCCCCCGCAAGGCCAGGAAGGTTGTCTTGACCGCACCGGAAGGAATCGCACGATGAGCAACGACGGCACCATCCATGCCCGGCGGATCCGGAAATCCTTCGGACCCAAAACGGTTCTCCACGACATCGACCTCGATATTGCCAGCGGCGAGATCTGCTGCATCATCGGCCCCAGCGGCTCCGGCAAATCCACCGTCCTGCGCTGCATCAACGGCCTGGAAACCGTCGACTCCGGGGTCCTGAAAGTCAACGGCGATGATTTCGGTTACTACGAAACCGACAACGCCTACCACGCCCTGCCGCCCAAAAAGCTCGCCGAACAGCGCACCAAGGTGGGCATGGTCTTCCAGCAGTTCAACCTTTTCCCCAACATGACTGCGCGCGAAAACGTCATGGCCGGCCCCGTCCTGGTCAAACGCGCGGACAAAAAACAAGCGACCAAACGCGCGGATGAACTGCTCGCCAGCGTCGGGCTTGGCAACTTCGGGGACTACTACCCCGCCCAGCTCTCCGGCGGACAACAACAGCGCGTCGCGATCGCCCGCTCCCTGGCCATGGACCCCGAAATCATCCTCTTCGACGAACCCACCTCCGCCCTGGACCCCGAAAAAGTCGGCGAAGTCCTCGCCGTCATGCAGGACCTGGCCAAGAAGGGCATGACCATGGTGGTGGTCACCCACGAAATGGGCTTCGCCCGCGAAGTAGCCGACTCCCTGATCTTCATGGACGACGGCTACGTCGTCGAACGCGGGGACGCCCGCGAAGTCCTCTCCAACCCGCAGGAACCCCGCACCCAGGCCTTCCTGAAACAGGTCCTCTAAACCATGGACGGAAAACTCGCCGTCATCGGCCTGGGCAGTGTCGGATCCATGGCCCTCTGGCAAGGCTCGCGCCTGACCGACTCCGTCACCGGATTCGAAGCCTGCTCCCCCGCCCACGCCAGGAGCGCCGTCGGCGGCGACACCCGGCTGTTCCGCATGATCTACCGCGGCAACCCCGGCTACTACCCCATCCTGGAACGCTCCGCCGGTCTCTGGGCCGAACTCGAAGCCGAAACCGGCCAGGACATCCTCACCCGCTGCGGCGGACTGTCCATCGGCACCCAGGACGGCGCCTACCTCAGCGCCCTGCTCGAAACCACCCGAACCAACAACGCCGAGCACCACATCCTCACCCACAAAGACATGACGGAGCGCTACCCCCAGCACAACCTCCGGGCCAACGACATCGCCGTCTACGACCCCAATGCCGGCGCCCTGCGCACTGACCGCGCCGTCACAGCCGCCATCACCGCGGCCCAAGCGAACGGCGCAACCGTCCACACGAACACCCCCATCACCAGCATCGAAGAAACCAACGATGGCGTAACCATCACCTCCGGCGACAAGTCCTGGACCTTCGAAAACATCATCATCGCCTCGGGCGGCTGGTCCCAACGACTTATGCCCGACAGCCTCAAAACCCACGTCCACACACGGCGTATCTTCCTCACCTGGTTCCTCGCCCGCGACCCGGCACAATTCACCCCGGACAGGTTTCCCGTCTTCAGCAGGATTTATGAGGACAGATCCATGTACGGCGCCCCCGCCGTCGACGGAACCACCGTCAAAGCAACCCTCGACGGACGCGGTGCACCGACCCCCGACGCCGCCAACGTGCCCAGGGAACTCACCGACGCGGAAATCAGTGAAACCACCGAAACCGTCACAGAGTTCTTCCCCGGACTCCACCCATCCATCGTCCGCTCGGACGCCTTCCCGGACCTCTTCACCTCCGACACCCAACCCCTGCTCGGCTTCCTTAACCACTCCCGCAGGATCTACTCGGCCACTGGATTCTCCGGCGGCGGATTCAAAATGGCCTCAGGCTATGGGGAAATCGCCGCACACGAAGCTCTCGGCAAGCGGTGGATCGACGGCTTGGACTTCGTCCGGCCCCAGAGGTTTCAGGACTAGGCGCTCCTAACTTCTCCAACCCAACATGCAATAGTACATTGTTGACAATCTACAGTTATCAGGAAAGTATAAAGCCATGGCAACACTCAGCCCCATCCTGAAGCAGGCGACGCCCGTGGTGGTCGATCACGCGTCCGGCAGCTGGATCCACGCCACAGACGGCAAGAAGTATCTGGATTTCACCACCGGGATTGGGGTCACCAGCACCGGCCACTGCCACCCGGATGTGGTGGCCGCAGCCCGTGAGCAGGTGGGCAAGATTATCCACGCCCAGTACACCACCGTGATGCACAAGCCGTTGCTGGAACTCACCGAACTTCTGGGCGGGGTACTGCCCGAAGGATTGGACAGTGTCTTCTACGCCACTTCGGGCTCAGAAGCCGTCGAGGCGTCCATCCGGCTGGCCCGGATGGCCACCGGCCGGCCGAACATCATCTCCTTCCATGGTGGATTCCACGGCCGCACCGTCGCTGCGGCTTCATTGACCACCGCCGGCAGCAAGTTCCGCTCCGGGTTCTCCCCCCTGATGGGCGGGGTGCACGTAGCCCCATACCCGCACTGGTACCGCTACGGCTGGGATGAAGCAACCGCCGTCGAATTCGCCCTGAAAGAACTCGATCACCTCCTTCTCACCATCAGCACCCCGGCCGATACCGCCGGGTTCATCATCGAGCCCGTCCTGGGCGACGGCGGATACATCCCCACCCCTGTCGCTTTCCTCCAGGGCCTGCGCGAGCGCGCAGACAAGCACGGAATCGTACTCATCCTCGATGAAGTGCAGGCCGGCGTGGGCCGCACCGGCAAGTTCTGGGGCCACAACTGGGCAGGGATCCGTCCCGACGTGCTGATTACGGCCAAGGGCCTTGCCAGTGGCTTCCCAATCTCAGCGATCGCCGCCTCCGCCGACCTGATGGGCAAGGCGTGGCCCGGTTCCCAAGGCGGCACTTATGGCGGGAACGCTGTTGCCGCAGCAGCCGGCGTCGCCACCCTCGGTGTTATCGAGCGCGAAAACCTCGTAGAAAACGCACTGCTGCGCGGCGACGAACTGCGCACCGGCCTCGATGCGCTGCAGGCAGAATTCGCCGGGATCGGCAACGTCCGCGGGCGGGGCCTCATGCAGGGCGTCGAATTCACCGCGGCGGACAACACCCCGGATGCGGCTACGGCACTGGCGGTCCAACAGGCTGCAGTCAAGGAAGAACTCCTGCTCCTTACCTGCGGCCCGCACGGCAACGTCATCCGCCTTATCCCCGCCCTGAACGTTACCTCCGACGAAATCCAGTCAGGCATCACCAGATTCACCCAGGCACTCAAAGCGGCAACGTCCTAGCCCCCTGATCCTTGAAAGAGCGACCATGACCCCCTCCTTTAGTCCCAGCACTCTCCAGACGGATTTGTTCATCGACGGCGCCTGGCAAAAAGCCGCGAGTTCAGCCACTTTCCCGGTCGAAAACCCGGCTACCCATGAAATCATTGCCCACGTCGCGGACGGGGGCCCCGAAGACGCCGCACGGGCCATCGAGGCCGCGGGCCGTGCCCAGGCGGCATGGGGCAAGTCCACTCCCCGGGAACGGGCCGACATCCTGCGGCGCGCCTTTGATCTGGTTGTCGCCAATACCGACCGGCTTGCGGCCATCATGACCGCCGAAATGGGCAAGCCCCTTGCAGAAGCAAAAGGCGAGGTGGCCTACGGCGCCGACATGCTCCGGTGGTTCGCCGAAGAAGCGGTCCGTGTGGGCGGCGACAGCACTACATCGGTGGACGGCAACACCCGCATCCTCATCACCAAGGAACCGGTGGGCCCGGCAGTGCTGGTCACCCCCTGGAACTTCCCGCTTGCCATGGGCGCCCGCAAAATCGCTCCGGCCGTCGCAGCCGGCTGCACCATGGTGTTCAAACCGGCGGAACTCACACCGTTGACGTCCCTGGCCCTGGTCGCCATTTTCAAGGAAGCCGGACTTCCCGACGGTGTGTTGAACGTTGTGACCACGTCGAGCGCTTCCAGCGTGGTGCGGACGTGGACGGACAGCGGCATCGCCCGCAAAATCAGCTTTACCGGCTCCACCGAAGTGGGCAAAGTCCTCCTTCGGCAGGCTGCCGACAACGTCATGCGGTCCTCGATGGAGCTTGGCGGGAACGCGCCGTTCATCGTGCTTGCCGATGCGGACGTTGAGAAGGCCGTGGACGGGGCCATGAAAGCGAAAATGCGGAACATGGGCGAAGCCTGCACAGCCGCAAACCGCTTCTTCGTCCACCGTTCGGTCGTGGCTGAATTCGGTGAGAAGTTCGCCAAAAAGATGTCAGAATTGCAGACAGGCAATGGCGCCGTGGCCGGCACCGACGTTGGGCCCCTGATCGAGCAGAAGGGGCTGGACAAGGTCGAAAGCCTTGTTGCCGATGCTGTCTCCAAAGGTGCACGGGTACTGACGGGCGGAAGCCGTCCGGAAGGCCCCGGCTACTTCTACTCCCCCACCGTCCTGGTGGACGTGGCACCGGAATCCGAGCTGATGAGCACCGAAATCTTCGGCCCGGTGGCCGCCATCACGGCCTTCGACAGCGAGGACGAAGTCCTCCGCCTGGCCAACGATACCGTCTGGGGCCTCGTGGGCTACGTGTTCACCGAGAGCCTGGATAAAGCGATGCGGTTCTCGCGGGACCTGGAAGTCGGAATGGTCGGACTGAACACCGGCCTGGTTTCCAACCCGGCAGCTCCGTTTGGCGGCGTCAAGCAATCCGGGCTCGGACGCGAAGGCGGAAAAATAGGGATTGAAGAATTCCTGGAGTATAAATACACCGCACTGGCGGTCTGACAGTTTCAAATTGCCGAAGCATGAAATGAGGGGATGTCAATGGCGGCACCGGAGGGAATGTTCGTACTGGAGGGCCGGCCCACGGCGCAGCTGATCGCTGATCAGTTGCGTGAGCTTATTGTCCAGGGCGCGTTCAGGCCTGGACAGCAGGTCAACGAATCTGCGTTGGCCAGCCAGCTCAGCACGTCACGGGGTCCGCTCCGTGAAGCACTGCAGCGGCTGTGCCAGGAGGGCATCCTGGTGAGCAAACGCAACCGCGGGGTCTTTGTACTGGAGCTTTCCGGCGAAGACGTCAAAGAGATCTATGCGGTGCGTGAGGCAGTAGAACTCGCCGCGGCCAATACCCTCCTGGACTCCGCGCCGGAGCAGGTCACGGATACCTGCCGGGAGCTCAAGGGCATCATCAGAAACATGGCGAAACAGGTTGCGGCATCGGACTGGCAGGCGATTGCCCGTCTCGACATGCAGTTCCATACCGCCTTTGTTTCAGGCACCGGAAATACCCGCCTGATCCGCATCTATCAGACCCTTGCCGCGGAATCCAGGATGTGTATTTTGAGCCTTGAGGTCGCCTATCCCCGCATTGATGTGCTGGTGCAGGAACACCAGACGCTCCTGGACTTGCTGGAGGCCCGCGACCGGAGCGGTCTCCAACAGGCCATCAAACGCCATATGCAAAAGGCCGTAGAGGACCTGACTTCCCCACCGGAGGCATCCGGGATTACGGCCTAGACATGGCGATTTCTCCGATATGGGGAATCGCCAGCGCAGGGAGGGCCCGGTTCATCCGAACTGGGCCCTTCTACGTATCAGACCGCATCGGGGAGCGGCGGCTTTTCCGTATCGATGACGGCTTCTTTGTTGCACCGCAGGGTGGCGGAGTCCCGAACCGCTAGTCCCGGCAGGCCTGCAAGAGTAGCGTCAGTGTGACGATGCAGCGGGACACAGGCCCGGAACCATGTCCAGGGCCGGCCGTGCTCGTCTTGGGAGTGGTCACATGGCTGGATGGAACGCTGATACGGCGGCCGGTCCCCTCGGCGCCGGGACAGTCACTCTGGTGGAAGGAACTTCCTTCTGCATCTCGTTGCCCAACGGGGATATTCATCCCGACCAGCCGCACGGCATGTTCTTCCAGGACACCCGGATACTGTCCGACTGGGCCCTCTCCGTCAACGGCCAACCAGTGGAGCCCTTGACCGCGCAGACGAAAGAGCCGTACCGGGCCGTCTTCGCCGGCCGGATCACGAGGTCCGATGGATACGCGGATACTCCACTGATCGTGGAACGGATGCGGGAAGTAGGCATTGGAATGGTGGAGCACGTCACCGTGCGAAACTACTCAATGGAACCCGTGGAATGCACAGTAGCCATGGATGTCGGGTCAGATTTCGCAGATGTCTTTGAGGTCAAGGAAGCACGGGTCCCAAGGCAATGGGAAGAATCCCGGGAAGTGACACCGAACCGCTTGACCATCCGGGGCCGATGGCAGGATATCCGGAAGTCCGTCGTCGTAAGTTCTGACGCTGCCGAAGCAACTGCCCGTGGCTTTGCCTGCCGGACCACCATCCCGGCACGCGGCCACTGGAGTGTGGTCCTTACCGTCGCGCCCGGCAGTGAGGCGGCGGCGCCTGTGGTGCGTCCCGCCGGCGGCGAATTGTCCCGCAGCGACCGCCGGCGCCAGGAATGGGTGGCAAGGATTCCTGTACTGCAGATGGGCAACCGCTCCATCGAAAAGACGCTTCGGCGCAGCTATGACGATCTTGGCGCGCTCCGCATCGAGGATCCCGCCCACCCTGACAGGGTTGTGGTGGCGGCCGGCGCGCCCTGGTTCATGACCCTGTTCGGGCGTGACTCGTTGTGGGCATCAGAGATGGCTATGCCCGTTGATCCGTCACTGGCCCTGGGCACGCTGCAAACGCTGGCCGACCGGCAGGGCAGGGTGGTGGATCCGGTGAGCGAGGAGGAACCGGGAAAAATCCTTCATGAGGTCAGGCTGGATGTCTCCAGTGGCCTTGCTCTGGGTGGCAAATCCGTCTATTACGGGAGCATCGACGCTACTCCCCTGTTCGTGGTGGTCCTGGGTTCGGTCAGCCGCTGGGGTTTTGCCCAGGACACCATCGCGGCCCTGCTGCCCAACGCCGACCGGGCGCTTGATTGGATCCGGGACTATGGGGACAGGGACGGTGACGGGTTCGTCGAGTATGAGCGCCTCAACGACCGCGGGTTAATCAACCAGGGCTGGAAGGACTCGTGGGACGGGATCAACTTTGCGGACGGCCGCCTCGCAGAGCCACCCATCGCACTATGCGAGGTCCAGGCGTACGTTTATGACGCGTACATGGCTCGGGCATGGATTGCGTACGACGCCGGTGACGCACCTCTAGCGTCCGAACTCGCCGACCGGGCGGCGCAGTTAAAAGCCCGGTTCAACGAGCAGTTCTGGATGCCCGACCGGGGGTATTACGCCATTGCCCTGGACGGCAATAAGCGGCAGGTGGACGCATGTGCCTCCAACATGGGCCACTGCCTGTGGGTAGGGCTCGTGGACGACGACAAAGCGCCGCTGGTAGCCGAGCGGCTGATGTCCCCCGAGATGTTCAGCGGTTGGGGCGTCCGCACCCTGGGTACCGACATGGGTGCCTACAACCCGGCCAGCTACCATAACGGTTCCGTTTGGCCGCACGATAATGCCGTCATCGCGGCAGGCCTGATGCGGTACGGGTTCGTGGCGGAAGCCCAAAGGATTTCGACGGCTCTTCTTGAGGCTGCCGACTACTCCGAAGGCCGGCTTCCCGAGCTGTTCTGCGGTTTCAGCCGGGAGCAGTACAGCGAGCCTGTGCCCTATCCGACCGCTTGCTCGCCCCAGGCCTGGGCCGCGGCCTCCCCCATTCAGCTTGTCACGAGCCTGATGAGGTACGACGCACATGTATCCCGTGGCGGATTCTGGATGGACCCTGCCCTGCCGCCCTCCTACGGCGACCTGCACATTACCAACGCGCCCATGGCGGGCGGCCGGGTAACCATCGACATCGCCAATTCCGTGCCCGTCGTAAAGGGACTTCCGGAGGGGATGGTGTTCCATCAAGGACACCGGCCGTGGCTGACAGAGCTGGTGCAACAGGCAGGACTGCGGAAAGAGGGCTGACCCTGAACGGACGTAGGGACCCAGCGGAGGGCCGGCCCTGAGGTAGCCTGCCACTACCGGCAGGCTACTTTTGCCTTTCGCCTCCCCAGTGGTTGTTTTTACTCCGCGGGCTTGCCCACCATTAAAGGGTGGGAATGAAGTACGGGCGGCACCGGCTCGCGTTCGCTGTGTGCCTGCTGATCCCCCTGGGCGGAACGGCGGGCTGCACCTATGAATACCCCGAGCCCTCCCAGACACAGGAATCCGACGCGGAGCGAGTGCATGAGCCAACAGTCGAGCCTGCATCAGACACGGGTGCCCCGAAACCGTACAGCGATCCCCAGATACTGGAACAGGAGGCCGTGAACTACGCCCAGCTGGACCGGCTCCTCGGAGCATCGTCGGAGCCAGGCCTGCTTTCGGAGGTGGGCCCCTTGGACGGCCCACTCAGGGGATTTGGCAATACCGGGAAGGTGCCGGAGACCGGGCGGTACACCGTCACCGCGGCCTGCGTTGGTGCTTCCGGGGCCAAGGTATCCGTGGGACAGGAGCACCCCGGAGCCCCCTTCCGTCCGCTGGAGCTCGCCCTTGATTGCGCCGGTGTCACATCTCGGGTCATTGCACTTGAGCAGGGGTACGTATTCGCACATCTGTCCCTGCCCGCCCCCGGCGATACGCCATGGACTGGCGCGGTTGGTGGTGTCCGTGTGGGCGCTGCCCCTACGGAGTGACAGTCAGGGGTTCGGTCCTGGCCGCGCACGAGGCCCGTTGCAAACCTGACGGGTGCGCCACCCGGTTGTTCCGGCCCGTATCGTCGCACCAGTCCAGGGCATAGGGAACAGCTTCAACCGATGCCTCCCCTGCGGACGCCCGCTGCGGGAGGACGAAGCGGAAACTGAATCCGCCGGCGTCGTTCATCGGGGCAGTTTCCCTGATGACATTCTGGCCGGCTGCATCAGTCACGGTGACCTGAACGAGGGCATCCTGGCCGTAGCGGGGATTGCAGCGCGCGTCCAGGGCATGAACCGTGATGATGTCGCCGGGCTTCCCAGATGAGGGGCTTACGGCGTAGTCGGGCGGCAAACACGGCGGCTCGTCCTGCCCGGAAGAACGGCAAGCAGAGGAAGCCGCAACGAGAAAGACGCCAGTTGCCGCTACCAGGGTTGCCCTCTGACAAATCTGGGCCGCCCCATCCGTTAGGAGTCCCATGGGCCCATTATCGAGGGCACTGACGGCAGGTAGCCCTGTCGCCCGGGAATTTTCTTCCATGGCTATATTGAGGGAATAGATTCTGAGCGTGGTCAGTTATGAGGATAATCACCAGAACAACCTCTGCATCGATCCTGCCGCGCAACTGACAACAAAGAAAGAACCTTAAAATGCCTTCACTCACTGGAGCAGTCGTCCTCGTCACCGGAGCAAACGGCGGCCTCGGAACCAACTTCGTCCACCACGCGCTCACCCGCGGTGCCAGCAAGGTTTACGCCACAGCCCGAAACCCCCGGATCTGGGATGACGAGCGCATTGTGCCGCTCACCCTCGATGTCACAGATCCCGCCTCAATCCAGGCAGCAGCCGCGGCCGCCGGGGACGTCACGGTGTTGATCAACAACGCAGGAGCGTCTGTGGCCAGCGCGGGGATCCTCACCCACACCGCTGACGAAATCCGGACCAACGTCGAGACGAACTTCCTCGGCCCGCTGTTCCTCGCCCGAGCGTTCGCACCGATCCTGTCAGCGAAGGACGAATCGGTCATTATCGACATCCACTCGGCCATGAGCTGGTACGCCGTGGGTGGCATTTACAGCGCCACCAAAGCCGCACTCTGGTCGGCCACCAACTCCTTGCGCCTGGAACTCGCTCCCGCAGGGGTCCACGTGGTGGGCGTTCACGTCGGTTATGTCGACACGGCCATGGCTGCCAAAGCCACCGACCCCAAGATGGAACCGGCCGATCTTGTCCACATGGTTTTGGATGCGGTCGAAGCCGGCGAGTACGAGGTGCTCGCCGACGAGACATCCGTCCAGCTCAAGGCCGGACTCAGCGCCCCGATTGAGGCCATGTACCCACAGCTGGCAGCAAAGAACGTGTAGAAATGCCCGGTCGCCGTACCAGCGTCTCTTCCTAACCGGCGGGCACGCCATCACATGCTAGGCTGCCCGGAACCCCACGCGGCTGTATATAGGCTGCAACCACCCAGGAGGTTCGCGGTGCCGGATACTACCTGCCATATGTCAATCTCGCTGGACGGCTTTGTGGCCGGACCGGACCAGAGCCTCGAGAACCCCTTGGGAAGGCGGGGTCTGGAGCTGCACGGCTGGCACATCGGCGACCCTCGGGCCAACGATGCGGACAGGGTCGCGAACGAGTGGCTCATGCGTCCACGTGGAGCGTACGTGATGGGGCGGAATATGTTCGGCCCCATCCGCGGGGACTGGGACGAGGAATGGAGCGGCTGGTGGGGCGCCGAACCGCCGTATCATGCACCGGTTTTCGTGCTGACCCATCACCCGCATGATCCCATCCAGATGAACGGCGGGACGACCTTCCACTTCGTGACCGAGGGGTTCGATGCCGCCTACGCAGCAGCGGGCGAGGCTGCCGGGGACAACGGCGTAGATATCGCCGGTGGAGCCTCGACCGTCCGGCAGGCACTGATCGCCGGCGTCGTGGACGAGCTCACCCTCGACGTCGCCCCGGTCCTGCTCGGTTCAGGCGAGCGCATCTTCGACGGCGTGGAATCCTTCGATTTCGCACCAGCCGAGGTGCTTCACTCGCCGCTGGCCACCCACATCCGCTATCGGCGGGTCGGCTGAACGCACAGTCGGAAACGGTATCCTGGCAGTCTCCATACGGCGGGAAATGCCCGGTTCATGCAACGGCCCGCGGGTCCTGGGGCTACTCGAACAGCTCAACCAGCATCATCGACCAAGTCATGCAACGGCGCTCAGTATTCCGGGTCGTCCGGCACAAGGAATGGATAATCTGGTGCGGTGAGTGAATCCGTTACGACTGACTCCACAGCAGCCAGTTCTTTTTGCGGCAACGGACCCCAGGAGGTCGGCCACCTTTTCGCCAGCCCGGGAGTCTGGATTTGCGACGGCTGCGTCAATACGTGCTATAACGTCCTGCAGCAGCTACCGGGCAAAGAGGGCGGTTCCTCCGCGGTGCCCATGGATTCAACCATGGCCACGATTGCCCGGGTCCAGCAAGTCGCACTCCAGGGCGGCAGGGAGCAAGCGACGGCGGGCTTTCTTGGCTTGTGGGACCAGATCGGCACCGGCGGTCCGCCGCTGCACCGCGTTACCATCGCGCACTACCGCGCAGATTTGCAAAACGACCTGGCGGAAGAACTGCTATGGAAAGAACGGGCACTTGCAGCTGCCGACGCAGCGCAGTCCAAAGAAGAAGCAGACGCCGTACGCCCCTTGCTTGCATCTCTCAATTTGAACACCGCCCAGACGCTGTATCGGCTCGGCCGACGTCCCGAGGCGCTCCGCCACTTGAGCAAGGCAGAGCAGTCGCAGACGCATCTCCCCCATGACGGCTACGGGGAAATGCTTCGAATTGAGATCGCTGCATTTCGCGCGAAGATTGATCCCCAGCCTGAGCTCCCGCTGTAGCCGGTGGCGGGGCACCCCCGCGCCTGTCGAAGCGCTACGGCATGGGCACCCTCGCCTACGGCCGGCTCTCGGGCCGGTGGTGGAAGGACTCCCGTGTCCCGGCCCATCTCCGGCGCCCGCCCAGCACGTGGTTCGGCATGACCAAAGCCCGCGAACCAGCGCAAGCCCGACGTCGTGGAGGAACTGACCCAGGTAGCCCGGTGGGCCAGTCGCGCCATCGAGCTTGCCATCGCGTTCGTCATCAATCACCGGGCGTCACCTCAGCCTCGTGTGACCGCACCGTGGAACAGCAGGAGTGCCGGTTCCGCTCCCAACGGCAACGCGTGATGAGCCAGGTCCTCCTGGCCTCACACGAGTTAGGTATGCTGATTCGAGAGGCAAGGGGGTCGGGATGGGCAAACGTAAAGCGACGGCACTGGACGTGGCGCAACGGGCGGGGGTGTCCCGCAGTGCCGTGTCACTGGTGCTGAACGGCAGGGCGGACGGCAACGTCACCGCCGAACGCCAGGAGCGCGTGCTCCGGGCCGCGGCGGAACTGGATTACACGCCCAACTCCGTCGCCCTCAGCCTGCGCAACCAGCAGACATCAACGATCGGCATCATTACGGATGACATCGTCACCAGCCCCTTCGCCGGCCGGCTGATCAGCGGCGCCTCACGTACTGCCCTGGCCCGCGGGTACATGGTCCTGGTGGTCGATTCTGAACACGACACGTCCCGCGAGAGCGCCGCGGCATCCCAACTCGTGCACCGCCAGGTGGACGGGATTATGTATGCCACCGGCAGCCTGCGCGAAATTACCTCCCCGCCGGCGATGCTCACCCTGCCGGCCGTTCTAGCCAATTGCACTGATGCCGGCTCCCAGCTTCGGTCGGTGATACCGGGAGAGGTGGACGGCGGGCGATCGGCGGCACAGCTGCTGATTGACCTTGGCCACCGCCGCATCACCCTCTTGACCGGAACTCTCAGCTCGCCCGCCGCCCCGCAGCGCGAACAGGGTTACCGCGAGGCGATGGAAGAGGCGGGGCTGGGCCTGGAACAGCAGCATGTCCACATGACCGGATGGGACATCGACGAGGGCTACCGGGCCGCTTCCGCTGTCCTGGCCGGCGAAGACCGGCCGACGGCGATCATTTGCTCCAACGACAGAGTCGCCACCGGCGTTCTGCTGTACGCCGCTGCCGCAGGACTGCGCGTACCTCAGGACCTCTCCGTGGTGGGCTACGACGACCAGCAGAACCTCGCCGCAAACCTGGTTCCCGCCCTGACCACGGTGGCACTTCCGCACGCCGAAATCGGGGCGGCGGCCATGTCCCTGCTGTTGGATGCGGTAGAAGGAAAAGCCCCGGCAGCCGGGAAACCGGAGACAGTAACGCTCCACATGCCCTGCCGGATCATCCCGCGGGCCTCCACGGCAAAGGTCCCGGCAGGCTAAACCAGGCGGGACGCGCTCCAGCCACCTGGCTGCGGAAACCCACGGCACAGATGACGTGTCCTGCCTGGCAGCGGAGGCCCGCTGCCCGCGCGTCCTCCACACCGGGCCTGCAAATTCGAGTCCCTTGAAGCTCGACAAGTTCCACTTGACACGTGTTAGGCCTGCTCGCTAGCGTACTTAACACGTGTTAGGAGGAGACGACAATGACGTCTGAAAAGACACCGGAGCAGGCAAGTCCCCCGGATGGCCTGCGGTCCGGCAGCGGACTTTCGCAGCTCACGCGGCGTTCCATGCTGGGCCTTACCGGGCTCGCTGTTGCGGGAGCCACGGTGGGCGCCTGGCCCCGCCTGACCGGAAGTGACATTCCCGGCCGCGGAAGCAAAGCCCTGAACATCGCCATCCTCGGAACGGCAGCGGATGCGTCCGCACGCCAGGGTCTGGTGAACGCCTTTACCGCCGCCCACCCTGATATTCCGGTGCGCTTGCAGGCCATTCAGGGCGCGGACTGGAAGGATTTCTTTTCCAAGATCCTCACCATGGCCGCCGCCGGCACACCGCCGGACGTTGTCTACGTAGCCACCGAGGGCGCCCAGCTGTTCGCCGACAAGCTTGCCGAGCCGCTGGATGACTATGTCCGCCGGGATGCTGCGGACATGGGCGACTACTTCGATGACGTTCATCCGAGCCTGCTGGAAGCCTTCATGTACCAAGGCAACCTGTACCAGCTTCCGCTGGACTGGAACGCGGCGAACATGTACCTGAATACCACCACCTTCGCCCAGGCCGGGCTGGACCGGCCCAAGGACGATTGGACACAGGACGACTTCAGCGCAACGCTCCGCGCCCTGCGGAAAGCACGCCCGGCCGATTTCACCCCGTACTACTGGACCAACCGGCTTTTCGGCGGAGTAGTGCCGTGGCTCTACGCCAACGACACCAGCTTCCTGACCGAAACCAAGGCCTCCGGCGGGGACTGGCTTTGGGACCGTTTCTACCCGAACGATCCCGCCCGGGCCACCCGCGGGGGCGGCTACCAATGGCTGGCTCCGAATGCCGAAGACGGGCGGGTTATCGAAACCTTTGACTACCTGCGCGAACTCGTCGCCGAAGGACTTGGCGTGCGTCCCGAATCCGGGGGCGGCAACGCCCTCGTTGGCCTGTTCGGCAACAACCGCATCGGCACCACGCCTGCAGGGGGCTACTGGGCGCAGGGCCTGCACGACGCCGGCATGTCCGCCGACCAGTTCGACGTCCAGTTCTTCCCGCGTTGGCGGACGCAGCGGCATCAATTCGGTGCCGCCGGCTACGCGATCATGCGCACTGCCAAAGACAAGGACGCCGCGTGGGAATGGGTTAAGTTCTGCTCGAGCCGGGAAGCGATGCAGTTGGCCATTCCTAAGCCGAACACCACGCCCACCCGCCGTTCGATGGTCAACGAGTCCTTTTATGCGGCCACCGGACCCAGGCACTGGAAAGTCTTCTACGACACCCTGGACAGGTTCCCCACCTCCGGCCCCATTCCCGCTCCGCCCCAGCAGGCCGCCGTCGAAACTGCCCTGATGAAAAACGTTTCCACCGCCGTCAGCGGCAGCTCTGCTGATGTAAAGGCCGCAATGGGCACCCTGCAGCGCGATCTCGAACTGGCCCTGAGGAGGAACTCATGACCACCACTTCCACCGTTCCACACCACACCGTGCAACCAGCTGACGTGCACCGCTCGTTTGTCGAGCGGTGGCTGGCCATGATCTTCCTTGCCCCAACAGTGCTGGGGATGGCCCTTTTCACCTTTCTGCCGATCATCGGCTCACTGGTGCTGGCCTTTTTCCGCTGGGACATCATTTCGGCACCCCAGTTCGTCGGTTTCGCCAACTTCGCCTCGCTGGCAGAGGATCCCACTGTCCGGGTGTCCTTCCTGAACACCATCGTGTTCGTCATTGTCGCAGTGCTGCTTCAACTGGGCATCGCCCTGGGTCTGGCTTCCATGCTGCAAGCCAGGATGCCTTCCTGGCTGAGGGTGTTCCTTCGCTCCACCTTCTTCTTCCCCCTGGTCCTTTCCGCCGCGTCGGTATCCATCTTCATGCGGTACATGTTCAACGAACAGTTCGGCGTAGTGAACTGGCTCCTGTCCCTGATCGGCATTCCCGCAGTGCCATGGCTGACCAGTCCCGTGGCATCCGCAGCCGTGGTGGTCCTGGTCTACGTATGGCAGAACTTCGGATTCTCCTTCCTGCTCTTCCTCGGCGCCTTGACCAACATCCCCAAGGAACTGCACGAGGCCGCGAATCTGGACGGCGCCACAGGCTGGAAACAATTCAGCAATGTCACCCTTCCGCTGATCAGTCCCACGGTGCTCGTTGCCTCCGTCATGGCCATCATCAGTGCCCTGCAGGTCTTCGACCAGCCCTACGTCCTGACCAACGGCGGACCCGGCGATTCCACCCGCACCGCCGTCATGGTGATCTTCGAATCGGCCTTCCAGCAGCTGGAGTTCGGCGAAGCATCGGCCATAGGCCTGATCCTCACCGTGCTCATCCTTGCCGTCACTGCACTGCAATTCCGCCTCAGCCGCCGCTTCGTCTTCTACCAGTGAGGTCCCCCATGTCCAGCCAGACCCTGCACACCGGGACCGACAAGCATTCCGGTTCCACCACCGGCACATCAACCACGCCCAAGGGCTACCGCAACCGCCGCCTGCCGGCTGCCGGAACCGTCGGCAGGTATACCGCACTGGCCGTAGCGGCCGCGCTGACCCTTGGGCCAGTCCTGTGGACCCTGTCCACCTCCCTGCGGACGCCGTCGGAATCCTTCAACCTGCCACCGTCCTTCCTGCCCATCAACCCGGACTTCACCGCCTACCAAGAGGTGTTCAAACAGATCAACGTGGGCCTCCTGGTCCTGAACAGCGCGCTGGTGACCGGGCTGATCGCACTTGGCCAGATGGCGTCGGCCACCCTGGCCGGCTACGCCTTCGCCCGTCTGGACTTCCGCGGCAAGAAGGCCATCTTCTCGCTGGTCCTGGCCACCATGATGGTCCCGGTGCAGGTCACAATCGTCCCGGTGTTTATGCTCATTCGAGGGATGGGTCTGTCAGACACCCTGCTGGCCCTGATCCTGCCGGCCATCCCCACAGCCTTCGGCACCTTCCTGATGCGCCAATACTTCCTCGGCCTGCCAAACGACTTCGCAGAAGCGGCCGCCCTGGATGGCGCCGGACCATGGCGGATCTTCCGTTCTGTCTACGTCCCGCTGGCGGTCCCCGGCATGGCCATCGTCGGCATCCTGGCCTTCAATTTCCACTGGAACGAATTCTTCCGGCCGCTGATCCTCACCATCAGCGAACAGAACTTCACCCTCCCCCTCGGCCTGGTCACACTCCAGGGCAACCTCGGCACCGGGAGCATATCCGTGGTCCTCGCCGGCGTGATCCTGTCCATGCTGCCCGCACTTGTGGTCTTTATCTTCGGCCAGCGCACCCTCCGCGAAGGCCTCACGGCCGGCGCGAGCAAATAACACAAACCCTCAAAAGGAACCTCGTGGATACACTTACTCCGACTCACACGGCAGCCACAGCAGGCAGCTACCGCCCGGCCCTGCACTACACCGCACAAGACACGTGGCTCAACGATCCCAACGGCCTGATTTTTCATGAAGGCGTCTATCACCTCTACTACCAGAACAACCCGCTGGGTAACGTGTGGGGAAACATGTCCTGGGGCCACGCCACCTCTACCGACCTGCTGACCTGGACCGAGCACCCCGTCGCCATCGCCTGCGACGAGAACGAAGACATCTTTTCCGGCAGCATCGTCTACGACCGTCACAACACCAGCGGATTCGGCACCGGGTCCGTTGCCCCGCTCGTGGCGATCTACACCAGTGCCTTCAAACCGGGCTCCGCGCATGAGGGCACCCAGGCCCAATCGCTGGCCTACAGCCTGGACGGGGGCTACACCTGGACAAAACACAAGGGCAACCCGGTACTGAACCGCGGGTCCGCCGAGTTCCGCGACCCCAAAGTCTTCCGGTACGACGGCGACGCGGGCAGTTACTGGGTGATGGTCGCCGTCGAAGCCACAGACTTCCAGGTGGTCCTCTACAAGTCCGAGGACCTGAAGGATTGGGAGCTGCTGAGCACCTTTGGCCCCGCAAACGCCACCGGCGGGGTCTGGGAATGCCCCGACCTCTTCCCCCTGCCCGTGGACGGCGATCCGGAAAACCTCATGTGGGTCCTTACCGTCAACATCAATCCCGGCGGGCCAAACAACGGCTCAGCCGGCCAATACTTCATCGGCCACTTCGACGGAACCTCGTTCACCTCCGCCAGCACCGTCACAGAGGGCACCCAAGACCCCGACCGGCTGGCCGAATACTTGTGGCTGGATTGGGGCCGGGACTACTACGCCGCTGTCTCCTTCAGCGACGCCCCGGACAACCGCCGGCTCATGATCGGCTGGATGAACAACTGGGAGTACGCCAACCACATCCCCACCACACCCTGGCGCAGTCCCATGAGCCTCGCCCGCGAAATTTCACTGCAGACAAGGAACGGAAAACTGTGCCTGGTCCAGCAGCCGGCGGGTGACTGGGCTGCGGTGGCCGGTCAGGAGCCCTTCTCCCTTTCTGGAGCCACCATCCACGAGGGCGTGCAGGTCCTGGCCGGCGCGGCCGGCACGGTCCAGCGCATTGACGTCAGTTTCACCCCCGGAAGCGCAGAGGAATTCGGCCTCGTCCTGCGCGGGGACGGCGCCCATGGAACCCGAGTGGGAATCCGCCCCGATGAAGGAACCCTGCTGACGGACCGGCGGGAATCCGGGCGGACAGATTTCCACGCATCGTTCGCCTCCATCGACACCGCTCCCGTCCCGGCAAAGCAGGGGACCTACGACCTCACCATCTTCGTGGACCGCTGCTCGGCTGAAGTCTTTGCCCAAGGCGGCCAGGTGACCATGACCGAACTGATCTTCCCTGCCGGGAGCAGCACCGACCTCGCCGTTTACGCCGTCGGCGGCACGGCAACCCTCAGCAGCATCCAGGTCACGCAGCTCGCCTAGGTGGCACTTAAGGCAAGGAAAAAAGACATGCATACCAACGGCAAGCCGAGACCTCCGCAGCAGTCGTTGGACGTCGTGGTTATCGGGGAAGCCCTGATCGACGTCGTCACCACACCAAGGGGCACCATTGAATACCCGGGCGGGTCGCCGGCCAATGTCGCCTACGGCCTGGCCCGGCTGGGCGTTGGCGCCGGGCTGCTCACTTCCCTGGGCGCCGACCGCCGCGGTGATGCACTCGAGGAGCACCTCACCGGCGCCGGGGTGATGCTCTTGCCCGGCTCCCGCTCGCTGGAGAAAACGTCGACGGCGACCGCCACCATCGCCAGTGACGGCTCGGCGGGCTACGCCTTCGACATCGCCTGGGATGTGGAACCGCCGGACCTTGCACACACCCCGCCCAAGGTCCTTCACACCGGGTCGATCGCAAGTTTCCTCTCACCGGGCGCCGGCAAGGTCAAGGCCATCCTCCAGCAACTCCAGGATGCGTGCACCATCACCTACGACCCCAACATCAGGCCGGCCCTGCTCGGAACCCACGCCCAAGCACGGGGCACTTTCGAGGAACTGGTGCACCTCACCAACGTCGTAAAACTCAGCGACGAGGACGCTGCATGGCTCTACCCGGAAAAGACCCTGGAGGAAACCGCATCGCACCTCCTGGATCTGGGCGCGGATCTGGCGGTCATCACCAGGGGCTCATCAGGCTCGTTGCTCGCAACCCCCTCCGCCTCCCTCAGCATTCCTGCCGCTAAGACCTCAGTTGTTGACACCATCGGCGCCGGCGATTCTTACATGTCCGCCCTGATACTGGGACTCCTTACCCGCGGAGCCTGCGGCCTGGCGCCTTCTGTCCTTGACCAGCTGGGGCGCACGGCGGCCGCTGCGGCCGCGATCACCGTATCCCGCGCCGGCGCCCGGCCCCCCACTGAAGACGAACTCCGCGCAAAACTCCAGCAGCCTGCACACGCGTAGCACGCGCCCTCCACGTGACAGCGTGGAGGTAACGTCGCGTCGGTCTCGGAGCCGGCAAGTTTTCCTCTTGACAGCCATTGAGTAACGCGCGTAACCTAGATCACAAGTAACGCGCGTTACCCTCCACCGCAGCATCACTCACACCACCGGAGCATTCAATGGCGAAGACCACCACCTCGAACCCTGCCGGGGCTGCACGGCAGCGGGGTGTCACCATGAATGATGTCGCCAAACACGCCGGCGTTTCCCGGACCGCCGTCTCGTTCGTGCTGAGCAACCGCGAAAATGCCAGCATCTCCGAGGAGACCCGCGCCCGGATCAACGACGCTGTCCAGGCCTTGGGCTACCGCCCGAACGCCGGGGCACGGGCGCTGGCATCCCAGCGCAGTGACTGGTACGGGATCGTCACCGAGATCGTGACGGCACCGTTCGCCGTCGACATCATCAAAGGCGCCCAGGACCAGGCCTGGCTGGACCGCAAGTTCCTGCTCATCGCGCCCTCCGACCAGGCCGATGCTGTAGGACCCAACCAGGGCCTGGAAGATGCCGCCATTGAAAAGCTGCTGGAACAACGCGTCGAAGGGCTGCTCTACGCAGCCACGTACCACCGGGGCGTACACGTTCCCGACAGCGCCAGTGAAGTACCCACCGTCCTGATCAACTGCTTCGATGCGGACGGAAGGCTGCCCTCGATCGTCCCCGACGAGCGTGCGGGCGGCCGCGTCGCCGTCGAACGACTGCTCCAGGCCGGCCACCGCCGGATCGGAGTGATCAACCTGGACCCGGATATTCCGGCAGCTGTCGGCCGTTTGGCGGGTGCCCGCGAAGCACTCGCCGAGGCCGGGCTGACGCTGGACCCGCAGCTCGTAGTGCCCGGGCATGCAACCGCGGACGGCGGGTACGAGGCCGCGTGCCAAATCCTGGACCGCTACACGGAAAAGGACAGGCCAACCGCGCTGTTCTGCCTCAACGACCGCATGGCGATGGGCGCTTACGACGCCATCAAGGAACGGGGCCTGACCATCCCCGCAGACATCGCCGTGATTGGCTTCGACAACCAGGAACTGATTGCGGCCTACCTCAGGCCCAAGCTGACCACGGTTGCGTTGCCGTTCGAAAAAATGGGCGCCCTGGGAGTCCAGACGCTCGCAGCTCTGACAGCGGGACAGCCGATAATTGCCGACCAGCAATTAGTCGGCTGTCCGCTGCTAGAACGCTCTTCGGTCTGACCGCGAAATCAATAGCGAAGAGCAACCCCTCCCCCACCCCTTCACCTTGCTGATGAAGATAGGAAAGAGATAACCATCATGACACAACCCCGATTCCTGAGGGCTGCCCGCGTGACGGCAGCCGGACTGGCGGTTGGCGCACTGCTGCTGACCGGCTGTGCAGCCAACAAGCCTGCCGGCACCGACGCCGCAGCGAACGCCAGCGCATTTCTCACCATTCCGCGCGAGGACATGGGCACGTTCGTCCAGAACTTCAACCCGTTCGCGCCCACCGTCAGCCCGATGGTCCAGCAGTCCATCTACGAGTCGCTGCTGGTCTTCAACCCGGCCAAGGGAGACACCGTGCCGTGGCTCGCCACAGAGTGGAAGGCCGCCGACGACGGCAAGTCCATCACCTTCACCCTCCGGGACGGCGTGAAGTGGTCCGACGGCCAGCCCCTCATGGCCGAGGATGTCGCCTACACCTTCGAGCTCCAGAAGAAGATTAAGGGTGGTTACGACTACCTGGACAACGTTGCCGCCGAAGGGACCAACAAGGTCACCTTCAACTTCAACAAGCCATGGTCCCCGGCCCTCCACGACGTCGGACAACTCAGCATCCTGCCCAAGCACATCTGGTCCGCCCTCGCCGATCCGGAAAAGGACGCCAACGCCAAGCCCGTCGGCACCGGCCCCTACACCGAGGTTGACAGTTTCCAGGCCCAGTCCTTCGTGCTGAAGAAGAACCCCAACTACTGGCAGCCGGAAAAGCAAAAGATCGCAGGCATCAAGATGCTCGCCTTTGCCGGGAACGACGGCGCCAACCTCGCCGCCGCGAACGGCGACGTGGACTGGGCCCCGCAGTACATCCCGAACATCGAAAAGACGTTCATCTCCAAGGACAAGGACCACCGCCACTACTGGTTCCCGGCCACGGGCTCCATGATCAACTGGCAGCTCAACACCACCAAGGCCCCCTTCAACGATGTTGAAGTCCGCAAGGCCCTAAGCATGGCTGTTGACCGGGAGCAGGTCACCAAGATCGGCATGAGCGGCTACGCCAAGCCCGCAGACTGCACCGGACTCTCCGGCAACTACGAAACCTGGAAGAACAACGCAGTCAAGGACAACTGCACCTGGACCAAGCTGGACGTCCAAAAAGCCAACGAGCTGCTGGACAAGGCGGGCTACCCGAAGGGTGCTGACGGCAAGCGCACTCTCAAGGACGGCAAGCCCTTCGAATTCAAGATCTCCGTGGGCGCGACTTCTTCTGACTGGCTGTCCGTAGCCAACGTGATTGCGCAAAACCTGGCAGAGGTCGGGGTCACCGTCAAGGTGGAGTCCCCGGACTGGGCTGCTGTGGTTGCCAGCTACGAAACCGGTGACTTCGACTCCGGAATCGTCTGGAGCGCCAACGACCCCAGCCCGTACAAGTACTTCAGCACCTCCATGGGCACCGCCACCGTGAAGCCTGTCGGCACCAAGACGTTCGACAACTACCACCGCTTCGGCGATCCCCAAGCCGACGCCCTGCTCGCAGAGTTCGCTGCAGAGGCAGACGAGTCCAAGCAGAAGGACATCGCCAACAAGCTGCAGGAAGAGTACAACGACGCCGCACCGCTGGTGCCGCTCTTCTCCGGCCCGGAATGGGGCGCCTTCAACGACACCCGCTTCACCGGCTGGCCCACCGAGGACAACCCTTACGCCACCCTCTCGGTGAAGTCGCCCACCACAGTGCTCGTTCTGACCACGCTCGAACCGCGCAAGTAAACGCAGCGGGCCGCCCCGGGCGGACCCCCACACTGCACGCCCGGCGGGCGGCCAACCCCCGCCGGGCGTGCCCCAAATTCGCCGCAATTCCCGAATGGAGGGAAACCGTGCGCTTCATCCTGCGCCGCCTGGGTTTCTACCTGATCGCCTTCTGGGCATCCATCACCCTGAATTTCCTGCTCCCGCGCTTCATGCCCGGGGACCCCGTCTCCCGCATGTTCGCCCGCTCCCAGGACAGAATGCAGCCCGAACAGATCGAGGCCCTGCGCAAGCTGCTCGGCGTTGACGACCGGCCTCTCTGGGAGCAATACGCCGATTACCTTCACAACATCTTCACCGGGCAAATGGGCGTCTCCATCTCGCGTTTCCCCACCCCGGTCACCGAGGTCATCTCGTCCCAGATCGGCTGGACCCTCCTGCTCGGTGGAACCGCACTGGTGATTGCCGCCGTCGCCGGTAACCTGCTGGGCATCCTGGCCGCCTGGCGGCGCGGCGGCGCGGTCGACTCCGCACTCCCCCCGCTGCTCGTGTTCATCGGCTCATTCCCGTACTTCTGGCTGGCGATGGGTGCCCTGTACCTGTTCGGCGTGGTGCTGAACTGGTTCCCCATCCGCCACGCCTTCACCGATGGCTTGGAGCCGGGGTTTACGTGGGAGTTCATCGGCGACGTCGGCGCCCACCTGGTGCTTCCGGCCCTGACCATCGTGCTGGTTTCCGTCGGCGGCTGGATGCTGGGCATGCGGAACACCATGATCGCCACCAACTCCGAGGACTACATCACCATGGCCGAAGCCAAGGGACTCCGCCCGGGCCGCATCATGCTCCGCTACGCAGCACGGAACGCCATGCTGCCATCGGTTACGAGCTTCGGCATGGGCCTGGGATTCGTAGTGGGCGGTGCGCTGCTCACCGAGGTGGTGTTCGCCTACCCCGGCGTCGGCTATCAACTCCTCAACGCCGTCCAGGGCCTCGACTACCCCCTCATGCAGGGCCTGTTCCTGACCATTACCGCCGCCGTGCTGCTGGCCAACTTCCTGGTGGACATCCTCTACGTCCGCCTCGACCCGCGCGTGCGCAGCAACTAGGGGAACCAATCATGACAACCGCACTTCTGAAGCAGCCAACTCAAACCCCGGCCGTCCGCAAGCCCAACCGCAGCTTCGTCCACGGCCTCCTCAGCAACAAAAAAGCCCTGACGGGAATGGCTGTGATGCTCGTCTTCATCGCACTGGCCCTGCTGGCACCGGTGCTTTTCCCCGGCGACCCGTCGCGGATCACCGCCATGGCCTCCCTGGAACCATCAGCCGAGCACTGGCTGGGAACTACGGCCAAGGGACAGGACGTCCTCGCACTGACCGTCCACGGCTCCCGGAGTTCCCTGTTCGTCGGGCTGACAGTGGGCTTCGCGTCCACCTTCATCGGCATCCTGGTGGGCCTTGCCTCAGCGTACTTCGGCAGGTTCATCGACGAAGCACTGTCCCTGGCAACCAACGTCTTCCTGCTCCTTCCCGGCCTGCCGCTGCTGGTCATCCTGGCCGCATTCCTGCCTCCGGGCCTGGGCACCGTCATTCTGGTCCTCGTCGTCACCGGCTGGGCAGGCTCAGCACGCGTCCTGCGCTCACAGGCCCTGTCCATCCGCTCCAAAGACTTTGTGGCCGCCGCGGTGGTGTCCGGCGAACGGGCCGGCCGGATCATGTTCCGCGAAATCCTGCCCAACATGGCCTCGATCGTGATGGGCACCCTGCTGGCCTGCGTCATCTACGGCATCGGCGCACAAGCGGGCCTGGAGTTCCTGGGCCTGGGCGATGTCAGCACGGTCTCCTGGGGCAACAACCTCTTCTGGGCCGGCAACGAAGGCGCCCTGCTCACCGGCAGCTGGTGGGTTTTCATCCCCTCAGGTGTCTGCATCGCGCTGGTCGCCTTCGCGCTCGCGCTGATCAACTACGCCGTGGACGAGGTCACCAACCCCCGGCTCCGGAAGATCAAAACCCCGAAAAATACCGAAAGGAGCGCCTCCAAATGACCATCTCCCAAGTCTCCTTCGGCTCCCACGAGCCCGTCCTGGACGTCAAGAACCTCACCGTCAAGTACATCGGCGACACCCGCTCCACAACCGCCGTCGACCGCGTTTCCTTCAGCATCGGCACCGGCGAGGTGTTCGGCCTTGCGGGAGAGTCCGGCTGCGGGAAGTCCACCATCGCCAACTCGATCATGCGGCTCCTGAAGGATCCCGCGAAGATCGCAGGCGGCAGCATTTCCTTCGGCGGCAAGGACGTCCTGGCCATGAGCGCGGAGGAGCTGCGGCGCTTCCGCTGGCAGGACGTGGCCATGGTGTTCCAGTCAGCAATGAACTCGCTCAACCCCGTGCTGACCATCGGCGAACAGATCGTGGACATCTTCACCACCCACGCCGGCTACTCACGCAAGGAATCCCTGCGGCGGGCGGGAGAACTGCTCGAACTCGTGAGGATCGACCCCGCGCGCCTCAAGTCCTACCCGCACCAGCTCTCGGGCGGGATGCGCCAACGGGCTGTCATAGCCATGGCCGTGGCGCTGAAGCCGTCCCTGCTGATCCTGGACGAACCCACCACCGCGCTGGACGTGGTGGTGCAGCAGGAGATCATGGCGCAAATCAAGGAACTCCAGCGCGAGCTCGGGTTCTCGGTCCTCTTCATCACGCACGATATGTCCCTCATGGTGGAACTCTCCCACCGCATGGCCGTGATGTACGGCGGCAGGATCGTGGAGACCGCAAAGGCACAGGACGTATACGCCACTCCCCGCCACCCCTACACCCAGGCACTGATGGGTGCGTTCCCGCCGCTCACCGGCCCGCGTATTCCGCTGACAGGGCTGCCCGACGGCGTGAAGTTCCGCAACATCCCGGACCTCAGCGAGGCGGCTCCCGGCCACTTCGTGGCTCCGGTTGGTGCCGACGCTTCAGTGATCGATTCCGCAAACCTGGCAGGAGCCGCACGATGAGCCACTCCCTGACGTCCCCCGCGGCCGGTTCCACCGCCAGCGCCCCCGCCCTTGAAATTCGTGGCCTGGGCAAATCCTTCCCTATTGGCGGGCTGTTCTCCCGCGGGTCGGTCCGCGCCCTGCACGGTGTGGACCTGACCCTTGGCCGCGGCGAGATCGTGGCGCTCGTGGGTGAATCCGGTTCCGGCAAGAGCACCCTGGCCCGCTGTGTTGCCCGGCTCGAGAAGCCGAGCGCCGGCGCGATCCTGATCGACGGCGTCGACATCCTCAAGCGCGACCGTTTCCAAGCCTCCCGGGCGTTCCGCTCGCAACTGCAGATGGTCTTCCAGGACCCCTTCGGTTCCCTGAACCCGGCCCACAGGATCGAGCACTTCCTGCGTCGTTCGTTGGCGATCCACGGGAAGGGCGGCGGTTCCGAAGAGGAGACCCAGCGGCGGCTCGAAGAACTGATGACCACTGTTGGCCTGCAGGCTGACATGCTGAATTCATATCCGCACGAGCTCTCCGGCGGCCAGCGCCAGCGCGTTGCGATTGCCCGGGCCCTCGCTGTTGAACCGCAAGTCATCCTGGCCGACGAACCCACCTCCATGCTCGATGTTTCCGTCCGGATCGGCGTGCTGAACCTGATGCGCAAACTCCGCGACGAGCAGGGCATCTCCATGCTCTACATCACCCACGACCTCGCTTCCGCCCGCTACCTGGCGGACCGGACGGCGGTCATGTTTGCCGGGGAACTCGTTGAGGAAGGCGAGTCCCTGGACCTGCTGTCAAACCCCGCGCACCCCTACACCCAACTGCTGGTTTCGGCTGTGCCGGACCCAGCCCGGGCAGGCTCGTACGATCCCGTGCGCCGCGCGGAACTGCGGCAAGCGGTGATGGCTTCGACGCAATGCGCTTACGACGGCGACCCGAACCAGGCGTGTTCGGCCGCAGAACCCGTGCGCCATCAGGTGGGAGACCCCGAAAACCGCCATTGGGTGCGCTGCCACCTCTACCAGCCGTGGGCTGGCAACGACGGCCATGCCCTGGCGGGCGAACCGGCGCAACCCAACCTCCCGGCGTCGAACACCAAAGAAAAGGCCTCCGCATGACTGGACCGACCCATCCGCTCGCCACCGTTCCCCAGGATGAGTTGGTGGCCCGCGCCGAGGCCGATCCCCTCCGGCCACGCTTCCACTTCGTGTCGCCGGCCGGCTGGCTCAACGACCCCAATGGCGTCAGCCAATGGAACGGCACGTACCACCTCTTCTACCAGTACAACCCGGAGGGCGCTTTCCACCACCGCATCCAGTGGGGCCACGCCACCAGCACGGACCTCGTCACCTGGACGGACCAGCCGGTTGCCTTGGAACCGTCACCCGGACCCGACGCCGAGGGCTGTTGGTCCGGCGTATTGGTGAACGACGGCGGCACGCCCACCCTGGTGTACTCGGGGCGACTCGAGGGCAAGGAGCTGCCCTGCGTCGCCGTAGGATCCCCGGACCTGTTGAGCTGGACGAAGGACCCGGCAAATCCCGTGATCGCAGCGCCCCCGGTTGGAGTAGACATCACGGCTTACCGCGATCACTGCGTCTGGCGTGAGGGAACGAAGTGGCGGCAGTTGGTGGGGTCAGGCATTCGTCAGCGCGGCGGCACGGCGTTTTTGTACGAGTCGCCAGATCTTCGGTCGTGGGACTACATCGGGCCGTTGTTCATCGGCGATGCCTCACAAGGTGATCCTGCGGATACTGACTGGACGGGGACCATGTGGGAATGCGTGGACCTGTTCCGGGCGGGGCAGGGTTCGCTGGGGTCTGCACCTTCTGACGGCTCGCCTGACGTACTAGTCTTCTCCGCCTGGGACGACGGCGACACCCGCCACCCGCTGTACTGGACCGGGCGGTACGCCGGGGATACCTTCGAGCCCACGGCGCTGCACCGCCTCGACTACGGAGGCCGTTTCTTCTACGCACCGCAGTCATTCCAGGATGAGTCCGGCCGGCGGGTCATGTTCGGCTGGATGCAGGAAGGCCGCAGCGACGCCGCGATGGTGGAGGCCGGCTGGTCAGGGGTTATGAGCCTGCCGCGAATCGTCACAGCCGCGGAGGACGGGACTCTCCGCTTCGCGCCCGTACCTGAAATCAAGAAGCTGCGCCGTGACCACACCAGCTTGCCCGGACAGGTGCTGACCGGCACATCAGGGCCCTTGGAAACCGGCGTGTCCGGCAAGCAACTCGACCTCGAACTGGACCTCCAACTGGCACCGGGCGCTCTGCTGCGGCTTGGCGTCCTGGGCTCCACGGAACCGGGCACCTTCGGCAGCCCCAGCGAGGAAACGATCATCGAGCTGCGCAGGGCGGCTGACGGAACCACCAGTGGCACGCTCCGCCTGGACCGCACGCGAAGCAGCCTCGATCCAACTGTTGATGTGGAAGACAAGTCCGGCCCCGTTCCCATGCCCGAGGGGCGGGTGCACCTGCGGGTCATCCTGGACCGGTCCGCCGTCGAAATCTTTGCCAACGGAGTCCCGCTCACAGCCCGCGTCTACCCCACCTTGGGCGGGGATCAGGTCAGCCTTGCCGCCGAGGGCACGGTAGAGAGACTCTCCCTCGACGCCTGGACCATGGCCAGCACCCATGAGGGTACCCGGACCCTCTTCCCCTGACGCGCGGGGCAAGTACATCAAAACCCACTTACACAGCAGCATCGACGCTGCCCAAAAACACGAAGGAACTCATGGAAGATTCACCCACGGTCTCTCGTCGTTCACTCCTCACTGGAAGCGGGGCGGCGGCACTCGGCGGATCGCTCGCACTGTCAGCAGCGTTCGCCGGACCCGCCGCGGCCGTACCAACCAGCTCACCTGACTCCGGATCAAAAGGCTCAATGTCAAAAGGATCACGCCGGATGCGCCCCACCTATCACTTCAGCGTCCCCGACAACTGGAAGAACGACCCCCAGCGCCCCATCTACCTGGACGGTGAATATCACTACTACTACCTGTACAACGCTGACTACCTGCAGGGCGGCGGAGGCACGTCATGGCGCCGCACGACGACCACCGACCACGTGGTGTTCACTGACCGCGGCGTAGCCATCCCTAAGTTCAGCGACGGCAACGGTGACTGCTGGTCAGGATCCCTTGTGGTCGACGAGCAGAACACTGCCGGATATGGCGAGGGCGCGGTGATCGCCCTCGTGACGCAGGCCCCCGAAGGGCGCCAGGCCCAGTACCTCTGGTACTCGACCGACCGCGGACGCTCGTTCCAGGCCGGCGGTTCAGCCCCGGTACTCCCGAACCCCGGAGTGCAGGACTTCCGCGATCCCAAGGTGATCTGGGACGCTGACCGCCAGCAATGGTTCATGGTGAACGCCGAGGGGCAAAAGCTTGGCTTCTACACCTCCGCCGACCTGCGGTCCTGGCGTCGGGTCGGCGAGTTCTTGCGTACTGATCTGGGGGTGCTGGAATGCCCCGATATCTTCCGCATGACGGCTGATGACGGCAGCTCGCACTGGATCCTCGGCACGAGCGCCAACGGCAAAGGCCGCGGCCTGCCCGCAACGTACGCGTACTGGACAGGTGCTTTCGATGGGGCATCGTTCACGCCCGATCGGTCCGAGCCCGAGTGGCTCGACTACGGCTTCGACTTTTATGGGGCAGTCACCTATCCACATCACGATGCGTCGGGTGCGGAAGATGAGACCCTCCGCCGGGCTATCGGCTGGGCGAACTTCTGGGACTACCCCCACAACACGCCGACGCTTGAGACGGATGCCTACAACGGCGATGACATGATCGTGCGCGACCTCCGCCTCAAACAGGCGGACGGTGGATACCACCTTGTCTCCGCCCCCACGTCCGCGCTTGAAAATTACGTAAAGCGCACCCACCTTCTGGGCGACGTAGTTGTCAGCGGCACCCGCGACCTCGACGTCCGCGCAGCCGCCTACGACCTGACCTGCGAGCTCACGTGGGACCCTGCTTCCGCGCCAGCCAACCTGGGTTTGGAGCTGTGCCGCGCAGAGGGCGGCGGCAGGCACGTCGCCGCCGGCGCCTTCCTGCGGGGCCCCTTCGCCTACCTCAACAGGCGGCCAACGATCAATCCCACCGGCGGCGAAACGCAGACCCCGATCGACCCTTCGGCAGGACGGCTCACCCTCCGCATCCTCGTGGACCTCACGAGCGTGGAAATGTTTGTCGGAGACGGGCGGGTGGTGCAGTCACACCGGGTATTCCCGCTGGAGGGCGACAGCGGAATCCGTCTTTACTGCCACGAAGGAGCCGCGACTTTCCGGAACCTGACCATTTGCGAAATCAAGGCAACGCATTAGTCCAAGCACCAACGGTCCGGGAGGGTGCCTGCAATTGCCAAATGTACGTGCCGCTTCAGTTGCCGCAGGCAAATATCACGTCTGCTCTGGACTCTTTGGCCGGGCGCAACCAGACTGTCTACAACAGCTGGCCCGGCGGGCCGGAGTTAGGGCATTTTGACCTCCAACGTTGGACGGCTGGGTTATTCGACGCTTTACGCGAATGCCTGTTCCATTCCTTGAAAGGATCTGGTCATGCCGGACTTCTCAGCGTTCTTTCCGCTTCTCGCCACGATTCTGGGGGTGCTGTTCGCCATCGCCGTCATTTGGGTGGCGACAAAGCTGATGTGGAAGGTGGCTGAGCCCAACGAAGCCCTGATCATTTCCGGGCTGACCCGCGGAACCCTTGAAACCAGAGCGGGGATGGATTTCAAGATTGTCACGGGCAAGGGTGCCCTGGTGCTTCCGGGCCTTCAGACGGTGCGGGCCCTGTCCCTCACGCTTAATGAAACTGAGCTGAAGGTCTCCTGTGTTACCTCCCAAGGCATCCAGGTGATCGTGGAGGGCGTGGTCATTTACAAGATTGGCGACGCACCGCCGTTTATCGCCAATGCGGCCCGGCGGTTCCTAGGCCAGCAGGCCAAGATGGAAAGCCAAGTGTACAACGTGTTTGAGGGCCACCTGCGCTCCATCATTGGCAGCATGACGATGGAGGAAATAATTCGGGAACGGGACAAGCTCGGTTCCCAGGTCCGGAGCGCCAGCGGTGTGGAGATGGAAAAACTTGGGCTTGTGGTGGATTCGCTGCAGATCAAGGACCTGCAGGATCCCACGGGATATATCGAGAACATCGCGAAACCGCATATTGCCCAGGTGAAGATGGAGGCACGCATTGCCGAGGCCACCCGTAACCGTGAGGCGGCAGAGAAGGAAGCGGAAGCGGCGGCCCTGATCGCGGACGCGCAAAGCGTTTCGGCCATCAGGCAGTCGGTAGCGCAGGCGAACGCGGAGCGCGCCAAGGCTAATGCTGCCCAGGCCGGCCCCCTGGCCGATGCCACCGCGAGGCAGCAGGTGGTTGTCCAGGAAACTGAAGTGGCCAAGCTTGAGGCGGACCGGGAAGAGCAGAAGCTCCAGACGATTGTCAGGAAACCGGCGGATGCAAAAGCCTATGCCACGCGAACCGAAGCGGAGGGCAAGAAGGCGGCGGACATCAGCGCTGCGGAGGCACTGGCACGCCGCACCGAGCTTGAAGCGCAGGCCAACGCCCGCCGGACGGAACTCCTGGCCCAGGCAAACGCCACCGCAGCGGCTGCCACTGCCGGAGCCACCAAGGTCACCGGCGAAGCGGAAGCCGCGGCAACCAAGGCCAAAGGTGATGCTGCGGCTTCTGCTATCAAAGCAAAGGCGCTGGCCGAGGCAGACGGCATCAAGGCGCGGGCTGAGGCCTTGGGGACCAACCAGGACGCCGTGATTTCGCAGCAGCTCGCCGAGAACATGCCGGCCATCATCGCCGCAGCCGCCGAGCCGTTCTCCCACGTGGGCCAGATGACCGTCCTGAACGGCGGCGACGGCGTCAACAAAATGCTCGGCGGGATCCTCGCACAGGCGGGCGACTACCTTCCCGCCCTGGCCTCCGCCCTCAAGAACGGCAAGGACCCCAAGCGGACGCCGCCGGCTCCGGGCGCCTAGGGACACTGGGTGCACCGCGAGGTTGACCGGAGCCTGACCGGGAAGGTCGGGCGGGTAACCGGACGCATCGGGCCCGGCACCATCGGCGAAGTCATGCTGCCGTACCTCGGCGGAACCATTGCTTTCCACGCCCACCCATTCGACAAGACCAGCGTCTTCGCCGTGGGTGATGAGGTGCTGGTGATCTATTTCGAGCCGCCGCAGACGGTGTACGTGGACGAACTGCCTGACGTGCTGAGGCATGGGGAATGAACGCTGCGGGGCTCGAACCGCACGCCTTCTCACTGCGGGAGGGCACGCGGTAAATCGCCGTCAGCGCCTGCAGCCAAGGGCCTACAGGCGCAGCCTGGTGGGGTGGCGCTGGCCGCCTGACACTCCACCGGATTGTGCTTCCCTCCCGTAGCTGAATGCGCCTAACTGGCGGTTTCGGCTGCCGCTTTCAGGTCAACGGCAAACTGCTCGAAGCTGGCTTCGAAAGACGGGATCTTGCTCGCGAAGAGCGGGAAGACCGGGCCGCCGATGCGTTCGTTCATCTCGAAGAGGGTCTGGCCGCCGTTGGTTTCAGCGAGCGTGTAGACGCGGGTACCGAGCGCGTCGCCCCACGCGAGGCGGCGCGAAGGCTCGAACTCTTTGACCTTCAGTTTGAAGGTGCGGCCCGGATCAAGAGTGGAGACCAGCCGGATCGTGGAGCCCGGCTTGATCTCGCCATCCAGCGATACCACTGTGGAATTCCATCGCGGGTAGTCCGCGGCGGTGGTCAGCACATGCCAGACGGAGGCAGGACTGGCATTGATGGTGGTGGCCACCTGGGTGGTACGGCTGAAGGTCTTGCTGAGGGTGGTGGCGGTTCCATCGGGACTGGGTGTCATCGTCTTCGGCCTTCTCAGTGTTGTACAGGGTATCCGCCGCTGATGGACGGCGGACACCCTGGTTGTATCGATTACGTCAGCTGCTACATTCCCGGGATTTGCTGGGCCTCGTGGACTTCGATTTCACAGCCTCCGGGCATGTTGAGGTGCGGGTGGACTTTGGCCAGCTGCACGGCGGCTTCCAGGTTGTCCGCCTCGATGATGCTGTAGCCGGCCACTTCACGCTGGCTTGGCGCCGTGGAGCCGTCAGCCGCCACGCGGACTCCATTGGCGAGCGGCGTGCCAAAGTCCACCAGGCCATTGCCCACCTTGCCCGCCCAGGCGTTCCACTCCCCCATCACTGCTGCCATGTCCTCAGGCGCCGGAGGTGCTGCTTGGGCCGGGGTCATTGGTGCGTGATAAACAAAAACATACTTGGACATGATGGTCCTTCTTTTCTTGATTGTTGGGTTCAGAGGGTGACATTGCGGCCGGTGAACGCCAGCAGCCGCTCGAGGCTGCTGGCCGTCTCGGCGGTCGGCTGCGCCGGCGCGAAACTACCGCTCGAACGCACCTGTTCGGAAATGGTCTGCTGCGCCAGTTCCGTCACGAAATCGCTGACGACGTCGGACACGGCCACGTGCTGTCCGGTCGCCGTGGCGAAGTCCCAGGCATGAACCAAAAGCTCCAGGTTCAGGATCCCGGCAACCATCGTTGCGGGGAGTTCCGCAAATCCCATATCCACATTTCCCTCGACGCCACGGCGCGTGAAGGCCTCCACGGTGGGCTGCGCGAGTTCGGCGATGCGGGTTTCGGGGGCGGCCTCCTTGACGTCCGCCGGGTCCGCGCCGAGCGCGCGGCCAATGTTCTGCAAGGATCCAGCGAGGTGGTCCAGCAACTGGGCGACGTTGAAGTCCTCACAGGGAGTGGCCTTGTCCGAGTCGGCTGGGGTGACGTTGCGCAGCACGCCCAGGAGGATGGCCAACGCTGCATCGGCAGAGCTCAGGTAGTCGATGGGGTCCGGCGCCCAGGCCCAGTCGTCGGGCCCCGCCCCGCCGTCGGACGTGGTTTCAGCCACGAGGCGGTCCAGGTAGTGGTTCCATCCCATGGCATGCGATGCGGCCTGCTCCTCGGTGAGTCCCTCGTGCACCAGCCGCAGGGAGGTTCCATTGGCCTCAGGTTCCAGGGTGATGGTCACCGTGGACGCCCCCGGCGGAAGATCGCCGCCGCCTTCCCAGCCCCAGGTGAAGACGACGCGCTTGCCCGGCTCAATCTCCTTGAACGTTCCGGCAGCGTTGTGTCCAGGGGTGACTGTCCAGCGGAAATCACCGGCGATCCGGAGATCCACCCTGGCGGCAACCGTCTGCCAGCGCCTCAGCCGCTCCGGCTCCGTCACCAGCGCGAACGCTTCATCGGCCGTTACCGGCAGGTGGATGGTTTTGTCGAAACTCATGTGCGTCCTCGCCTAAGAATAATTGTTAGTGATCGGGCTGTTCGTGTTGGGCATTACCCCGCCGGTCAGCGAGGGCTGCGGCGTCGGAGGACAGCAGGTCCAGTTCATCGGTCCAGAACTGGGCGACAAGTGATCGGAGGCGGCCCATCCCCTGGGGGTTGAGCCTGTAGTACCTGTTCCTCCCTTCCCTGCGCGCCGTTACCAGGCCTGCCTTCTCCAGCAAAAGCAGGTGCTGGGAGATGGCGGAGCGGCTGACGTCGAAATGTGCAGCCAAGTCGCTCACCGCCTGCTCCTTGCCGGCCAGGAGATGCAGCAGCCGACGCCGATTGGGCTCAGCTGCAATCTCCAAGGCGTCCAACACAATTAATACGTTAGTGGTCACTAACGTATTAAGCAAGAATGGACCTTGCGAGGAGCACGTTGACGAGGGACCGCCGTGAGTGCCCGGCAGGCGCGGGCTAAAGCAGGGTTTCGCTTTTGACGACGTTGATCATCGGTGACAGCAGCTGCATGAGGGTGAGCGCCTGCTCATGTGCGACGTCGCTCTGGCCTGCGCAGGCGTCCGCGACAACCGTTACGTAGCGGCCCGCGTCCGCGGCACCAAGGGCGGTAGCCAGGACGCAGCAGTCGGTTGCCACGCCTGTAAGGATGAGTTCCTCACCGACCGGGATTCGTTGAGCCATTGCTTCGCCCCACTTGGTGAACGTTGGCAGGTCAATAGAACTGCGGGCGTCAACACCAGGCAGTACGAGATCCCAGATAGGATCCGCAGGATCCCGGCGCATGCTGGGCCAGCGGTTGTAATAGGAGGACCACGAACCCAATTCCGCCGGGTCCGGGACGAACCGTGTGGTTATTGGTTGAAATCCTGCGCCTGCAAGGCGTGCGATAGTTCGCGCCGCCTCGTCATACCGCGGGATGTGCCAGTCGCCTGGTTGACGGAAGGCCTGCTGCATATCGATGACAACCAGCTGGCCCTTTACTCCGCTGGTTGCGGCTTCAGGCTTGGGGCTGTTCATTATTTTCTGCCTTCCTGGGCGGCGTAGGGGTCGGCGATGCCGATGTACTGGGTGGTGGTGTATTCGGCGATGCCTTCTGATCCGCCTTCGCGTCCCAGGCCGGATTGTTTGACTCCGCCGAAGGGTGCGGCGGCGTTTGAGATGACGCCGGCGTTGAAGCCGACCATGCCGAACTCGATCTGTTCGGCCACCCGAAGCAGCTTGTTGAAGTCGCGGCTGTAGAGGTAGGACGCGAGCCCGTATTCGGAGGCGTTGGCCAGCCGGATGGCGTGCTCCTCTGTAGCGAAGGTGGTGACCGGCGCGACGGGTCCGAAGATTTCCTGGCCCAGGATCGCGGCGTCGTTGGGGACGCCGCTGAGGATGGTCGGCTGGTAGAAGTAGCCCGGCCCATCCACGGGCGCGCCCCCGGTAATGGCGGTCGCCCCCGCGTCGACGGCGGCAGTCACGAGGGCGTGCACGTCGGCCCGTGCGCCGGCGTCGATGAGCGGGCCGACCTGGGCTGCCGGGTCAGTGCCCCGCCCTGTGACCAGCGCGCGCATCGCGGCGGCAAACTTCCGCGTAAATTCCTGGGCCACGGATTCGTGGACGAGGAACCGGTTGGCAGCGGTGCAGGCTTCGCCCATGTTCCGCATTTTGGCGGCCATGGCCCCTTCGACGGCGGCGTCGAGGTCTGCGTCTTCGAACACGATGAAGGGGGCATTGCCGCCGAGTTCCATGGAGGTCCGGAGCACGTTCTGGGCGGCGTCCGCAATCAGCCGCTTGCCGACCGGGGTGGAGCCGGTGAACGAGACCTTCCGCAGCCGGGAATCCTTGAGCAGCGGCCCGGAGATCCCGGAGGCGGACGAGGAGGCGACGACGTTCAGGACCCCGGCGGGCAGGCCGGCGTCAAGCATGGTCTGCGCGAAGTACTGGGCGGTGAGCGGGGTGAGTTTCGCGGGTTTGAGGACCATGGTGCAGCCGGCCGCGACGGCCGGTGCGACCTTGCGGGTGGCCATCGCCAGCGGGAAGTTCCACGGCGTGATGAGCAGGCACGGGCCGACCGGTTTGTGCTGGACCAGGATCTTGTTCTTGCCCTCAGGCGTCGTGAGGTAGCGGCCGTAGTCGCGGACGGCTTCCTCGGAGAACCAGCGCAGGAACTCGGCCCCGTAGGTGACTTCGCCGTGGGCTTCGGCCAGGGGCTTGCCCATTTCCAGGGTCATCAGCAGGGCGAAGTCCTCGGCACGTTCGGTGACCAGGTCAAAAGCCCGGCGCAGGATCTCGGCCCGCACCCGGGGCGCTGTCCGCGCCCAGGACGTCTGCACGGCGTCGGCGGCGTCGAGGGCGGCGACAGCATCGTCGTTGGTGGCGGAGGCGAGGGTGGCGAGCACCTCCCCGGTGGCGGGATCATGCACGTCAAACGTGCCGCCGTCGGACGCCTCCCGCCACTGCCCGCCAATCAATAGGCCGGTAGGAACGGAGGCGAGCAGGCTTGCTTCTTGGTCAATCGTCAAAGTCGCGTGTGCGGCCATAGCCGACTCCTTACTATGTGTAGCTCAATTGGGGGTTGGTGGACCTGTCGCCGGCAGAACCCCGCGGGTTCGGACCACGGGAGCGGGGTTCTTTGCAGTGGGCAGCGTGCTGTCGAGGACGATGTCCAGCCAAGGAACCCGGTTTGAGAAGCGGCTGATCTTGGCGGGAGCGGCCCAGCGGTAGGCGTCGTGCTCGTCATTGATTGTCAATCGACGCCACTTGCTGACGGCAGTGTAGGTATGGACCTGCCACGGGATGCCCGCGGGGTCAGGAATGAGAAGCTGTTCTCCGGCCTGGAAACCGGCGAGATCTTGAAGGGTCAGGCCTGCTTCTTCCTTGAGTTCAGTCAAGGCCTGCTCCTGTGGGGCTACGCCGGGCTCGAGGTATCCGGTGATGCAGTGCCAGAGGCCTCGCTCGTGTCCAACAGACTGGCTGCGTTTGAAGAGGGCAATCCGTCCGCGCCATTCAATGACCACGGCCACCACCGCCCGGGGCGGGCAGGCAGCGATGAAGTCCTCTGCCGTGCCCGTTCCTTGCAGTGTTGCGGTACTCATCTGGCGCTCCTGGCAGTTCCCCGGCAATCGGTCGTGGTCGTGCAGAGGTTGGGGAGGATCCTGGCGGGACCCTCCCCAATCTCTGCCTCATTGGTCGTTACAGGGTTTGTGCAGCGGGGCTGCTGTCCAGCATTTCCAGTCCTGAGAGGCGCTTGCGGCGGTGGGTTGCGAAGTAGACTCCGGCTGCGACGGCAGCGCCAATGTAGTAGGAGAGGTCGCCCATCTCCGGGAAGGCGGCAGCAATCGGGCCCGTGTAGATCGAGGACATCCAGAACGGGGAGGAAAGGACGACGCCGGCCGCCCAGGCCACGAAGCCCCATTCGAACTTACGGCTCTTATCGAAAAGTTCCCGCAGTCCCCGTTCGGTGCGCCGGCCTCCGAACAGGTAGTCACAGACCAGGACCGCAACATAGGGCGCGATGCAGTAGGCCGTCAGGTTGAGGAATGCGGTGAAGCCTTCGTTGAACCCGGTCTGGCCCCACTGCGCCACGAGGTATGACGCGATGCAAATGAAGACGACTGCGGTGTGGCGCTTGACGGGAACGCCCATGGTCTGGATAGAAATGGCACCGCCGTAGACATTCAGGAAGTTCTGGGTGAAGGAGGACAGTGCGACGACACCGAGGCCGACGGCGGCCCAGGGACCCATGAGTTCCTTCAGCGCGCCGATGCTGTCGGACGCCGTGGTGGTTGTTCCCAGGAGGGTCCCGAGGATACCCATCCAGACAAGGGTGACGAAGTTGCCGAGCATGGTGGCCCAGCCGGCCCCGCGCCTGTTCCCGGCCGTGTTGGGAAGGTAACGGGAGTAGTCGGAGGCGAAGGGCATCCAAGCGACGATGAAGGAGAAGAACCAGCCGAAGAAGATGATCCAGCCGCCCACGCCGTCAAAGCCCTTCGCAGCGGTATTAAAGTCAGTTTCGACGCGTCCGTTGGCTGCTGCCACGATCGTGATGAAGACGAAGCCGATCACCAGGACAAAGGACAGGATCCGCTGCAGGAAGTGGATCAGGTTGTAGCCGATAACGGCCACGCCAAGCTGGATTGCCATGAGGATCAGCGATGAGAGCCAGAAGGGGATGTCGGTGAGAAGGGCGATGGCCTTGCCGCCGAGGATGACAGTCACGGCCGCCCAGCCGATTCCGGCGAACACATTCACGTAGGCCACCGGGAAGAGGTTGCCGATGAACCCAAGCGGTCCGCGGCCCTGCATCTGCTGGGGAACGCCTAGGCGGACTCCCATCGCTGACAAGTAGCCCATTCCTGCCGAGGAGGTCACGCCGGCAAGGATGATGGCCAGGGCCGCGGCCCAGAAGGGCAGGCCGAAGTAGGTGGCGCTGAAGCCCAGGACGACGATGGGAAAGTTCATTCCGGCTGCAAACCAGAGGAAGAACTGGGACCGGGGTTTACCGTGCCGTTCGACGTCGGGGATGTGCTCGATGCCGTAGGGCTCGATTTTGGTGAGGCTGTCGCGGTACCCGCGGTCTTCGGCGACGCTGCTTTCAGCAGCGCGCATGGTATCTGGGCTCATTTTTGTCCTAATGTTGGAGGCGCACCTCGGTGCGCTGCTTACGAGCAGTTCGGTCGGCGCGGTTCGTTTCCTGTCCGGGATTGTTGGCCGCGCCGGCCGTCTAAAGTTCGGCGAGTTCGGCGCCGTGGAAGAAGTGTCCGGCCTTGTAGACCATCGGCGCAGTATCGCCGATTTCCGCATGGCGGACCCTGCAGATGAAGACCGTATGGGTCTTGGCTTGGAAACGTTCCTGGATTTCAGCTTCAAGGGAAGCGGCAGAACCGTCCAACAGCGGGCTTCCTTTGGGCCCTTCGTGCCAGCTGAGCTCGGCAAACTTGTCCGCGGCCTTCGAGGCGAAAGTCTTCACCGTTCCGAGCTGCTCCGTGCCCAGGATGTTGATGCCCAAGTGGCTTGAGGAGAAGAGCGCCGGGTAGGTGCTGGATGTCTTCTGGACGCAGACCAGCACCAGCGGTGGTTCCAGGGACACCGAGCAGTAGGAGTTGGCGGCCAGCCCCTTCGGGGTATCCCCTTCCTTTGTGGTGACAACGGTAACTCCGGTGATGAACTGGCGGTTGAAAGCCTTCATCAGGTCCGGATCCAACTCGGGAAGCTCACCTCCATCCGGGACCACAGGGGAAGCGATGCCACGGAGCGGCCGGATTCCGAGGCTGGCGAGCAGCTCGCTGCCGTCCCAGGTCACGGTTTCCTTCAGGATTTTGCCGTCCTGAAGGACCAGGATATTCGAGCCCCGGGTCTGGACGGTGAGTCCGGTGGCCGGGACGCCGAGGTATTCATGGATGTGGGTGCCGGTGGAGGTCCAGAAAACGGCGACGGTGCCGTCCCCCTCGACGACGTCGTCGACCGTAGTGCACAAATCGGGAAAAGCCTCCCGAACGGCCGCGATCTCTGACTTGAGCCCGGCGAGGTCGACAGTTGCACCTGTCGCCTTGCTGGTGCGCGTATATCCGGGAGCTACCAGGCCGTCCAGGGCGTCAAGGTCTCCCTTGTCCCAAGCGGCGAGCCAAGCGGACGTGATAAATGGTTCGAGCGTCTGTTGCATACCAATGACGGTAAGGCAGGTCACATTGCCAGGTCAAGAGGCCGGCGAAAAATAGCGAAATTGCGGTAAGAATCGCGCATTTATAGAAATTGCCTCGCACCTGTTGACGGGACTGATGCATGCAACATACGCTTTGATGTATGCAAGAGAGACTCGAAGTAGTGAGTGAAGCCGCTGAACGGGACGGACTTCTAGATCGGATCCGCCGGCTTGTCCTGGGAGGCGACTTTCCTCCTGGCGCAGTTGTTCCTGAGGCTTTCCTGGCCCAGGAGTTTGAGGTAAGCCGGACCCCAATCCGGGAAGCCCTCAAGCAGCTTCAGCACGAAGGGCTGGTTGAGATCCGGCCGAAGGTGGGCACCTTCGTGCGGGAGCCAACCCGCCGGGAGATCATCGAGCTCTTCCAGCTCAAGGAGTCGCTGGAAGGACTCGCGGCCTCCCTGCTTGCCCGGCGCGGTGAAGTCCAGGAACTCTCGATCCTGCGGCGGAACCTTGAGGAGTCCGAGATGACCTCCCTCACCCATGACACTGACGCCTATGCCCGGCTGGTGCACGAGTTCCATTGGACGATCGTTCGCGGCTCCGACAACCGGAAGCTCGTTGAGCACTACGAGCGGCTTATGAACCAGCTGGCGTATCAGCGGCTTGTCCTGCGCACGGTTGAACACCCCGGCAGGCTCGAAGCCTCCACCCGCGAGCACCGCGCCGTCCTGGAGATGATCGAGCATAAAGACCCCTTCGGGGCCGAATCCGCTATGAGGAACCACGTTCACGCCTCATCGAGAGAAGCCCTGACCGACCCGGCTCCGGATGGCCGGCACTGAACCACCACGACGAAAGGAAGCCGTGTGCTTCTCCATGACCGAAAAGATTCGACGATGAACGACCAAAGACTCGGCATCCGCAAGATTGTGTACTACAGCGAGGAGATCCTGCTCGAAAACGGTCTCTCCCCCGCCGTTCCGGCAGTACGCGCAACGGCAGCTGCCGTGGTCACCAACCCCTGGCTTGGCGGCAGTGCGACCGATGACCTGGGGGAGGAAGTAGTTCAGCTCGCTCCTGTGCTCGCACGTAGACTCACTGACCTCCTGGCGGCCAACCTCGGCGGCGTGGAGTCCATCGAGGCCTTCGGCAAGGCCGCGCTCGTCGGCACCGACGGCGAAATTGAGCACGGTGCTGCCCTCATCCACACACCGTTCTTTGGCAATCTCGTCCGTGAATACTTCGAAGGCGAATCCATCATCTGCTTCGCCGACGACCGTGGCGACGCCGGCACTTCGCTCGTCGTGCCGCTCTGGCACAAGAACGCCGCCGCCACCCGCACCCACTACCAAACCATCAGCACACGCATCGGTGACGCTCCCCGCCCGGGTGAGATCGTCGTCGTCCTCGGCGCCTCGACCGGGCCCAGGCCGCACTCGCGCATCGGGGACCGCCGCACCGATCCCGTAGTCAAAGCAGACACCCTAGGAGAACTGGTTTCATGAGCATCCGTAAGATCGTCACCCTGACCGAAGACGTCCTGATCGAAGGAGGCCGCGAAGTCAGCCCGGCCGCAAGAGTCGCGGTCGTCGCAGCCATCGTCAAAAACCCCTGGGCTGGACAAGGCTTCGTCGAGGACCTTTCAGCGGGAATCGACGGGAACGCCTCCGATATCGGCGCCCTGCTCGCCCCCCGCGTGCTCGAAGCGCTCGGCTCCCCCGCCGAAGCGTATGGGAAGGCTGCCATCGTGGGCCTGAATGGCGAGATTGAGCATGGTTCCGGGCTCATCCACACGCTGGCCTTCGGAAACCATTTCCGTGACGCTGCCAATGCCACCACCCTCTTGCCGGCAGTGGAAAAGCGTGGCCCTGCCGGTGTCGTGTTCGACATTCCGCTCAAGCACATCACTGATGCAACCATTCGGTCCCACCACCAGAGCATCGAGGTCCGGATTAACGACGCGCCGCATGCCGATGAAATCGTGATCGCCCTCGCTGCGGCAGCCCAGGGACGACCCCAGCAGCGCCTCGCCGCCTTCAGCACCGAAGCGAATTAAGGGAGACTGCCTCGTGGGCCGCGAACGGATCGCACTCATACATGGAGTCGGCCTCGACGGGTCGATGTGGGGGCCGCTCCGCGATTTCCTCGAACCGGAATTCGACATCCAGATCATCGAACTCCTCGGCCACGGACGCCGGCAACAGCTCGCCCCGGAGGGGGTCACCCTGGCAGAGCTCGCCGCGGATGTCGCGGAACTCCTGGAGCCCGGCACCCACGTCGTGGGATTCTCCCTGGGCGCCCTCGTCGCGCAGCACCTCGCCCGCTTCCGGCCAGATCTGGTGGCATCCCTGGTTTCGGTCGGATCAGTTTGTGACCGGACAGTGCAGGAGCGCGCTGCGGTTACAGCCCGGTTGGAGTCAGCTGCCTCCGACTTCCCCGGGACCGTGGAGGCGTCCATCCTCAGGTGGTACCCCGCCGGGTCCCCGGTCCCAGCCGGCATGGTCGAGGCCACCAGGGAAGTCCTGTTGCGCAATGACCCCGGTTCCTTCCTGGCCTGTTACCGCGTATTCGCCACAGCAGACGCGGAAATCGCGCCGGAGCTTCAGCGGATCACCGTTCCAGCCCATGCTGTCACCGGTGAGCTGGACCACGGATCGACGCCGGAGATGAGCGCCCGGCTGGCCGCCGCAATACCGGGCTCCACGTACTCCGTCATCAGCGGGGCCCGGCACATGATGCCCGTGGAACGTCCCCAAGAGCTCGCCAACGAACTGACAGCCTTCATTAAGGAGCATTCGCATGTCCACTGAACGCCGCTACGAGCACTTCATTAACGGCGAATGGGTCGCGCCATCGAATGGGGATTATTTCGACAGCACCAACCCAGCAACCCTCGAGGTGCTGTACCGGGCCGCACGCGGCAACGAAGCCGACGTCTCCAAAGCAGTTTCAGCCGCATCTGCAGCCTTCGAAAACCCTGCCTGGCGGGACCTCAGCCAGACCAGGCGCGGTCACCTGCTCCGACGCCTCGGTGACCTGGTGGGCGAGCACGCCGACGAACTCGCCCGCATGGAATCACTGGACAACGGCAAGCTCCTGCGTGAAATGCGCGCCCAGCTCGCCGCAATGCCGGAGTACTACTACTACTACGCAGGACTCGCCGATAAGATCCAGGGCGACACCATCCCAGGCTCAAGCCGGGCCATGCTGAATTACACCCTGCGCGAACCACTCGGCGTCGTCGGTGCCATCACCCCGTGGAACTCACCGCTGACACTGACCACGAGCAAGCTCGCCCCGGCCCTTGCTACGGGCAACACCATCGTCATCAAACCCTCTGAATACACTTCAGCCACCGTCCTGCGCCTTGCCGCGCTGGCCGATCAAGCAGGCTTCCCGCCCGGCGTGATCAACGTCGTCACTGGATTCGGTGCAGAAGCCGGCGCCGCGCTGGTGGAGGACCGCCGCCTGGCAAAGATCTCGTTCACCGGCAGCACCGCCACCGGCGCCCGCATCGCTGCCTCGACCGCTTCCCGGTTCATCGGCTCCACACTGGAACTCGGCGGCAAGTCCCCCAACATCGTTTTCGGTGACGCTGACGTTGCCAACGCCTCCATGGGCGTGGTGGCGGGCATCTTCGCCGCAGCCGGCCAGACCTGTATCGCCGGAAGCCGCGTGTTCGCCCACAAGGCCGTCTACGACGAGCTGCTCGAGCGCGTAGCCAACCGTGCCCGCAGCATCGTCATCGGAGATCCACTCCTTGACGCCACGGAACTGGGCCCGTTGGCCTTCCAGGACCAGCGCGACAAGGTGGCCAGCTACGTTGATCTTGGCGTCTCCGAAGGAGCCACCGTCCTGACCGGCGGCGGCCGCCCGAACATTGGCCTGGGCGGCTACTTCTTCGAGCCCACCGTCCTCACCGACGTTGACAACTCCATGCGCGTGGTCCGGGAGGAAATATTCGGGCCAGTCGCCGCGATCATGCCGTTCGAAACAGAAGAGGAAGTCCTCCGCCTGGCGAACGACACCACCTACGGACTCGCAGCCGGCGTCTGGACCACCAACCTGGCCCGCGCGCACCGGATGGCCAGCCGCCTGGAGGCGGGAACGGTCTGGGTTAATACCTACCGCACCATGTCCCCCCAATCACCGCGCGAAGGCTTCAAGACCAGCGGCGTCGGCGTCGAGCACGGCATGGAAAGCATCCGTGAATACACCCGGGTTAAAAGCATCTGGATCAATACCGATGAATCCCCCATTGCCGACCCCTTCATAATGAGGAGCTGACCGCCTTGCCCCTGATCGAAGTCTCCATTGCCCGGGGCCGAACGCCCGCCCAGCTCCGCTCGCTCATCGATGGGCTTCACCGCGCCGCCGAAACCTCCGTGGGCGCAGCGCCCGAAAACACCACTGTCATCATCCGCGAAATCGAGCACGAACACTGGTCCCGCGCCAACCAGACCATCGCCGAACGCACTGCAGCAGCCCAGGAAGCTGCACCGAACACCGATTCGCCGGCGCAGACCGCCGCAGAACCAAGGAGCCACTAATGCGCTTTTCCCTCTTCGTCCACATGGAGCGCTGGGACGAGTCCGTCTCGCACCGGGAATGCTTCGAAAACCTGACAGAGCTGACGCTTCTCGCGGAAGCCGGAGGATTCAGCACCGTCTGGATCGGTGAGCACCACTCGATGGAATACACCATCTCCCCCAGCCCCATGCCCCAGCTCGCCTACCTTGCAGCGCGTACCTCCCGCATCCGGCTCGGCGCAGGAACCATCATCGCCCCCTTCTGGAACCCGCTCCGCGTGGCCGGCGAGACCGCACTGCTGGACGTCATCAGCAACGGAAGAATGGAAGTAGGGCTGGCCCGCGGCGCCTACCAGTTCGAGTTCGACCGCCTCATGGGAGGCATGTCCGCAGTCGACGGCGGCAAGCACCTGCGCGAGATGGTGCCCGCTGTGCGCGCGCTCTGGCAAGGCGACTACGCCCACGACGGCGAGGTCTGGCAGTTCCCGACCTCCACCAGCGTCCCGAAGCCGATTCAAAAGCCGACGCCGCCCATGTGGATCGCCGCGCGCGACATTTCCTCGCACGAGTTTGCTGTCGCCAACGGCTGCAACGTCATGGTGACACCCCTCATGAAGGGCGACGAGGAAGTCGAAGACCTCGCGCGTAAATTCGATACCGCCGTCGAAAACAACCCCGGTGTCCCCCGCCCGGACCTCATGGTGCTCCGACACACGCATGTGCACTCCGCCGACGATCCCGAAGGCTGGCGGCGCCCGGCCGAGGGCATCAACAAGTTCTACCGGACCTTCGACGCCTGGTTCGGAAATAAGAGCACACCCCAGAACGGCTTCCTCGAACCCAGCCCTGAAGCGAAGTTCGCGGACCGCCCGGAGTTCACGCCTGAGTCCCTGCACCAGACAGCGATGATCGGGACGCCCGATGAGGTCATCGAGCGGCTCCGCCACTACGAGGCACTGGGCGTCACCGAATTCAGCATCTGGTCAGACAACAGCCTCACCCACGAGGAGAAGAAACGCTCCCTCGAACTCTTCATCGAGCACGTCGTACCTGCCTTCCAGGAACAACCCGCCGCCGCTGCACGCTGACAGCAGCTGCCGGCTGAACGGGCACCCGCTCCCATGCCTTGCCGGACGGGTCCGAGGCTGAGTCCCCGCCTGATCACATCGGGCGGGGATACCGCCATCGTTGAAGCACTTTTCGTTCAGCGGGCGGTCACCTTGCAACGATAGGAGGGGCAAGGACAGGGCCTGCCTCTTCCTCGGGAGTCCCGGCTCGGGATCCGGTTCGCTTCGCTTCGGCTCTTAGTCCCGCAAGGGCTCCGAGGAGGATTGCCAGGGGCACGAGGATCGCCAGGAAGATGGCGGAGAGACCCAGGCCAGCGCCAATCAGGGTGCCCCCGGCCGCTCCCCCGGCCGCCGAACCAAGCCGGGCGCCAAGTTCTGTCATACCGACACCGGTGCCGCGGACCGCCGTCGGATAAGCAGCCGCGGCGAGGATGTTTCGTGTCGGGCCGAAACCTGTCGGCAGGATGAAACCGGCAATCGTGAAGAGTGGCAGCAAGCTGGAGAACCCCGGGCTCGGAATGAAAGCGATGACGAGGGTCATCACGACAGACATTGCGAGGACAATGCTGATTGTCATGTAGCGGGAGACCTTCATCAGAATGACCCCGAGGAGCAGCCCGCCAAGAACGCTGGAGAATCCGTACGCGCCTACGATTGTGCTGCTCTGCACAGTATTCAGGCCAGGGAAGGGCTGCTGGAGGAGCGTCGGAAGGTACTGTGCGATCAGCAGTTGTGTACCAAGCGAGAAGAACCCGAACACCCAGAGGAGCACCGTCGTCCGGGCGAAGCGTTTGGTCAGAATGACCCTGATGGAATCCTTGTTCTCCTCCTTCGCCGGTGGTGTCAGATCTACATTGGCCAGGTCAGCCTTCGGAACAAGGCGGGCCAGTCCTTGCCTGGCCCTCTCTGTTGCCCCGCGCACAGCGTAGAAAGCAGGGGGCTCGGGCACAACCAAAGCCAGCACAATGATGATGGCGACCGGGGCCAGGCCGCCTGTAACTAGAAGCGACCGCCACCCGCCAGTGGGTATGAGCGTCCCGGCCAGTGCCGCACCAACCGTGGTCCCCAGTCCGACACCTGCGTATGCAGCGGCAACCATTGCCCCGCGCCGCTTTGCGGGAACGAGATCAGCAAGGAGGGTGACACCGGTAGGCATCACTGCGCCGATACCGAGGCATGCGATAAGCCGCCACACCGCGAAGCCGGTGAAATCCTGGGATGTTGCCCCAAGTGTCGTCGCGATGGAGAAGAGCCCGGCGGCGCTTGTCAAAACTGTCTTTCGTCCAGCCAGATCCGCAAAGCGGCCGGCGATCATCGCGCCGGCTCCCATGGTAATGAAGCCGGCGGTTACAACGAGGGTGATTCCGCCGCCGACGGAGACACCCCACTCCTTGACGAGCGACGGGAAAGTGTGGCTGATCAGCGTCACTTCCATCCCGTCTGCCAGGAGGATGAGGGTGATGAGGGCGAAGTAGAGCCAGTGGCGCCAGGTAAGGCCGGCAGAGTCTGTAAAAGACGACAGACTCTGCTTTGCTGTGGGTGATGCAGTCATAATCCAATGAACCTCTCTGTTCAACGGTCCCGCTCGTCGTTAGGCGACGGCGGTTCGTCCCGGGGTTTGCGGACGTCGTCTGCAGCCGTTTCATGACTGGACGTCCCCACGTGGGATGCGGTTAGTTAGCGCGGACAGGCTCTGCCGACACGGCCAGGCTGCGCCGGTCAGTAACGAGTGCGCCGACTTCCTGTTCGGCCTGGTTGCGAATGGAAAGGTCGATTCCTGACCGGTCCCGCACCAGGGAGACGGCGACGAGGGAGATGACCGTCATCGCTGCCAGATATAGGGAAACGGCGTCTGTTCCGCCTGTGGCCTGGACGAGGGCTGTGGCAATGGTCGGGGCAAAGGCGCCGCCCAGGATCGCCCCCAAGGCGTAAGAGATGGACACGCCGGAAAAGCGGACTGAGGCTGGGAACATTTCTGCGTAAAGGGCTGCCTGTGGGCCGTAGGCCAGTCCCAGGCCAACAGTGAACATCGTCATTGCCAGGTAAAGCATCGGCAGGGATCCTGTATTGATCATCCAGAAAAGCGGAAAGCAGGACAGCAGCTGGGCGCCGAAGCCTATGAGGTAGGTGCGCTTTCGGCCAATCCTGTCTGAGAGGAAACCGGCGAGGTAGGTGAAGACGAGCCAGACTGCAGAACCGTAAGCGACGGCGATGAGCACGTCTGTGCGTCCGTGACCGACGGCCGGGCCGGTGGCATAGCTGGGGATGAACCCGCCGGTTGCCATGTAGCCTGCGGCGTTGTTGCCGGCGAAGATTAAAGCGGCGACGATCACGAGCAACCCATGACGTCGAAACAGGTCGACGATCGGTACCCGGGGTTGCTTTTTGGCTGCTGCAATCTCCTGAAAGATGGGGGATTCGTCCACCGCGCGGCGTACGAAGTAGCCGACGACGATGAGGACGATGCTCAGCAGGAAGGGCACGCGCCATCCCCATTCGAGGAAAGCCGCTCCCGGGGAGATGGCACCTGTCATGAGCGCCGTGACGCCGGTGGCCAGCAGCAGCCCCAGCGGAACGCCCAGCTGAGGGAAGGCTCCTGCCCGCCCGCGGCGGTCGCTCGGGGCGTGCTCAACCGCCATCAGGACCGCCCCTCCCCATTCACCGCCGGCGGAGATGCCCTGCACGATCCGCAGGAGCAGGAGCATGACCGGGGCGATAACACCGGCGGTCGCATATGTGGGCAGGAAGCCAATCAAGGTGGTTGCCGCCCCCATGAGGATCAAGGTCATCACGAGCATGGCGCGGCGCCCGATCCTGTCTCCATAGTGGCCGGCCAGGAAGGCGCCGAGGGGCCGGAAGAGAAAACTGATGCCGACGGAGGCGAAGGACAACAGCAGGCCGATGGACGCGCCGGCCGGTTCGAAGAACAGCTGGGCGAACACCAGGCCGGCGGCGGTGGCGTAGATGAAGAAGTCGTACCACTCAACAGTGGTACCGATGACGGTGGCGAAGGCGACGCGACGTTGGTTCGCCGTTGAGCTGTGGGTGGACGTGCTCATTTCTCTCCAATTGGGTGTGAGCGTGTAACTCCCTGGGGAAGCCCTGGGGATGGAACATGCCGCAGATTCTTGAGGTGGGGACGGATGAACGGTCAGGCGGAGACGGGCATGACAGGCCTGCTGGCGGCAGCCTTGAGGGTGAACCCCTCGCTTTCCGCTTGGGCACGGGTGATGGTGGACTCCGCGGAAAGTAGTTTGCGGGCTGCCATATGGTCCGCGGCGCTGTTTACCGATTCCACGGCCGCGAGGATGCCGTCCCTGAAACAGAGGACGGAGAACTTTGCTGTCCCCTGGTCGCCGAGGACCAGGATGTCGTCATCGGGTCGTGGAATTCCTGCCATCTGAAGTTTGTATGGGCCCTGCGTGGACCAGAACCACGGAAGGGCCGTGTAGGGGCGTTCAGCTCCCAGGATGGTACGGGCTGCATGACGGGCCTGGTCGGTTGCGTTTTGGACGGATTCCAGCCGCAAGCGGCCCTGGGCGTGGGCGCTGGGGAAACTGGCGCAGTCCCCAATCGCCAAAACAGCAGGGTCCGATGTGCGAAGCGTTTCGTCGACGACGATTCCGTTGCTGGTTTCGATGCCGCTGTCTGCAGCCAGAGTGTCGTTGGGCTGGACGCCGATGCCGACGAGGACGAGATCCGCCGGGTAGGAAGCTCCTGTGGTGGAGATTGCCGCTCCGACGCGGCCACCAGCGCCAGGCTCGAAGCGGTCGATGCCCTCGCCCAGGCGCAGGTTGACGCCTTGCGAGCGGTGGGCGGCAGCGAACCATTCGCTCATGGCCGGAGTCAGTGCCCGTCCCATCGGGCGTGGCGCGAATTCCAGGACGGTAACGTTGCATCCGTGTGCCAGTGCTGCTGCGGCAAATTCCAGCCCGATGAACCCGGCGCCGATGATCACGATGTTGCGGGCCGTGCGCAGTGCCGCGTGCAGCGCCTCTGCATCGGTCAGGGTTTTCAGTCCCTGGATGCCGGGCAGGGAAGCGCCCGTGCAGTTCAGCATCCTGTTTCTCGCGCCGGTCGCGAAGACGAGGTGGTCATAGTGGAGTGAACCTTCGGTGGTCTGCACCTTGCGTTCGGCCCGGTCGATACCCGTTGCCTTGACGCCGGCGTGGAGCGTGACGTTCTTGTCAGGGAAGAACGATGCGCCTCTAAGCGGCAAGGGAGCCGCCTCCTTGCCCGGGGCGAGGTAGTCCTTCGACAGCGGCGGCCGTTGATAGGGCAGCCCTGGTTCCTCGGCGATCACGTCGATTGTTCCGTCATATCCTTCGGTCCGCAGCGTGTCGGCGACCTGCAGCCCTGCCTGTCCCCCGCCAATGATGACAACGTTCATGTCGCGTCCCCGCTTCTAAAGTTGGCCGGCAGGGATGTCGACGACAATCTCCGGCAGGTCAGCAACGATTTCGATCTGGCAGGCCAGCCGGGAGCTGTCCATACGCTCTGCGGTGGTGCAGTCAAGCATTTCGTCTTCGTCGTCGCTGATGCCGGGCAGTGCCTGTGCATATTCCGGCCGGACGTAGACGTGGCATGTGGCGCACATGGCCTGGCCTCCGCATTCGCCAATGATGCCGTCAATGCCGTTGCTGACGGCGGCGCGCATCAGGGTAGTGCCTGCCTCGACCTGGAGGACTTGCTGAGTGCCGTTGGGCTGGGTGTAGGTGATGGTGGGCATCGTTGCTCCTTTAGTACTTCGGATTGCTTTTAGTTCCAGGTGACGGGCAGGCTGGTCAGGCCGCGGAAGACCCAGCCGTCCCAGCTCTCATTCCGTCGTTCGTCCACGCGCAGTCCGGGGAAGCGCTTGTAGGCCATGGGCACGGCGATCTGGCCAATGGAGGCCTTCGCTGCCCAGTGTCCGGCGCACAGGTGGACGCCGCTGCCGAAGGCGAGGTGGGGGCGCTTGGGCCGGTGGATATCGAATTCTGCCGCTGTTGCGCCGAAGTGGGCGTCGTCGCGGTTGGCGGATGCCACCACAACGCCGATCCCGGCGCCCGCGGGGAGACGGACGCCGTCGAGGATAGTTTCCCGTGTGGTTTCGCGTGGGTACATGCCGATGGGTGATTGCCACCGGACCGCCTCGTCAAACACGGATGCCCACAACGATGGGTCGGCGAGGACCTGCTCGCGCTGTTCGTGGTGGTTGCTCAGGGCCCAGACAATGTTGGTAACCATGTGCTGGGGTTCGTTCATCCCACCGGAGATGGTCAGTTTGACGTTGGCCGCAATGTTGGAAGTGGGCAGCCCACTGTTGGCGAACGCGGACAACATCGAGGCGTCCGGGTTTTTCCGGTAGAAGGGGATCAGTTCCTCCAGCACGCGGTCAGCCTCCGCGGTGGCGGCGTCGCATCGGTCCCAGATGGACTGGTCGTCCAGGACATTTCCCATGCCTGCGATGAAGGCGTGGGACCAGCGGCGCACCTGCTCGACGGACACGTCCTTCAGCCCCAGCAGGTCAATCAGGTTCTGCGATGCCACGGGGGCTGCATAATCCCGGTTGAGGTCCGCTTCCTCTGGTCCAATCTCGGCAACTTTCTGGAGGTAGGTTTCGGCGTTGCGCTCAAAGACCGGTCCCCAGATTTCCTTGATCGATTTGGGACGAAGAACGGGATTCACCGGTGCCCGGTCGAGCGAGTGCTCCGGATCGTCCTTGCGCAACATCGGCCGGGCGCCGATAGCCCTGGTCATGGTTGCACCGGAAACGTTGGCGCTGAAAATCTCCTGGTCTTGTTCAACCGTGTGGCAGCCCGCATAAGTGGTGACAAGGAACTTATTGAGCTGGGGAACCCAGGCGACCGGGGACTCTGCCCGAAGGCGGGCGTAGGACGGATAGGGATTGGTTGCAAGGGCGGTCACGTCTACCCAGTCAGCCACAGGGGCGCCTGCGGCATCCGTTGATACGGGAGTGGGAATCTCGCCACCATTGGATTCCACCGAGGCCGACGTGGGACCTGTGATCTCTGCATTCCCGTGGAACGGGCACTGCCCGGTTTTTGTGGTCATGTGTTGCTCCTACTGGCACGTCATTGCGTACCCCGGCACTGCTGGTACGTCTTGGTTGTAATCAGTGTCACGGGAAAGCATTCCCCAGTAAACTGCGGATATCAGAAGAACTAATTCGATTCCTTAGGAAAAGAGGCGGCGGTGCCGAAATTCACTTTTCGACAGCTCGAACTTTTTGCGGCACTGCCCGAACACAGCACCTTGGGGTCAGCCGCACAGCAGCTGCACATCTCCGAATCGGCGCTTTCCCATGCCATTAGTGAACTGGAGGCAGCACTCGGGGAACAGCTGTGCATCCGCAGGAAAGCCAAGGGAATGCACCTGACACCGACGGGGCGCCACTTCGCCCGCCGCGCCGGGGAACTGCTGCGGGAAGCCAGCCTGCTGGCAGACGGGTTGGGAGAGATCCGCGGCGAATTGAAGGGGCCGGTGGCGTTGGGCTGCTACACAGGCCTGGCAAGCAATGTCCTCCCCGCCGTGCTTGAGGGCATGGCGAAGCTGCACCCAAAAATCGATATCAGCATCACCGTAGGAGATCACTCCGAGCTGCTGCCTGCCCTCGAAGACGGAAGCCTGGACACCGCCGTCGTCTATGACATCGGCCTGTCCGAGGATGTGGAGCGCACATTGATCTACGAGACCGAAGTTATGGCCGTCCTGGCCGCCGACGATCCTCTTGCCCGCGAGGAGGACATTGAACTGGCAGATTTGGCCGGCAAGCCGCTGATCATGCTCAACACGGCACCCAGCACGGAATACACGCAGTTGATGTTCTCCCAGCGCGGACTCAAACCACACCTTGGCGCGGTCGTCCCGCAAATCGACCTCGTCCGGGCAATGGTCGGGCGCGGACTCGGCTATAGCCTGCTGATGTCCCGGCCCAACCAGATCCCGGTTTCGAGCGAAGGCAAAGGGCTTGTCACCAGGCACCTCCGCCCCCGGGCAGGCCAAACCTCCGTGGTCGCCGTATGGCCCAAGGAAACAATCCTCACTAACCGGGCCAAGGCGGTTGTGCAATACGCCGTCGAGGTCCTGGATGCAGCCAACCCGGAAGGAACCGGTGATCGGCATTCGCGTGCTGGCGAACCTCAGCCAAAGGAGGCATAAAAGGGGATTGACTCCACGAGTCAATCCCCCTTTTATGCCGGTACCGCTCTATGGTGATACGGCCTGCCGGTCAAGGGCAAACCTGGCATATTCTTCCAACAGCCCCGCGTTATCCACCGACCCGGGATCCGCTACGGTCTCCAGCGGTGATCCCTGCAGCAGCCGCTTTACGGGGACCTCCAGCTTCTTTCCGGTGCGGGTATGCGGAATCCCCGGCATGAACACGATGTCGTCGGGCAGATACCGAACGGACAGATTTTCGCGGATAGATCTGGCGATCGCTTCCCGGGCGGCGCTCTGGTCTGCGCCATCGGCCAGGTGGACGAACAATGGCATGTAGTAATCGGTGCCCAGTTCCGCACCGACTACCAGGGCCTCGGCGACGTCCGGCAGAGATTCAACCACGGCATAGATGTCCGCCGAACCGAGCCGCAGCCCGTGGCGGTTGAGAGTTGAGTCGGACCGCCCATGGATGAGGATTCCCCGGAGCGTGAATTCGATGAAGTCCCCGTGCCGCCAGACCCCCGGATACATCGCGAAATAGCTCTCGTGATACCGGCTGCCGTCATCGCCCCAGAAGCTCAGCGGCATCGATGGCATCGGCTGGGTCACCACCAGTTCGCCTTTGCCCCGCGTGGGATTGCCGGCTTCGTCCCATGACTCCACGCGCACGCCCAGGGCGGGTCCCTGGATGTAGCCCACATGGACGGGCAGTGTCGGTGACCCTCCGACGAAAATGGAGGCGATGTCGGTCCCGCCGCTCATCGAGTTCAACCAAAGGTCACCCACATTGCCGTAAACCCAGCGATAGCCGTCCGCGGAGAGCGGCGAACCGGTGACCTGGAGAGACTTCAAGGCGTCCAGGCTGTGGCTGTGCATCGGCGCCAGGGACGCCTTGGCGCAGGCATGGACGAAACCGGCACCGACGCCCAGAACCGAGACCCGCTCAGCCGCGGCAACCTGCCACACGCGGTCCAACGATGGGAAAGTCGGGTTCCCGTCAACGAGTATGGCCGTAGCACCGACTCCCAGCGCTGACACGAGTGAGTTCCACAGCACCCAACTCGTCGAAGCGACGTTCAGGTACCGGTCCCCGGGGCGAAGGTCTGAATGGATGAGGAGCATTTTCATTTCCTCCAGCAGCGCCCCGCCATGGCCGTGCACGATGCCCTTGGGAATGCCCGTCGTCCCCGAGGAGAACAGGACCCACAGGGGGTGGCTGAACTCCACTTCGGCGAAGACGAGCTCCGCCGGTTCGGCGACGGCCTGCTCCCACTCCATGGCCGGAACCTCGGTGGGGATACCTGGAATGGAGGTGTGCCGCCCCACCCAGATGATGTGCTCGAGCGTGGGGAGCTGGGCGATGATCTCCCCCAGCTCACCGCGGCGGTCCCGGTCCTTCCCGCCGAGCAGGTAGCCTGGCGCGGCGAGGAGGACCTTTGGGTCGAGCTGGGCGAACCGCGTAACGATCGCTCCGGGGCCGAATTCCGGGGCGCAGACCGACCAGATCGCGCCGACCGAGGCGGTGGCGAGCAGCCCGACGACGGCTTCGGCAACATTGGGAAGTATTCCAACGACCCTGTCCCCCTGGCCCACACCACGAGCACGCAGGTGCGCGGCCAGGGAGGCAACCTCCCGCCTTAGGGCGTCCCAAGTGACCTCCTCGCGCGTCCCGTCCTCCGCGATGCCGATCAGTGCGGTCCCCTCGTGGCCCTCCAGCAGGTGCCTGGCAAAGTTCAGTGTCCGTCCCGGGAACCAACGCGTGTGGGGCATGGGATCGACCGTGCGTACCGGCCCCGCCACCCCACCAAGACCGACGCCGGCGAAGTCGGCGAACAGTTCCCAGAACTGCTCGGGTTCATCCACCGACCACTGCCACAGCTCCTCGTAGCCGGTGCCGATCTCGATGCCGTGGCTTGCCAGGAAAGCGGCGAATTGGTTGACGCCGGTCTCGGCCTTCGATTCCAGGTCGGGTTTCCAGATCACCTCGCCGTCTGCGGCCTCCGCGTTGGTGATCATGCGCTCTCCAGGTGCCGGGTGGCCTTCCTGCGCTGCTCAGCGATCTGTGCTGCAGTGAGCGGTTCGGTTCCGATCAGTACGAAGAGGACCCTGGCGGTCTGGTCAGTGCGGTTGGACCACGCGTGGCTGGTGGCGCGTTGCACGGCCACGTCGCCGGCGCGCATGGTTGCCTCACCGTCGTCGACCAGCAAGGTGATTTCTCCCTGGAGAACGACGGCGTAGTCCAGCGAGTCCGTGCGGTGGAACCAGAAATGCTTGGAGCCGCTGTGCTCAGCCCCCGCTTCGGCCTCGTCATGTCCGTCGAGCTCGCTGAAAATCACTGAGCCCGCCTCGTCGGGGTACACGGAATCCGGCGGGAAGTCGGCGATGCGCAGGATCGTCTGGCCCGGCGCGGGAAAGCTGGGAATCTGGGCGTCCGCGCTGGCCGGATCCTCGTCCGTGACGTGGTCGATCTGCCCGGCTTCGGTCAGCCAGGGGACGGTGGCACCGAAGCCCGGGATCAGGTCCGAGGACCAGTGGTTGGGTGCCGCGCCGTCCGAGAGGATGATGGCGCGTCCCTGGTCGTCGTGTCCGGTGACGATGCGGCGGACCGGGGGCCGGGTCATCACGCCACCCATTCGTCGTGCGGGTAGGTGCGGGGCTCGGGCCACCAGGGCGCAGTGTGGCGTTCGGCGGAAATCGGGGTGCGCAGGGTGCCTACGCCCTCGAGTTCGAGTTCGATGACGTCGCCGGGTTGCAGGAATGTGCCGATCTCCACGCCGGCGCCGAAGCCCATGGTGCCGGACCCGATGAGGTCCCCTGGCTGCAGCCGGTCTGAGATCGAGACGTAGGCCAGCAACTCCGCGGGGGTGTAGACGAAGTCCTCGACCTTGGTCTCGGAGAGGACTTGGCCGTTGACACGGACCTGGCCGCGCAGGCCCTCGATCGAATCGATTTCATCCATCGTGGTGACCCAGGGGCCGATGCCGTACCCGAAGTCCTTGCACTTTTGCGGGCCCATGCCGATGGCCATTTCCGCGCCCTGGATATCGCGGGCGCTGAAGTCGTTGAAGACGGTGATGCCGAAGAGATGCTCCATCGCCGCGTCCGGGGTCAGGTCGCTGCCGGACTTGCCGACCACGTACCCGATTTCGAGTTCCCAGTCCAGGGCGTCCGTGAAGTCGGGGTAGGGCAGCTCCTGGTTGTGCCCGTAGGACATGGCCGTGGTGGCCTTGAAATAACCCGGACGGTCGTAAATTGAGCGCGCCGGTTGGGCCTTGGCGACAGTACGGTGGAAGTTCTGGATGTGCTGTTCGAACGTCAGGCCGTCGCGTATCACCGGCGAGTCGACAGCAGCGCGCCACGATACTTCGTCGATCCCGTACGAGGCGTCGTCTGCAGCGGCCAGCGCGTCGTGGGCCGCATCCAGGAAAATAGCACCTCCACCGATTCCCGCAGCCAGGCTTCCGGGAAGAACCGCCAGGGCCAGCGCCCGGGCACGGTCAGGGTCAGCGGCCCTGCGCTGAAGCGTCAGGGCGTAGGCGCGTGCCAGATCAACCACCCGGCCGTCTTCGGGCTGCGCCGCAACAAGCCGCATCTGCTCGCCGTCGGGCGTGGGCACTGCTATCCGTCCCAGTTTCATGGTTACTCCTTAGTCTTATTCATACGATACGTACAGTATCGCATTGTGCTTATGCGGTTGCAATGGGCAAATCCGGCGGTGTGGCGCCGGAGCCAGCGCAGGATGTTTTGAAGCTATGCCTGGCCGAAGGAGGGCTGTGCGGCCTTCAGTAGCGGTTCAGCGGCGCAGAGCTCCTCCAGGGCTACGGTCCGCGGAAGCATGCCCAGGCTTTGCCGTATGCCGGTCAGCAGCTCCAGCCCGCGAGGATCCACCGCAAGCGTGCGTGCCCGTGAGTGCCAGGCGCTTTCGGCTCCGGCCTGGTAACCGCAACGTTCAAGCAACCCGAGGCCCTGCGCATCCGGCATCAGAGTGCCGGCTTCCACCCCGCCTGCCAGGGCACGGAGGTAGCGTCCCAGTTCCTCGGACTCGAGAATGTCGGCGCGGACCACCAGTCCTTGGCCTGGCAGTTCCGGCAGCCATGCATTGATGTCGACGACGCGGGCGAACCCTGCCTTTTCGGCCAGTTTGTCGAACGGCGCCCCAAGCAGCGTCGCGTCCACGTCGCTCGCCAGCAATGCATCAAGGCGTTCGCCCACACCACCGACCACTACATAGTCCACCTCGACGCCGGCGTCGCGCAGCAGGCGCTTGGCGATGAGCGCGAAACCGTTGTTGGGAGCGTCAACGGCGAACCGGCACGCTGCCAGGTCCGCCAGCGTTTTCAGGCCGGGGCGGGCGTGGATGCCCAGCGGCGTGGTCGCCTCGACCTGGGCTACCAGTCGCAGGTCGGCCCCGGCGAGGGTCCATTCGAACAGGTTGTCGATCGCCGTGACGACCATGTCCTGTTCCCCGGCGACCAGGGCCCGAAGCTGCTCGGCGCTTGAGGTGGTACGGGTGAGCTGCACCTGGGATCCCTGCAGGAATCCCAGGTCTTCGGCCAGCAGATAGGACACCGGCGGGACGAAGTGGCTCTGGCGCAGGGTCACGGGGCAACTCCGCCGGCCGCAGCGACAGCGACCGGCCGGTCAATATACCAGGGAGGCAGTTGCCCGCTGGGCCCGCGGACCGTTGAACGTTGGGTACCGAGTCCGCTGATTTCCGCCTCCATCACGTCACCGTCCCTCAGGTAGCGGCCCCAGTGGGACCCGTTGCCCGCCGGCGATCCGGTGATGAGGACATCCCCGGGCAGCAATACCGCCACCGAGGAGGCGTAGGCTATCAGGCTCGGGATATCAAAGAGCAGGTCATCGGCCAAGGCGTCCTGCATCAACTTGCCGTTCAGGCTCAAGCGGATCCGCAGCTTCGCCGGGTCCGGCACGAACCGCGTCGGCACCAGGTAGGGGCCGGTGGGGAAGAACGTGGGTTGGTTTTTCGCGCGGAACCAGTCGGTACCCATCATCGCGATGTCGTTTCGCGGGACCAGCGTACGGGCGGTGATGTCATTGACGATGGTGTAGCCGGCCACGTAGTCGAGGGCATCCTCGGCCGAAACCCGATGAGCCTTTCGTCCGATGACCACCCCGAGCTCCAGTTCCCAGTCGACGTTGCCGCCCACATCCGGCAACTGCACCTCGTCATAGGCTCCGCAGACTGCCGATGGGATCCCGGTCCAGACATACGGGTCGCCAGAGCGGCCCCGCTCATCGATTTCGGCCGCAGCGTCGGCTGCCAGTTGCGCTGCGTCGGCGCCTTCCTTGCCAAGCTTGTGGGCCACGCTCATCTGCAGGACGTGCTCGCGGTAGTTTGCCCCTGCCGCGATGATGCTGCCCACCGGCTGCACCGGCGGCAGCACGTCCAGCCCGTCGAGCGGACGGGCACCTCCCGCGGCCGGGTCGATGGACGCGAGCACATCCAGGTGTGCATCCCATTCAGCGAAGAGATCACCGATGCGGGAGATTGTCGGCAGCACGGTCCGCAGGTCAACCACCCGGTCACCAAAGACCGCCCCGGGGAACTGCTCCCCGGCCTCCTCGAAGGTGCCCAGCGCAAATTCGTTCATTCGTTTTTCTTCCATGAATCCACCATCAGTCGCTATGTGCGGGGTTATACAGGAGGGGGGACGTAGAGGCCCTTGTCCTGGTCGTTGAACATCTCGCGGGCGATGAATTCGTCCATATCGCCTCCGGTGCCCCACTGATCAGAGGTCTCAGGGTCGCGAGTATCAAAGATGCTGGGGTGCCACGTGTCTTCGTCGACCGTGTCCAGTTCAGTGGTGTACTCCATGGTGTTGCCGTTGGGATCGTGGAAGTAGGTGAAGGTGTTGTCCCCGGCCTTGTGGCGACCCGGACCCCAGATCTTCTTGAAGCCCGAGCGCAGCAGCCTGCCGCTGCCGCGCATGTACTCGTCGATGCCGCGCAGTTCGAACGACGCGTGCTGCAGCGAAGCGTGCGGGCCGCGGGAGATGGCGATGGAGTGGTGCTGGGCATTGCAGCGCAGGAAGTAGAAGAGGTCGCCCATGTGTGGGTGCTTCAGGGTGTCGGAGAGACGGAAGCCGAGGTGCTGCTCATACCAGGCGCGCATTTTCTCGGGCTCAGGCGAGTTGAGCACCACGTGGGAAAGCCGCACCGGAATCGCCTCGCGTTCTTCGATCTTGCGGTGCTGGCGCACTTCGACGTCTGAGGAGACCTCGATGGTGCGTCCTTCGAGGTCGAAGAAGCGGAAACCGTATCCTCCGCCAAGGGTCTTGACGTCATCGGGTTCCCCAATGAGCTTGACCCCCTTGGCAATGAGGTCCGAGGCGAGCTGGTCCACGGAGGCTTTGTCCGCTGCACCGAACGCGACCATGTCAAGGCGCTTCTCATCGGCCTTACGTACGCGGACCGAATACTGTTCCGGTGAGCCTTCGGCGGCGAAGTAGGTCACGCCGCCGTCGTTCTCCATCTCGGTGAGTCCCCAATGGTTCTTGTAGAACTCAACCTGCTTTTGGTAGTCAGGCACCGCGATATCGAAGTGCCTCAGGTGTGTGATCGGGCTGAATGCCATGATTTGCTCCTGTATTTGCGTCCGTCTGGTGCGGATCTGTCGAATGTGGGTTTTAGAGGGGTGCCGGCACGTCGCGGCCAAGGCTCGGGATGCTGGAAATGAGGCGTTCGAGCGCCGCGGGAGTGTCGCCGAGGCCCAGGATGTAGCGGTCGGGGCGGACAACAACCGCCTGGGCTCCGGCGGCTGCAAGGATCTGACCCACCTTGGCCGGATCGAACAGGACCACGATGTCGTCGTTATCCTCCAGTTCTTCCCGCACTGGTGCCGGAACGGCGGAATAGATTTCGCGCGTTGTTGCCACCAGGAACCGGCTTCCCACCATGTCATCCAGGCGCACCCCGTCGCTGAGGATCGGCTGCACGGCGAGTCTGCCGGCACGTTCATCGGTGCCACCTTCGTGCAGGCCCGGGCCCAACGGTGGGGAGACCGGTGCCGACGCGGCGGGGTTTGCGCGGATGAAGGCGTCACGCTGCTTCGCGATGTCAGCGTCGGTGGTTTGCATGAAGCCGGCCGCCCGCGTCGCCTGCTCGACCCAGAACCGTGCATGCGGCATGCGTTCACTCTCGTAGGTGTCAAGCAGGCGATCGTCGGACGCACCGCGCTGGACCGCGCTCAGCTTCCAGACCAGGTTAGCCACGTCGCGTATTCCTGCGCACAGGCCCTGGCCAAAAAGCGGTGGCGCCTGGTGGGCTGCGTCCCCGGCCAGGAAGATGTTCCCGGCACGCCACTGCCGTGCGATGCGGCCACGGAAGGTATAGATAGCGAGCCGGTCTGCAGTGAACTTGTCTGCCGGCAGCACGCCGTGGCTGATCTTTTCCACACCCGCGGGGGTGGCAATTTCGTTGGGGTCATCCCCCGGCATCAACATAAACTCCATCCGCACCCGCTTGCCCGGGAGGCGGATCCACAGGGCGGGCCGCGTATGATGGCCCAGGAAGATCATGTCCGACGACAAGCCGGGGCCTTCTTCCAGGATGCCGTCGGCGACCAGCCACTGAGCGTCTTCGCCCAGCTTTTCGGACTCAATGCCCAGGGCTTGGCGGCTGGGCGAACGGGCCCCGTCCGCTGCGATCGCCCAGCGGGCGCGGATTACTGATTCAGCGCCGTCGGCGTCACGCACGGCCACCTCGACGCCCGCTCCCTCATTGCACACGGAGAGCACGCTGGTGCCTCGGCGGAGCTCGACGCCGGGAAGTTCTTCCACGACTTCCCGCAGCAGGACTTCGATGTCGGGTTGATGAAAGGTGAGGTCGTCATGCCAGCCCTGGGCGCCAAACTGACCCGTGGGAACGGACACCAGGACTTCCCGTTCCTCGTTCTCGATGTGGAAGGAGGACATTGGCAACGTTGCCTCGGCGAAGCGCTCGGCTACTCCCAGCGATTGGAGGGTACGGAAGGTTTCGCCATCAAAATGCACAGCGCGGGCCGTCGGCCAAACCTTCACGTCGCGCTCCACCCCTATGGCGGTCAGGCCCGCCCGCCCCAGCAGGGCCAGCGCAGTGACTCCTACGGGGCCTCCCCCGATAACTACCACGTCGACGTTGACGTCCGTCATCTTACTCCTTCAAGTTCAGTACGTATCGTTTCGAATAAAAGTAACATGCGTCACCTGGTCGCACAAGGGTTTGCCGGTAAGGCGCGGGACCACCTACGCCTTCCAGACGGTCTTGAGGTTGCAGAACTCCCTGATGCCGTCCGCCGCCAGTTCCCGACCAAACCCGGAGCGCTTGATTCCGCCGAAAGGAAGCTCCTGGTAAGAGACCGTCATGCCGTTAATGAACACTGCCCCTGCATCAAGATTTGCCAGGAACCACTCCTCTTCCTGGGCATCGGCCGTCCAGACTGAGCTGGAAAGCCCGAAGACAGTCTGGTTGGCAATCCTCAAGGCATCCTCGCGGTCCCGGGCGCGGTACAGCGAGGCCACGGGGCCAAAGGCCTCTTCCTGGATGATCCGCATCTCTTCAGTGAGTCCGGCCAGCACCGTGGGGGCATAAAAGAACCCAGGGCCCTCCGGAGCCGTCCCGCCGGTCAAGACCTGGGCGCCCAGGGCGCGGGCATCCTCGACAAGTTCAGCCAGCTCGTCGCGTCCTGCCAGAGTGGCCAGCGGCCCCACCTGGGTTGCGGGATCCAGCGGGTCTCCTACGACAAGACCAGACATCAAATTCACGAATTCGGCAGTGAATGCGTCGTAGACCTCGGTGTGCACGATGAAACGCTTGCCGGCGATGCAGGATTGCCCATTGTTGCTGATCCGCGCACGCACGGCCGTCGCTGCCGCCTCCGCGACATTGGCTGAGGGCATAACAATGAAGGGGTCAGAGCCACCGAGCTCCAGCACGGATTTTTTCACGTTGTCAGCGGCGATGGACGCCACCGAGCGCCCGGCCGGCTCGGAACCGGTCAGGGTGACAGCTTTGACCCGCTCATCAGCCAGGACGGCAGCCACCCCGGATCCGCCGATCAGCAGGGTGCGGAAGGAGCCGATAGGGAACCCCGCCCGCTCGAAGAGCGTGTCAAGGAAGAGTGCAGCCTGCGGCACGTTGGAGGCATGCTTGAGCAGGCCGGAGTTTCCGGCCATAAGCGCCGGGGCCGCGAACCGAATGACCTGCCACAGCGGGTAGTTCCACGGCATGACGGCCAGGACGGTCCCGAGAGGCTCGTAGCGGGTCCATGCCCGGCTCGCGCCCACCGATGAGGGGTCCTCCAAAGGGGCATCGGCAAGAAATTCCTCGGCCCGCGCGGTATAAAACCGCATGGCCTTGACGCACTTGTGCACCTCGGCGATCGATTGGGCAATGGGCTTACCCATTTCGACGGTGATCAGCTCACCCAGGCCCTCCGCCTGGTCCTCGACGATTTCCGCAGCGGAAAGCATCCAGCGGGCGCGCTGGGCGAAGCTTGTCCCGCGCAAAACTTGCGCTGCTTTGGCGGCTTCCTCGATGCGTTCCCCGACCTCCTCCGCCGTGTGGGGTTCAACGATCATCTCGGTGGCTCCGGTGGTGGGGTTGACAGTGGCGATTGCCATGTTGGGATCCTCTTCCTTGAGACGTGTTCTCCGTCACGACTATATAGGATACGATTCGTATCGAATACTATTTTTGTTCTCTCGTGAGCTATTCACACGCTGCAGCCCAGGGCGGCTGCCTGACACAAAGGAGTGCACGTGAGCACCGACGGCGAGCTACCGAAGAATCTTCCGCTCTTTCTCACCGACGCCGACGTGGCCAGTCTTTCGGACTGGCCGGCGGTGATGGAGGCGGTCCGGACCGCCTATAAGGTACCCGGCGACGAGGCAGGCACTCCTGGACGGATTTTCGCCCAGACGCCCCGGGAGTGGCTGCGGATCATGCCCTCCGTACCGCCCAGCGGGCAACTGTTCGGGGCGAAATCCATCGCGGGGTCCTTTGCTGATGGGCTCCGCGTCAGCTATTTGATCTCCCTCTTTGACAAAGACACCGCGGACCTGGTGGCGCTGGTGGACGGGAACCGCGTTACCGGTCTGCGTACCGCTGCGACTACTGCGGTGGGCACCTCCACTATCGTTCCGCCACGGCCGCTGACCCTTGGGGTGATCGGTTCGGGTTTTGAAGCCCGTTCCCATCTGACGGCCTTTTCCCACGTCCTTGAGTTCGTGGACATCCGGGTCTTCAGCCCGACAGCGGCCAACCGTGAGGCCTTTGCCGCCGAGTTCGACGGTGCCTTCGGTGCACCCGCCCGCGCTGTCGGTTCCGCCCGCGAGGCTGTGGAAGGTGCCGACCTGATTTTGTGCGCGGCCCGCTCCCGGGACGAGTCCCCCACACTGCAGGCCGAATGGGTCGGCCCCAACTCGGCGGTCGTCTCGATCGGTTCCACCTCGCCGGCCCAGCGGGAACTGCCCGTGGAACTGATCGCCAGGGCCGCGACGGTGGTGGTGGATACGCGAGACGAGGTGGTGCACGGCAGCGGGGACATGATCGCGGCCCGGGCGCACGGTGTCGAGGTGGATTCACTCGTCGTCACGCTCAATGCTGTCCTGACCGGAGAAACCGAAATTGACGTCGAGAGTGGAATCCGGATTTATAAGTCGACCGGTTCCGGGCTGCAGGACATCGTTGTAGCCGAGATGCTCGTGGACCGCGCCCGCGCGGAGGGCATTGGCACGGTTCTGCCCGTCGGCATCGTGACAAGCCGCAAATAGCCCCAGAGACAAGACCCACTCAAAGAATCAAGGAGTACACCATGGTGGACTACACCAAATCCGAGGCACGTTCCTGGGCACGGGAAAACTTTGTCGGCACAGTCGCCGTCACGCACCCGTCCTTCACCCCGGATTTCTCCGGTATCAACGAAAACGCAATCCGCCACGACATCCTCCTGCTCAAGGAACGCGGCTACAAGGGTTCCCTGCTGATCGCCGAAGCCAATATCACCCCGGAAGAGAATGCCCGGATTACGGAGGTGGCCCGTGAGGCAGCCGGGGATGACTTCGGGCTCTTTTTCCACGCCATTTTCGGCACCCTGGAAGAAAATATCCATGCCGCGAACCTGGCCACGAAGGCCGGTGCGGATCGGGCCCTGCTGGCCTACCCTTCATCGTTCTGGCCGACGTCGTATGACGAGGTGTTTGACTACACCAAACGCTTCACCGACGAAACCGACCTGGCCACCATGCTGTTCCCGCTGCCGGCCTGGGGGTTCGAACGCATTCACCCAGCTGGCATGAGCGTTGACTTCGTGCGCCGCGTCCTTGACGCGATGCCCAGTATCGTCGCCATCAAGGCCGAACAGGGGTACCCGGGTATTCCCGGGGTCATGGAGATGTACCACCACTTCCGGGACGAAGTGGTGATTTCCTGCCCCATAGAGGCTGAGATTATCCCCCTGATGTCGGTTCTGGACGTCCAGTTCTCCGGTACCGCGAACACGAACTGGATGGGTGATTACTACCCGAAGACCTTCGAACTGGCGCGCAACGGCAAGTGGGAAGAGGCCATGGAGCGCTACTGGGAGGTCCAGCCCGCCCGCGCCGCCAACATGGCCGTGTCCTCAACCTCCACGCCAGGTACAAGCTCCATCAACCGCACCCAGTGGAAGTACCAGGAGTGGCTCTCCGGCTTCAATGGGGGCGCCCTGCGTGCCCCGGCAGTCAGGCTGCCGGACCGCTTCATGAAGCAGCTGCGCGCAAGCCTGGAAGCCTCGGGCCTGCCCGTCACTGACACGCCGGACTCCGAGTTCCTGCGCGGACGCGTCAGCGCCTAAAGCGGACCCTTTCCCAGCCGTTCGGCTGGTGGGTCAATAGGGCCCCTTGGATCACCGACGTTGCATGCAGCCCGGCGATCCAGGGGGCTTCCTCTTGTGAAGAAGGACCAGCAGGGGGAATTGAGGGCATGGGCAGGGCCCCTTCCAAATTGGATGCTAAGTGCGCGTCCAACCCGGAAGGGGCCCTAGACAATTCCGGCCAAGCAACGGCCAGAAGTGGTTCAGCGCCCTCTATGCTCCCGCGGCTGAGAAGAAGAGGTCGAGTTTGTCAGCGGGAAGGTAGTCCTGCGGGTCGCCGGCCAGGTCCGTCAGGTCGTTCTGGTCCCACGACGGGTCCGATACATCGGCGAGGTTGTCCCGGGACACGATCACCGACGGTTCCACAATCTGGTTGACCTTGGGCCCCTCGCCTTTCAGGATGCGCAAGGCGACGTCCACTACCGCCTCACCGGTTCGCACTGATGGCGTCGTGGTGCCGAAGTACGGATAGTCAGGGTTCGCCAGCGCCCAGGAGGAGAACCCCTGACTGGAACCGTCGTCGGCGATGGGCGGTGCCTCCAGACCTGATTCCTCGAAGGCGTTGCGGATACCGACACCCATGGTGCCGGCCTGCAGCACAGCATCAACCCCGGCAGGATGGGTCGCCAGGAACTTCTGGACTTCCGCCTGGGCGGTTGCCGGCTGGAAGAAGCCGGTGACCGAGCCGGCAACCTTGATCTCGGGACAGTTCTTTAGGACTGCGTCAATGCCCAGTGCTGCGAAGGTCGAAACCGGAATGCCCGGGATGCCGTCGACGCGCAGGACGTTGCCCTTGCCGCCAATAGCCCTCACGGTACCGGCGGTGACCTGGGCGATGGCCAGGGGCGTGTTCCTCGTGACGCTGACTGCGTACTCGGAGTCGATGGGCACCTGGGCGGCAACTAGCGGAATGCCCGCGTCATGCGCAGCCTTGGCCAGGTCCACGGAAGGTTCGGGTGCGATAGCGGTGTAAATGATCACATCCGGCTTCAGCGACAACGCCTCGTTGAACTGCTGGAGCTGCAGGGGCACGTTCGACGGGTCATCCGGGGCGAATTCGCCGACGATCCTGACCCCTTCAGCCTTCAGGCTGGTGCGGATGGCCTCAGACATGGAGGCGATGAAGGGGCTGGCCGGCGGCATGCCCACAATTGCGGCGGTAAAACCGCCATTCTTCGTCGATTTGTAGGCCGCCCACGCTGACTTCCGGATCTCGTACGGGTAGAGGTTGTAGCCCTCGGCGACCTCCTTGGGAAAGGCCGCCAGCAGGCCGTTCGGGTCCTTCGCAGCGTCCGCTGGCAACGCTCCACAAGTCCCGGCGGCCGCTGGCGACGAGAGGTCTGCTGCAGCCCCCTTGGAGGAATTGGTGGTCGCCGGCGCCGGTGCCGAGCAACCTGTGAGGACAAGGGCCCCTACGCCCAGGATCGCGGCAGCCCCTGTGGAGAACCGGGGGAAAGAAGTGGTCTTCATGGTTGATCTCCTTGCGGAATGAACGGTTCGTACCGTATGGCATCAGAGTGCCACATGCGGTACGATTCGTCTAGTTTCGAATATGAGCTGCACCACATTTTTTCGGCCATCAAAGGAGATCAGCCGTGAATGACCAAGCCCCCGGCCTGGCGCTCGCCGGAGTAAGCAAACGGTTCGGCGCTACCCGCGCCCTCATCGATGCCCAGCTGAGCCTTCGGCCGGGCGAAATCCATACGCTGCTGGGTGAGAACGGCTCAGGGAAGAGCACGCTCGTAAAAATTCTGGGCGGGGTGCACTCTCCTGACACGGGGTCTGTCACCCTGGATGGCGTCCCCCTCAACAGCCGGTCGCCTCGGGAAGCTATGGGCCTGGGGATTGCAGTGGTGTTCCAGGAAGTGCTCACCGCGGCAAGCCAGTCAGTCCTTGAAAATGTTTGGCTCGGCTCGGACGGGACGTTCCGTCGCCGGCTGGGCCGCTCCCGGCAGCGATCAATCGCCCAGGACGTACTCTCGAAGATTTCCGGCGGCATACCCCTGGATCTTCCCGCCGGGCAACTCTCGCTCTCCCAGCGGCAGTCCGTGTGCATCGCACGGGCGCTCGTACGCAAACCCAAAGTACTCATACTTGACGAGTCCACAGCGTCCTTGGACGTTGAGTCCCGGGATCTGCTCTTCGTCGAGCTGCGCCGGCTCAAGGCCGAGGGAACTGCCATCCTGTTTATCTCGCATCGAATGGACGAGGTCGAGGAGATTTCTGACCGCGTTACCGTGCTGAGGTCCGGGCGCAGCGTGTCCACCGTTGAACGTTCCGATCTGTCCGTCGGCCGGTTGATCGCGGATATGACCGGAAGCTCCGGCCACGACGAGACCCGGCGGAAACCACACGATCCCGGGGACGTCATCCTCCAGGTTTCGGGCGTCCGCCTGTCGGCCGCCGCGGCCCCCATTGACTTCGAGTTGCGTGCCGGTGAAGTCGTAGGCCTGGCAGGTCTTGAAGGGCACGGCCAAGACCAGTTCATCAAGCGGCTGGCAGGCTTGCAGGCCGGACATGGCAGTGTTGTTCGGCCCCGGCCCGAGGGCGGAGCCGAACTCACTGAGCGGAACGGTGACGCTCTTGGGGTCGCGTACCTCCCCCGCGAACGCCGGGGTGAGTCGCTCTTTGAGTCCATGTCGATCCGGGAGAACTTCGCGCTTCCAACCTTGCGGCAGGACCGTCGCGGCGGGTTGCTGGACAGCCGAAAAACCGCCATACGGTTCGATGCCTTCGCCCAGTCCCTGTCAATGCGCTTCGGTGCCAGCCAGGATGCCATTTCAACCCTGTCAGGCGGCAACCAGCAAAAGGTGCTGCTGGCCCGCTGGCTGGCTACCGACCCAAAGGTCCTGCTGCTGAACGACCCCACCCGCGGCGTCGACATCGGAACCAAACGGGAGATTTACGCGATTCTCAACGGGCTCAGCGCCCAAGGCATGAGCATCGTCGTTCTCTCCAGCGAGGTGGACGAACTCGTCGACCTCGCCGACCGGGTCCTGGTCTTCCGGGACCAGGCAGTGTTCGCCCAGATCCCCCACTCCGGGCTTTCCACCGACTCCATCGTCGCCGCCTACTTCGGCCAGAAATCAGAGGTCCACACATGAACCGCGTCCTGACCTTGTTCCAGCGCTGGCCCTTTGCCTTTGCCTTGTTGCTCGCACTGGTGCTGCTGGTGCTGAACCTGATCGTCTCACCGTCCTTCCTCTCCCCCGCACGCCTGCCCGGAACCCTGGCGACGCTGGCTCCGTTCGTGTTGGTGGGTTTCGCCTCCACCCCCTCGATCCTTGCGGGCGGCATTGACATATCGGTTGGTCCACTGGCCACGTTCATCAACTGTCTGTTCGTCGCCATCCTTATTCCGGCGGGACTGGGCGACTGGCATCTGGCGGCGCCCATCCTCCTGGCCGTTGCCGCCGGGGCCGGAGCGTTGAACGGAATCCTGGTCGCGGTGGTTCGCCTGCACCCGGTGGTTGCAACCACGGGGATGCTCTTCCTGCTTGTGGGCTTGTCGCTGAGCATCGCCCAGAACCCAGTGGCCGCCCCGGACAACTGGACGGAGGTCTTCGCCGGGGGCGTCGGCATTGTCCCTGGCGCGCTCTTAACGGTCGGTGTTGCCGGGCTGATCTGGTTCGCCCTGCGCCGCACGGCCTTTGTCAGCAATCTCCTTGCAACCGGCGACAGCGATGTCTCCGCCTACGGTTCCGGAGTAAATATCAAGTCAGTACGTATCCTGGCCTACACGCTCGGCGGACTGTTTGCCGGGATCGCCGGAATCGCTTTGACCGCTCTCGTTCAATCGTCGCAATCTTCGCTCGCTTCAACCTATGCCCTGCTGGGGCTCGCCGCTGCGGTTCTGGGCGGAACCAGCCTGGCCGGGGGCCGCGGCGGCCTGCTGGGTGCCCTCTTCGGAGCGGTCGCCATCTATCTCCTGCAGCAATTGCTCACCGCCTCCGGTGTGGCGCCCAGCCTCATCCAATTCGCCTACGGCGCCGTCCTCGTCGTCGGCGTCGTCCTGGGCGCGACGCTCCTGGCCCCCCGCATGAAGAGGAACCCATCATGACCAGCGATACCCTGTCACCTGCCCAGCCACCCCTTGCCCCAAACACCCGGCAGATGGCCTGGACCAGGTTCAGAACCTGGGTCTTCGAGGTACCGGCCCTGCAGGTCCTCGTGGTCCTGGTCCTCGCGGCCTGGCTGGTGGCCACCATGCCGGCCATGGCCAACCCAAGGTCAATCACCTCGATACTTGTCATTACCTCACTGCTGGCCCTGGCGGCCATGGGTCAAACACTCGTTGTGATCCTGGGGGGGCTGGACCTGGCGGTTCCTGGATACATCCTTTTCGGTGCGTTTATGGCTGCCAACGTCGCCGGCAAGCTCGCTGTACCGGCCGTTGTCGCGCTGCTGGTCACCGCTCTGGCCTGCGGTGGCATTGGGGCCGTGATCGGCTGGATCTGCCACCGCTTCGCGGTCCAGCCACTGGTCGTCACCCTGGGTGCCGGCGCCGCCATTACCGGCGGGACACTGTTCCTTGCCGACGGCGACTACTCCTCCGCCCCTCCGAACGGGCTCCGCTCCCTGGCGAGTTTGAGGGCGGCCACCTTCGGCCTGCCGTTCCCTCCGATCATCCTGATTGTGCTCCTGTCCGGGGCAGGAATGTGGCTCTTCCTTACTCGTACGACGGCGGGGCGTCGCTTCCGTGCGACGGGAATCAATTTCCGGGCCGCTCGATTCACCAGAATCCGGACCTCTACCGTCTGGACCGTTGGCTTTGCCGCCTCCGGCGCCCTGGCCGGTATTGCCGGCGTCTTCATCGCATCCTTCGGCTCGGGATGGTCCCAGACCATCGGGGAACCCTACCTGTTTTCCGGCCTGGCGGCCGTCCTCGTCGGCGGCACCATCTTCGGCTCGATCCGCGGCAGCTACACCCGGACACTGCTGGGCGCACTGATCCTCACCCTCCTGTCCACGATTATCGTCAGCAACGGGCTCACCGAAGCGCAGAGCCGCATTGTCTTCGGCGTCATCATCCTTGCCGTGGTCTCGCTTTACGGCCGCGAACGCCATGTGCGCGACAGGTTCTAATGCTGGACACCACTAAGCCGCAAGACGACCCGCTGTAAATTCACGCACCATCCCTCACTGCTTCCACTGAAAATCAAGGAGATAAATGTCTGCCGAGACCGCCACCGTTGCCGAGGTCCTTTCCAGCCCTTGGAAGATCAATGGCCTCACCATCAAGAACCGTTACGTCCTTAGCCCCATGGCCGTTCTCCAGCCCACGAAGGACGGCCACCCCAGCGACCAGACCATCGCGTTCCTCACCGCACGGGCACGCGGTGGCGCAGGGCTGCTGATCATCGGCGGCGGCGTGGCTACGGAGCGCGGGAACCAAGAGGCGCCTTTCCGGCCCCTGATGCGTTTCGACGCCGATGAGTTCCTTCCCGGTCTGCGCCGCATGGTGGATGCTGTGCACGAGCATGAGGTGCCGATCTTCGCGCAGATCTTTCCGAGTTTCGGCGCTATGGGCGTGCCCGGTGAGGGCCGGCCGACCAGGGCTGCGAGCCCCAAGCCCGTTCGTATGGCCGCGCCCCGCCTGCCGCAGGGCTTTTACATTCCCGGCGGAAGAACGAACCCGACTCCCGAAGAAATCAGCAAGGAAGAAATACTCGAGGTCCAGGAACAAACCGTTGCCGCAGTACTTCGTGCCAAGGCGGCCGGCTTTGACGGAGTCGAGTTGGGGGCGCACATGCGCTATCTCTATTCCTCATTCCTGTCACCGCGCACCAACTGGAGGACCGACGAATACGGCGGCAGCGCAGAAAACCGTGCCCGCATCCTGGTTGACACGGTCCGCGCCATCCGGTCAGAAGTCGGTCCCGACTATCCGGTGGGCCTGAGAATGAGTACGAACGACCATCTCGCCGATGGCCAGGGGCCCGAAGGGTTCGCAGAGGTGGCGGCCGTCGTTGAGAAGGAGGGGCTGGGCTACATCGCCCTGAGCGATGCCAACTACGAGTCGATGGACGACAACGTCACCTCGCGGTCGGGCGCAATCCTGGACCACGGAGAGCCGCAGGCATTCCGCGCTGCCATGCCAGCGGTCCCCTTGCTCCTCAGCAGCACCTACGACCCGCAACAGTGCGCCGACGCAATAACCGCCGGATTCGCTGACGGGATCATGCTGGCCCGCCAATTGCTGGCGGATCCGGAATTTCCGAACAAGGTTCTGCAAGGACGGCAGGAAGGGATTGTGTGGTGCGACCATGACAACTCCTGCCTGCGCCGCCTGATCTTCAATGTCCCTGTGCGGTGCCACAAGAACCCGGAAATGGGACGCGAAACATTCCTCACGGGGGCGAAGGAACCTGTCTCGCTGAGGCTCCAGCGACCGGCCCAGGACCTGTTGATCGCCGCCACCGGATCACCGTTGCTCATGGGCCTGGCCGACAGGCTGGCGTCCGCAGGTCAGAAGGCGTCGAAGAACTGACACGGCACTGTGCGGGCCGGCCTTCTGGCGGAGGGCCCGCACAACAGCCTTGGACACGTAAATGGGTGTGCCCCGATTCCGGTGGAGTCGGGGCACACTTTTAGCTCTGACGGCGGCAGGTTTCGTAGATCTTCAGTCCACCGGTCGCAGGGCGCGGCCCGTGCCCCGGTAAATCGCGACCGTCCGCTCCCCTGCCCGCACCACTACATCGACAATCATCCGGCGGCCCTCGTGAAAGCTCACTTCAGCGCGGGCGACCAATTCCTCAGAGATGCGCGCCGGGGAAATGTAGGAGATGGACGCCTCCGCGGTCGCGATTCCGGCGCCGAACGTGTTTGCCGCCATGGCGAACGCCGTATCTGCCAGTGCAAAGACAAAACCTCCGTGCGCGATCCCATGCCCGTTGGCCATCTGGGGAGTGACGGTCAGGACTGCCGTGGCGCGCCCTTCGCTCGCGTTCAACACGTGAATACCGAGGCCTTCCAAGGCGCGGTCTGCAGCGAGCATGGAGCGGGCCTGGTCTGCGATAAGAGTGGACTGCTTCACGAGAGCCGCTCCACTACCATCGCCATGCCTTGGCCTCCGCCCACGCACAGCGTGGCCAGGCCGAGGGATCCGTCAGTGGTTTGCAGCCCGTTGATGAGCGTTCCAACCAGCCGCGCACCGGTCGCGCCGAAGGGGTGGCCCAAAGCGATTGCCCCGCCGAACGGGTTGACCCGCTCCGGATCTGCGCCGAGCTTGCGGACTACGGGGACCACCTGCGCGGCGAAGGCCTCATTCAGCTCAACAGTGTCAATGTCATCGATTGAGAGTCCCAGTCGATCCAGCACGCGACGGGATGCGTCGACGGGCCCGAGTCCCATGATCTCCGGCGAAAGGCCGCTTGCTGCGCTCCCCAGAATGCGGGCCAGTGGCCGCAGCCCGAGTTCGGCCGCGCGGCGGGCGCTCATCACCACCAAGGCCGAGGCGCCGTCGTTCAGCGGGCTGGCGTTGCCCGCGGTCACTGTTCCGGACTCGTGGAACACCGGCTTCAGGGCTGAAAGTGCCTCCAGGGTGGTTCCCGGCCTGGGACCGTCATCGGCTCCCACTACGCTGCCGGCAGCCGTGGCCACCGGTACGATCTCCCTTGCAAAATACCCGGCCTGGACAGCCTGCACGGCCCGGCGCTGGGACTCCAGGGCCCATTCGTCCTGGTCGGCGCGCGAGGTCCCGGATTGACGGGCCACGAACTCGGCGGTCTTGCCCATTGAGACATACACGTCGGGCAGCGCCCCACCGCCGCGCGGGTCGACCCAAGGCTGGCCGGCGTCGAAGATCAGATTGGCACGAAGGGCTGCCTCCGCGAAGGCGGGGTGCGGGTTTTCAATCACTGGCGGCGTTGAGCTGGTCGATTCGACGCCGGCAACCAGGAACGCGTCGCCGTCGCCAGCCCGCACGGCTTGGGCTGCCATCGCCGTGGCCTGCAATGACGACGCGCAAAACCGGTTCACCGTTGCCGCGGCGACGGTGTCCATTCCTGCAAGTACCATGATGCGGCGCCCAACATTGTCGCCCTGGGCGCCCTGCGGGACAGCGCAACCCACATAGGCATCCTCAAACTCGGCAGGGTCCAGCTGTGGAACAGCAGCCAGTGCTCCCCGGATGGCTGCCAGCGCGAGGTCCTCGGGGCGCTCAGCAGCCAACGAGCCCTTGCGCGCCCGGCCAATCGGCGTTCTGCGGTAGGCGACAACAACAGCATCACGCGGCTCCAGCCCGGTCTTCACCATCAAGCGTTCCTTTCGTTAGGGTCCACCTGTATCCGGCGACCCTGTGGGCGGGAAGGACTGGAACGAAGAGGAATTCATCGTCCAGCGTCCCAACGCCAAGAACTGCTCCCGGCTTCCCTGGAGCAAACCTATACGAGCCGTATCGTATTGCACAAGAGGCAGCCCTTAGACGGGCACCCCCACGCGGTCAGCGCTACCCTGCGGCGAGCCCCTCCAGGACAGTCTGCATGACGGCGTCAGTGGCCTCGGCTTCGAGGGGTCCCGATTGGAACAACAGGCGGAAGTAAATGGGTGCGTAGAGAAGCTCCGTGACCACCTGCGCGTCGAGGTCCCTGCGTATTGAGCCCTCGCTTATGGCTCGCTCCACGAGGGAGGTTACCGCCTCTGCGCGCGGGATCCAGAAGTGTTTCTTGAATTCGGTCATGGCAGCTTCGTCCTGCTGGCACTCACCAATGAGTTGCGCAACAAGCCGACCCTCGTTGCCGGCGTACACCTCAGCCAGCGACGCCATATGTTCACGCAGCGCTTCGATGGCCGGAACGTCGTTGCGGACGGGAGTCCGGGCGACATGGTTGTCGAGGAAAGTATCGATGACTACCGCCACCTTGCTTGACCACCACCTGTAGATGGTGGTCTTGCTGACCCCTGCTTCGCGGGCGATGCGCTCAATGGAGAGCTTTTGCACCGTAAACCCGGTGGGCCCTGAATCTTCAAGCAACTTCATGGTTGCTTCCAAAATCGAGCGACGACTTTCTTCACTTCTGACTGCCATGGATCAACACTACGTTGAATGTCATTCAATACGAAACGTACACCCTCGGCTCGATCGTCAACGGGAACCAAGCTGCCTTTTGCCTGCAAAGGTGATGCGCCTTACACTCAATACGAAACGCATCGGATTACAAGGAGCGGTCGTGACCGGATCTCCCCCGGGTACAGAGATTTTGGATACCCGCTCGGTTCCTCCTGCGGAGCGCCGGGACTACTGGTCAGCGGGGATCGCGGAACGCTTCTTCCCGATGTACGTCCAGTCGGTCGGGGCGCCGTCTTTCGACGCCCGGATGGCAAGCGGGCAGGCCGGCCCGGTTGGCATCCGGTCTATCCAAGGACTTGCGCACCGCGTAGCCCGAACGGACCGGATGATCGCTGCTGCCGATCCGGAAAGCATCCTGATGTATCTGATGACCAAGGGCGAGGTCCACATTGAACAGGACGACCGCAGCTGCGCCCTTCGCCCCGGAGACATCGGGTGCCACGATACCTCGCGGCCTTCTATTTTCGAGGGCCGGGCGAGCTTCGAGGTGCTTGTCTTCAGCATTCCCAAATGGTTCATCGGCGGGCAGGCAATCCCCATCGCCCGGCATTCCGCAACAAAGGTGGACGCGGGCCGGGGACGCCTCGCGGGGTCGGCCACCCCTTTCCTCGCGCAGCTGGCCCGGACCGCCATGAGCGGCGGTGGGCTCTCCATTGCTGACGGGGAAGGCGCTGCACAGATGCTGCTGCCCTTGCTTCGGAGCATGTACGGCGAGCAGGAGTCCGCCAGTCCGCGTTCACGCGCCGAGGCGCTGCTTGTCCGAATGCAGCGTTACGCTATGGACCACCTGCACGAACCGGAACTAGGGCCGGAGCGCATCGCGCAGGCGCACTACGTCTCCACGCGCTACGTCCACAAAATCTTCACGGACTCAGGCAAAAGCGTGTCGGCCTGGATCCGCGAACGGCGGTTCGAGGGGGCTGTGGGTGAGTTGCGGCAGCATCCGGAATTGACGATCGCGACAGTCGCGGCGAGGTGGGGATACCTCAACGCTGCAAGCTTTAGCAGGGCCTTCCGGGAAGTCCACGGTTGTGCTCCGAGCGCGGCCAGGGACATGCCGGGGATGGCGGGATAACTGCCGGACTGGTCCCCGCGAACAATGACGGAGGCGCTGCCCGGGCCGTCAACGGAAGTTCGTGGGCAATGGTTGGTTACGCGAGGCCCGCCCGTCCGACGGGGCGGGCCCCACAATGAGGTGCTAGGCCTGCGGAAAACCTGCCTGCCGCAGGCGGGTGCCCCAAATCCCGGACTTGCCCGGGGCGATGATCCCGTTCGGATCCAGCGTGTCCTTGATCGTTTCATTGAAGCGCCGCAGCGCGTGTTTGTTGAAGCCGAACTGTTCGGCTGCCAGGTCCATAAAGCTCAAGTGCGCCCGGTATTCGCCGTAGCCGCGCTTGCCCGCCTCGGCAACCATCCGCCTGGCCAGGGCATAGGCCTTGTCGACCTGTTCCGGGTTCTTCGTGTCAAAGGCGATCACGTTGATGAAGGTGGTTGAACGGGCATTGATGGGGAGCATTCCACCGAGGAAGTCAAGGCCCTCCGCGGCACACATCTCTTTCATCAGTTTCTGCGCGGCCACGGCGTGCTGGGCGGTAAGCGGGATGACCGGCGAGAAGTCGACGTGGCCCCCGTCCTCGCCACCTGACCAGCCTGCCATCTTGTACAAGTCCTGGCTTGGAACCCCGATCTGCACCCGCTCGTGCGGGTTGGGCAGCGTCTCCCACGCATCGGCGCCATGTTTCTGGCCCGCGAGGTCCACGTCGGGGATCTGCAGGAAGCGGGCCTCGAGCTTGGCGAAGTTGTGATCCACCACAGCCTCATCGCCGTAGAGGGCAAAGCGCATCATCCAGCGGCCGAGGCCCATCTCCTTCGCGATCTTGTCGATGACTTCCTCGGGCAGCGGGCCGTCGCCCGTGTACCACTCGGCGCGGGTGGTGAGCATCGACGCCATGCACAGCGTGTTGGACAACTGGGGGCGCATGTCAATGGTGCCGTCCAGCATGAGCTCACGCAGCGCATCAACAACGGCCGGCATCCGTTCTTCGTCCCAGACGCGCAGCCACAGCGGCATGTACACCTCGGGCTTGGGCATCAGCCAGTAGCCCATTTTGGTGACAATGCCGTAGTTGGACTGCATGAACATTTCTGTGGAGGTGGGGCCGAGCCCGCGTTTGTACAGTGGCCAGGTGGGGTTGTTGTCCATCGCGCCCGAGCCGGTGCGCATCAGGTCACCGTTCGGAAGCACCACTTCGAACCCGCAGTGGGAGGCCTGGTCGATCGAGTACGGCATGTAAGTGAGTCCGTGTTCAAGAGTGTTCGAGACGATCCCTCCCCATCCGATGTCGACGATGGAAGCCACCAGGTTGTGCCCGCCGGCCTTGATGGCATCGTGCAGGTCGTACCAACTCACGCCGGGCTCAACAATCGCGTAGCCGAGTTCCTCATTAATCTCCAGCACGCGGTTCATGTTCCGGAAGGAAAGCATCACGGAACCGCGCACCTGCGGCGCAGCGCCCCCGTAGCCGTTGTTCTTGCCCCGGCTGATGGGCCACAACGGGATGCGGTATTCGTTGGCGATCCGAACTACCGCCTGGACGTCTTCGGTACTCGTCGGGCTGATGACAGCACACGGGAGATTCTTAGCAGAACCGGGAACCTGGAACGGATCCTGGAAGTCCTGAAGGGATTCGGCATCGCTGGCCACCTTAGCGTCGCCGACAGCAGCGGCGAACGCGTCGAGGGCTTTCTCGAGGTCCCTTTCAGTGACGCCGGGCGGAAGGGGGCGGAGCGTCGTCTCAGGGGTAATGGTCATCTTCAGCATCTCCTTTGATGTGGCTGTGTCTTGTAACACGTGCTGCTCATCCTGTGCCTTCCGATCCCCGGGCTGCGGATTTAGGGCCTGATAGTGCAGTCCGCGCACAGCAGCGTGCACGGACTGCACCATCGCGCACGGGGCATCCCCGGCCCCTGAGCGCCGTGATTGCATGAGCGCACTACATCATTCGAGGAGAACGGAGAAGGAACCATGGCCAGTGGTCGCCTGGAGGGAAAAATCGTCCTGCTGACGGGTATCGGGGGCGGAATGGGACGAGTGACTGCCCGGCTGTTCGCCCGCGAAGGTGCAACCGTCGTCGGCTGTGACCTTGATGCCGAGGGAGCTGCGGAGACGGTCCGCCTGGTAGAGCACGAGGGAGGCATCATCGGATCAAGCGCGCCCGTGGACTTGGGCAACCGGGAGGACATCGATGGCTGGATCCGGGATGCGATTGAACGCCACGGCCGCATCGATGTGCTCTACAACAACGCCAGCAAGCCGAGATTCGCGCCGTTCCCCCAGATGAGCGGCGAGGATTACCGGTTCACCCTGCAGAACGAACTCGACCTCGTGTGGCACGCATGCCAAAGCGCCTGGCCGCACCTGGCCACCTCCGGCGGCGCGATTGTTAACATTGGTTCGGGTGCCGGGATCCTGGGCGCCCGCGCCCTGCCGCAGGCTGCACATTCTGCGGCGAAGGGCGCCGTCATCGCCCTGACCCGGCAGCTTGCCGCGGAGGGTGTAGCCGTCGGCGTTCGGGTCAACTGCGTGAGCCCCGGCGTGATGGCCACTCCTCCTGTACTGGCGATGTTGGAAGAATTCGGGGAGAACGCACCGGTTGCCCCAATTATTGAGCGCACGATCGACTGTAAGGCCGGGGACCCTCTCGCCGTCGCCTATGCCGGCCTCTACCTGGCGTCCGACGAGGCGCGATGGGTCACCGGGTCCCATCTCGTCGTCGACGGCGGAGCCAGCGCCATAATGTAGGTTCAGTCAGGAATGCATCGCTTCGTGGATCTGGAGCGCCAGCCACAGCTGCGCGAGCGTGGACGTTTCACTCATGTCCAGGCCCGTCAGCTCACCGACTTTCCGGATCCGGTAAATGATGGTTTGGCGGTGTGTGAACAAGGCGGCGGCCGTTTTTTGCCAGGAGCGCTTCAGGTCCAGATAAGCCTTCAATGTGACCATCAAGTCGCCGTCCTGGCTTTGCTCATAGTCGAAAATTGGGCCCAGGAGGCGGCGCACCAAAGCCGCGCCCTCCTCGACTCCCGTCAAACCCAGCCAGCTGGGGCCTTCCGCGTACCGGGCCAGCCGGAGCTTGTTCGCCCTGGCCGACCCCAGCGCCCACAGCGACTCCTGCAGGGCATGATGCAGGCCTGCAACCGTTGCCGCCGAACTGATCCCGATGGTGGTTTCGGGGCTGGCACAGTGGATCAACAGCTCATCCGCCACATCGGCGGCTACCACCACGTGCAGGCGGTTGTTCCGGCGCAAGGAGGCCGCAGAAACTCCGTGCCGCCACAGTTCGATATGGACGTTCGCCAGCCCGTCGCCGTCGTCCGCTGACAGTGAGGCGACCACGAAATCCTGGGCCGGAACCTCAAAGGCCGCCAGCCGCCGTTCCATTTCAGCGCTCCCCAGCCGGCCGTCCAGGGCCTGCAGCAGGAACTCACCGGCCAGCCGGTGCCTGCCCTCCAGCGAAAGGACAACGCGGGCCAGCTGAAGCCCCAGCACGGTTGCGGCGTGAAGAAGTACGACGGCGTCAGGGTGCGGTTCGCTGAGGGGAAGCACCACCATGAGCGCATTGGCGTGCGTGGGAATGTCCATGGTCAGGACATGCCTGCCCCTGACCCTGTGCCACTGGAAATTCTTGCCCGCAACAGTCACCTGGCCAGGGTGTGGGGACCACTCTTCCGCCAGGAATCCCGGGAGGGGCTTCCCGTCAGGGTGCCAGGAGTGGAGGCACCGGCGGTCCACCACAAACAGCTCCGCGTCCAACTCCGTGGCAAGCCTCAGGACGAGGCTCTGCCAGTGGTCCTCGGACGCGCCCGCGGTGCGGAGAAGGTCGTAGACCCGCGCCGTCTGGCGCAGCCGGCGCGATTCCTCCAGCAGCGACGACTCGGCTACCGACCGGGCAATGGCAATGAACGGAAGGGGGTAGGGAATGCTGATCAGGGGCAGTGGAAGTTTGTTGCACGCCTCGATGAATTCGGCCCTCAGCGGCGGCGCGTGCATCTTCTCGCCGATCGCCAAGGCGCTTGCCCCGGAATCCACCAGGGCTTCGGCGAGCGCAACCTGGCCCGCTGCATCCGCTGGGATGGAGAGCCCGTTGGTCATCATCAGCTCACCGCCCGTGACCCATTCCCAGAGCCTGGGCAGATCCGAGGTGTGGGCCCACGTGATCCGGTTGTTTGTCCCGTCAGCCCCGGCGAGGAGTGTCAGGCCGAGCTGCGGTTCGGCCACGAGTTCGGCGACGGTGATAGCCATACCTGTGTTTCCTTGCCTTGGGGGCTTCTGAACCTTTTAGACGTTCGTCTAAGCGCCTCGGCCGTTTGTAGTCAATGTACCGCTATCCGGAGTGATCCGGGTCACCAAGAATTGAGGTATGCACTTCCCGCTCAACGGCGAGCACCCAGCTACCGAAGGATCCAGCCATGACTACGCATCAGCCCATTGGCCCCGTGGACGCAACCGAAGTACCCCGCTACGCGGGCTTGGGAACCTTCGCCAGGCTCCCCCAAATCGACCGTGTCCCGGACTATGACATCGCGATTGTCGGCGTGCCGTTCGACGGCGGAACGTCCTTCCGGCCAGGGGCCCGTTTCGGTCCTGCCGCAGTCCGCGAAGCCTCCCGGCTGCTCCGCCCCGGCTACCACCCTGAACTGGATGTTGAGCCCGTGTACGAGGCCCAGGTAGTGGACGCCGGCGACATCGCCTGCACACCGTACGACATCGCCCGGGCCGTCCGCGAAATTGAGGAACAGGCACTTCCCCTGATCAGCGCGGACAAGCGGCTGATCTCGATCGGGGGCGACCACACTATCGCCCTGCCCATGCTGCGGGCACTGAACAAGGTCCACGGACCTGTAGCCTTGCTGCACTTCGACGCCCACCTGGATACGTGGGACACGTACTTCGACCAGCCCATCACCCACGGCACCATCTTCCGCCGCGCCTTCGAGGAAGGCTTGCTGGTGGAGGACAAGTCCATGCACGTCGGGATCCGCGGCCCGGTGTACGACCGCAACGATTTCCTCCGGGACCACGAGTTCGGGTTCCAGATCATCCGTTGCTCAGACCTGGACGTCATAGGTGTTCCGGCGGCCATCGCCCAAGTGAAGGAGCGGCTCGGCGACACCCCGGTGTACGTCTCCATCGACATCGACGTCCTGGATCCCGCCTACGCGCCAGGCACCGGCACGCCGGAGATGGGCGGGCTCCACTCCCGCGAACTCCTGGCCCTGCTCCGCGGACTGGACGGCATCAACATTGTGGGCGCCGACGTCGTGGAGGTAGCCCCGGCCTACGACCATGCGGATATCACCACGGTGGCCGCGGCCACCCTGGTCTTCGACTTGCTGGCATTGATGGTTAACCGCAGCAAGGCCACCGGGGTACGCGAACTCGAGTCAGCTGCCCGGAGCGCGTCATGAGCACGCCGATTGCAGAAGTACCCCGGCTGGAAGACAAGACCATCCAGCCCATCCCGGCCAACGAACGCCACGGCAAGGCACGGGACCTGTTTACCATCTGGTTCGGCTCCAACATCATGATCATGACCATCGTGACCGGCGGCCTCGCCACCACGGTGTTCGGACTGGGCTTTGTGCCCGCGGTCGCGGGCATCATCATCGGCAACGTGGTGGGTGGCATCTTCATGGCGCTGCACTCCGCCCAGGGCCCGCAACTGGGCGTGGCACAGATGATCCAGACGCGCGGCCAGTTCGGCTCCTTCGGCGCCCTGCTGATCGTGGTGATTGTGGTCGTCATGTACGTCGGCTTCTTCGCAGCGAACCTGGTCTTTGGCGGCGAAGCAATGGCCGCCGTCAGCCCAGGCATCAGTGTTGACGCCGGCATCATCATCATTGGCGTGGTCAGCGTTATCGCCACAATTTTTGGCTACCGCCTCATTCACGCTTATGCCCGTGTCCTCAGCGTCGCGGCCGGCCTGGCGCTGCTCCTGGCATTCGGCTGGATCCTGGTGGTCCACGGACTGCCCGGCAATTTCCTGGAGACGGGTAACTTCAACTGGGTCGGCTTCATGGGGACCATCTCCGTCTCGGCCCTGTGGCAGCTGGCCTACGCACCCTACGTCTCCGATTACTCCCGCTACATGCCGCAAGGCACGGGTTCCGCTCCGGCGTTCTGGGCTTCCTACTCAGGCTGCGTCCTGGGAACCCTGTTCCCCATGATCCTTGGCGCCCTCGTGGGCACGCTCGCCGTCTCCATGAGCACCGGCGACGTCGAAATCGTCGGCAGCCTGGGCGCATTACTCCAGCCCTGGACCCTGATCATCGTGGGCATCTTCTGCCTGGGCGTCGCTGCCTCGAACGCCATGAACCTGTACTGCGGCGTCCTGTGCACCCTCACCATCGGCCAGACCTTCAGGCCCTCCTGGCTGCCACGCGCCAAGACCCGCAGCATCGCGGCGGTCATCCTCTTCGTGGTCGCCGTCTCCATCGCCCTCTTTGCCCGCGACAACTTCATCCTCTTCTATACGAACTTCCTGTCCTTCCTGATGTACGTCCTGGTCCCGTGGACGGCAATCAACCTTGTGGACTACTACCTCCTGCGGCACGGCGAGTACCGGGTTGAAGACTTCTTCAAGCGCGACGGCGGCGTGTACGGGCGGTTCAATTGGGTCGCCATCGGCTCCTACCTGGCAGGCGCCCTGATCCAGGTTCCCTTCTCGGCAACCGCACTCTACACAGGCCCGCTGGCGGCTGCCCTGGGCGGTGTGGACATCTCCTGGATTGTCGGGCTTGTGGTTGTTGCCCCGCTCTACTACGTGGCGGCCCGTGTCTTCCGGAAGAAGACCGAAGCCGCATCATTTCCCGCCGCTGCACTCACCCCAGACCTCATCTGAAAGCGAATCATCATGACTGCCACCCAGACCGAACACTTCACCGTCCGGCGCTCCCCCGCTGACGCGCGCACCCTGCAACTGCAGCTGCCGCTGCCTCCGGCGGGGCACTTCATCAACGGATCCTTCGTCCCGGGATCCTCAGGTGAGTCCATCGATGTCGTGGATCCCACCACCGAGGCCCTCATCACCTCGGTGCAGGCCGGCACGGCCGATGACGTGGACGTCGCTGTTGCCGCCGCCGTCGCAGCCCAAAAGACCTGGGGTGCCACCACCCCGAAGGAACGCGCGGATGTCTTGAACCTCATCGCGAACATCATCGAGGAGAACCGGGAAGCGTTCGAGACCATCGAGTCCGCCAACACCGGCAAACCGCAGGCCGTGTCCGAGGACGATGTCTCCAGCACCATCGACACCTTCCGCTTCATGGCCGGCGCGTCACGCACCCTGACCTCCATGGCCGGCGGTGACTACGCCACGGACCACACATCCGTGATTCTCCGCGAACCCGTGGGGGTTGTCGGCGTCATCACTCCATGGAACTACCCGCTGCTGATGGCGGCGTGGAAGATCGCCCCCATCCTCGCCGCCGGCAACAGCATCGTCATCAAGCCCTCCGAACAAACCCCGTTGTCCACGCTGAAGCTGGTGGAAGTTCTGGCCGGGCGCATTCCGGACGGCATCCTCAATGTGGTCACCGGCCGTGGCCGGACCGTCGGGCAGCGGCTTTCCGAGCATCCTGACATCGCCCTGATCGCCCTCACCGGCAGTGTTGTCAGCGGCCAGGCGGTGGCCGAAACTGCAGCACGGTCCGTGAAGCGCGTCCACCTGGAGCTCGGTGGCAAGGCCCCTGTGTTGGTCTTCCCCGATGCCGACCTCCGCGCCGCCGCCGTCGGCGTGCGGAACGCCGGCTTCTGGAACGCCGGCCAGGACTGCGGTGCCGCCTGCCGCGTGCTGGTGCACGAGTCGGTGGCCGAAGAATTCACCGGACACCTGGTGCGTGAGGTCAGCACGCTGGTCATCGGGGCACCGGATGCCGGCGACGACGTGGAAATCGGCCCCATGATCTCCCGCCCCCATTTCGAGCGCGTCAAGGAATCCCTCGAAGAGGCCAAAGCGGCCGGCCTGACCATGGCCGTTGGCGGTTCCGTACTGCAAGGCACGGGTTACTTCATTGAACCGACCGTCATCACAGACGTTCCATCCGGGGCACCCATTGCTACCCACGAGATTTTCGGGCCGGTGGTCACCGTGGAGACGTTCTCCAGCACGGAAGAAGCAGTGAGCCGTGCCAACGAAAGCCCCTACGGCCTTTCCGCCTCGGTGTGGACCCGCGATTCCAGTCTCTCGCTGCGGATACCAAAGCAACTCGAGTTTGGCACGGTCTGGGTCAATGCACACCTGGTCCTGGCCTGCGAGGTACCGTGGGGCGGATTCAAGGGATCCGGTTACGGCCGCGACCTGTCGCTCTATGCCCTGGATGATTACTCACGCACCAAGCACGTCATGATCAACCACGGCGCATGACCACCGGACAAGCAACGGAGCTTTCACCATGACCACGCACCTCCCCGCAGCGGGAATACCGGCCGCAGCCACCCCCACAGCCCCTTTCAGCACAGACGTCACCTGGACCAACTGGGGCGGTAACCAAAGCGCCACCCCGGCCTTCACCGTGCGCCCGCGGAATGAACAAGAAGCGCTCGACGCCGTCCGCTTCGCCATCCGCGAGGGCCTGCCTGTCCGGGCAGTCGGGTCCGGGCACTCCTCTTCCCCCCTGGTCCAAACGGGCGGAGTGCTGATGGACATGTCCGGCCTGTCGGCGATCACCGGTACCGACGGGGCGGGGCGTCGTGCGAGGGCCTTGGCCGGGACCACCATCAACGCATTCGGTGATGCCTTGTGGGAACAGGGACTGGCCTTGGGCAACCAGGGGGACATCGACAAGCAGCAGATCGCCGGCGCCCTGGCCACCAGCACCCACGGCTCCGGCAAGAACCTCGGCAGCTTTTCGTCCAGTCTCCGCTGGGTGAAGCTGATCAACGGCTACGGCGACATTGTGGAAATCGGCGAAGGCCAGCTCCGCGAACTTCGCGCCGCACAGGTGGCCTTGGGCACCCTGGGCATCTTCCTTGAGGTCGAACTGGCGGTTGAGGACAACTACTACCTGCAGGAGGAGATCACCTATCCCACCTGGGCTGAGACCGCAGGTACCTGGCAGTCCGACATTGACTCGAACCGGCACTATTCGTTCCTCTGGTGCCCGGATAATGACTCGTGCGGGCTTCTGGATCTGCCGGGTTCGCCGAAGTACGGCATGGGTGGCCGAAGCTACACCAAGAAGTACAACATCGTGGACGTCCAGGACGAACGCCGGATTTCAGGCATTGAAGGTGCCCGGCTGGACCGCTCGTACCGGATCTATCCGGGCGGCTTCACCACCCAGTTCCACGAACTTGAGTATTTCGTCCGCAGCGAGGACGGTCTGGCCGCGGTCGAGGCCGTTCAAGACCTGATCCGGACCAAACATCCGGACCAGAAGTACCCCGTGGAGGTCCGCTGGGTGAAAGCTGACGACGCCTACATGTCACAGTTCCAGGGACGCGACAGCACAGTGGTCACCCTGACCACCAGGCCCGGCACCGATTACTGGCAGTTCTTTCGTGATGCCGACGCTGTCCTGCAGGAGTTCGAACCTCGGGCACACTGGGGGAAAATCCACTTCATGACCAGGAGCCGACTGGAGCACCTCTACCCCGGGCTGGATACCTTCATCCAGGTCCGGCGCGAGTTCGATCCGCGGGGCATGTTCCTCAACGACCACACCCGCGCTTTGCTGGCCTGACGCTCCCGCAGCCTGTGCCTGCATGCCCGCCTTTCACCGCAGGCCGGCACATACCCAATCCCGACGTCGGCACCCACCCCGGGTGCCGACGTCGGGATTGCCGTGCCGAAGTGACACTCGAACGGAGGTAGCGGCCGTGAGACTAGGCGGTCCTGTTCACGGTCGGCGACTGATCGTTCTCGCGGTCTTCCAAGGCTCCCGTCGCTGCAGCTGTGAGGCTGTGGGCGATGTGAACCCTGGAAAGTTCAGCTGCGCGCGCCCCGTCCTGGGCAACGATGAGTTCCAGGATCTGGTGGTGCTGGTTCAGATCAATCGTCCGGGGCTCATCGCCGGAAGGCAGTTCGAGTCCGATACGCCGGTAGCGGTCGGACTTGTCCCACAGGTCATCAAGAAGCTTAATCATCGTGGTGTTGTGGGACGCGGTGTAGACGGCGCGGTGGAAGTCGCGGTGGGCGGTGATGGCGTCCTCGCCCCAGACTCGAGTGACCGGCAGCAGCTTTTCCGCAGCTGTCCGGATAGCCTCAATGTCAGCGTCGGTCCGGCGGTACGCGGCCAGTTCGGTCGCTGATGGTTCCAGCGACAGACGGACCTCCAGCAGTTCGCGGGCCTCGGCGGCGCTCATGTCAGCCACGCGGGAGTCGCGGTGGGTATCCATGATGATCAGGCCCTCACTGGAGAGCCGGCGAATCGCTTCGCGCAGGGGGGTGATGCTCATCTGCATGTTGTCAGCGAGTTCGTACTGGGAGATGCGCGACCCCGGGGCCAGGCTCCCGGAAAGGATCAGTTGGCGAAGTTCGCTGTACGCCAGACTGCCTTTACTCGAAAAGACGTTGGTGGTGTCCATCGCTGCTCCGCTTCTCTCATGGGGAAGTGGCGTCCCACTTCCTCGCCTGCAACATCTTATAAGAAATCCGGGCTGATAGCTTGTGCTGCCCGTCACCGATCCTCTACGCTTGAGCCAAGATCTTATAAGATATTCGCTCAGCGCCACGCCCTATAAGAGGAACACGTTTAGCCCTCAGTCTTATAAGAAATAAGATCCCAGTGAAGAGAGATTCAAAGATGAAAATCGTTTCCGCCCATGTAGGCACCATTCCCATCAGCTCGTCGATCCGCAATGCCTTCATCGACTTCACCAAGATGGACTGCACCATCATTGCGCTGGTCAGCGATGTTTTCGTCGACGGAAAGCCCCTGGTCGGCTATGGATTCAACTCCAACGGCCGCTACAACGCGACTGCCATCCTGGAAGAGCGCATTCTCCCCCGCCTGCTCGACGCACCGTCGGAGAACCTTCTTGATGACGACGGCGGCCTCTCGCCGGAGAAGGCGTGGGACCTGATGATGTCCAACGAAAAGCCCGGCGGCCACGGTGAACGCTCGGTCGCCGTCGGCGTTGCCGACATGGCCCTGCACGACCTCGCCGCCAAAATCGCCGGCGTGCCGCTCTACCGCTGGATTTCGGACCACTACGGCGACGGCAACCCGGACAAGGACGTCTTCGTCTACGCCGCCGGCGGTTACTACGCGACAGGCAAGAGCCTCGAGGACCTGCAGAACGAAATGCGGGGCTTCCTGGCCAAGGGCTATGACGTTGTCAAGATGAAGATTGGCGGCGCCGACCTCGCCGAAGACCTCCGCCGCATCGAAGCTGTTCTCGAGGTCCTCGACGGCGACGGCTCCCGCCTCATGGTCGACGTCAACGGCAAGTTCGACCTGGAAACAGCCCTTGAATACGGCAAGGCGATCGACCAGTACGGGCTGTTCTGGTACGAGGAAGTCGGCGACCCGCTGGACTACGCCCTGAACGCCACCCTCTCCGAGCACTACCGGAACCCGATCGCCACCGGAGAGAACCTGTTCTCCCTCCAGGACGCCCGGAACCTGATCCGCTACGGCGGCATGCGCCCGGACCGCGACTTCATTCAGGTCGACCCAGCCCTCAGTTACGGCCTTACCGAATACCGCCGGATCCAGGACATGCTCGCCCAGCACGGCTGGTCCTCGCGCCGCTGCATCCCGCACGGCGGACACCAGTTCTCCCTGCACATTGCCGCCGCCCTCAAACTCGGCGGCAACGAGTCCTACCCCGGTGAGTTCCAGCCCACCGGCGGCTTCACCGACGACGCTGTCATCGTCAACAGCCGCGTAGCCCCCGGCGACCTTCCCGGTATCGGCCTGGAAGGCAAGGCCGAGTTCTACAAGGTCCTGCGCGGGCTGCACGAGTAAGACCAGCTGTTCGTGCCCGGTCCCGGGCAGCACCACTGCCCGGGACCGCATCTTTCTTCCCACCCCAAGTCTGACGTGCAAAGGAGCACCCTAGATGTCGTCCCACACTGTTAAGAACCCGCAGCATTCCTCCCCGCCGCGGCAGCGCTCCAGGTTCGGGCGCCTGCTGCGCGAACTCTGGTTCCAAGTCGTCCTGGGCGCCGTCCTGGGCATCGCCGTCGGCTTCCTCCTGCCCTCGGTCGGCAAGCAGCTCACACCGCTCAGCGACTGGTTCATAGCCCTTGTGAAAATGATCGTCATCCCCGTGGTGTTCTGCGTCGTTTCCCTGGGAATCGCATCCATGGACAGCCTGCGCAAGGCCGGCCGCATCGGCGTGAAGGCGCTCGGGTACTTCATCGTCCTGTCACTGGTATCCATGCTCATCGGCCTGGTGGTCGCCAACGTCTTCAAACCCGGCGCGGGTATGAACATCGACCCGGACAAGCTGGACGCCAGCAAGGTCCCCGCCGCCGCCGGCAAGGGCTTCAACGGCCTCGAATTCGTCAACAACATCATCCCCGAATCCCTGTTCGGCGCCCTGACCGGCCACACGATCATCGCCGCCCTCATGGTGTCCATCCTGTTCGGCGCCGCGATGAACGTCTCCGGAGAATCCGGTAAATTCCTCACCAAAGGCATCCAGGCCCTCTCCGTGGTGATCTTCAAGATCGTCGGCTGGGTCATGCGCCTCGCCCCGATCGGCACCTTCGGTGCCCTGGCCGCCGTCGTGGCAAACTACGGCACCCAAAGCCTGCAGCAACTGGGCATCCTCGTCCTGCTGTTCACCGCCACCTGCATCGTCTACGTCCTCGTCATCCTCGGCACGATCGCCCGCGCCTGCGGAATGAACATCTTCACCGTCATGCGTTACTTCAAGGCCGAGCTCCTGATCGCGCTGAGCACCTGCTCCAGCGAGGCCGTCCTGCCGCAGCTGATCAAGAAACTCGAAAACATGGGCGTGGGCAAGTCCACTGTCGGCATCGTTATCCCCTCCGGGTTCTCCTTCAACCTCGATGGATCCGCCGTCTACCTCACCATGGCCTCAGTGTTCCTGGCCCAGGCCGTCGGCATGGACCTCTCCTGGGAACAGCAACTGGTCATGGTCGGCGTCATGATGCTCACCAGCAAGGGCACCGCCGGTATCGCCGGCGGAGCGTTCATCGTCCTGGCCAGCACCCTCAGCTCCGTGGGCGGCATCCCGCTCGCTGCCCTCGCCCTCATCGTCGGCATCGACCGCCTCCTGAATGAAGGCCGGGTGTTCATCAACGTCCTCGGAAACGCCATGGCCGCCGTCGTCATCGGTAAATGGGAAAAGGACTTCGACCCCGAGCAGGCCCGAAAGGCCCTGCATGCCGCAGGCAATAAGAAGAACGAAAATCAGGTCCGCACTCCGGAACCCGTGGAAGCCGACAAAGTCGACGCCCACTAACACCCGGAAACAACCGTCAGGGCCGCTGCGCAATCCGCGGCGGCCCTGACCTGCGTGGACCAGCGTCCGCAAAAACTACCCGCATCCCACCTGACGAGGAACAACACACCATGGCCCGCCGCATACGGATCACCACCGATTACCTCCACGAAGGAGATACCGTGGACCAGTTACTGCGCGACCATGGTCTGGAACCGGTCTACTCACCCTCGCAGGGGCCACGGACCCCGGAGGAACGCCGCGCACTGTTCGACGGCGTCTCCGGCGCCATCCTCGCCAGCGAACCGGTCACCGCGGACATGCTCGCACATGCGGCCGCGCTCAAAGTCATCGCCCGCAGCGGGGTGGGGTACGACTCCATCGACATCCAGGCCGCGACCGCACAAGGAATCAGGGTCTGCAACGCTCCCGGGACCAACCACCACTCAGTCGCCGAACTCACCATCGGACTGATCATCATGGCGGCGCGCCGCCTCTCCGAGGTCACCACCGCCGTCCGCCAAGGGGACTGGCCCCGCGAAGCCGGCCACGAACTGCGGGGCTCCACCCTCGGCATCATCGGCTACGGCCCGAGCGGGCGCGCCACCGCAAACCTGGGTGCCGCACTGGGCATGAATGTCCTGGTCCGCACCGCCCACCCCGACCCTGACACCAGCGCCGCCCGGTTCGCCGATCTCGACACCGTCATCCGCCGCGCTGACTACCTCTCCTTGCACACGCGGGCAGGCCAGCACATCGGCCCGCTCATCGACGCAACCCGGCTGGAAGCGATGAAGCCCACCGCCGTCCTTATCAACACGGCCCGCGGCTCACTCGTTGACGAGTGTGCCTTGGCCAAGGCACTTCGGTACGGCACCATCGCCGGGGCTGCGCTGGACGTGCTCCAAAGCGAACCCCTCCCCGAGCCCAGCCCCCTTCGAGGCCTGGACAACGTGCTCATCACCTCCCACCTCGCCGGACAAACCATCCAGGCTCGGACCCGGGCCGGCCTGGCAGCCGCGCAGGCGGTCATAGATGTCCTCGAAAACCGCGAACCGGCACATCCGGTTAACCGCTAACCCGAAAACCGCGAACAGATAAAAAAGGATCCCTGATGTCGAAATCACACCGCATCGCAGTCATTCCGGGCGACGGAATCGGCACCGAAGTCGTGCCCGAAGGGCGGCGCGTCCTGGACGCCGCAGCCTCAGCCTTCGACCTCAACCTCGAATACGAGCACTTCGACTACGCCTCCGCGGACTACTACACCCGGCACGGCAAAATGCTCCCCGACGGATGGTTCGACCAGTTGAACCAGTTCGACTCCATCTTTTTCGGCGCAGTCGGGTGGCCTGACGTCGTCCCCGACCACATCTCGTTGTGGGGCAGTCTCCTGCAGTTCCGCCGTCACTTTGACCAGTACGTCAGCCTCCGCCCGGTCAAACTCCTCCCCGGCGTGCCCAGCCCCCTGGCCGGCCGTGCCCCGGGCGACGTCGACTTCTACGTCGTGCGCGAAAACACCGAAGGCGAATACTCCAGCATTGGCGGGAAAATCTTCGAAGGCACCGACCGCGAACCGTGGTCCAGGAAACCGTCATGACCCGCACCGGCGTGGACCGCATCCTCAAATACGCCTTCGACCTGGCGCAAAGCCGCCCCAGGAAACACCTGACCTCAGCCACCAAGAGCAACGGCATCTCCATCACCATGCCCTACTGGGACGAACGCGTGCAGGCCATGTCCGCCGCCTACCCCGAGGTCGATGTGGACAAGTACCACATCGATATCCTCGCGGCGAACTTCGTGATGCACCCGGACTGGTTCGACGTCGTTGTGGCCAGCAACCTCTTTGGTGACATCCTCTCCGACCTCGGACCGGCTTGCACCGGAACCATCGGCATCGCCCCCAGCGGCAATATCAACCCCGAACGAAAGTTCCCCAGCCTTTTCGAACCGGTCCACGGCTCCGCCCCCGATATCGCCGGCAAAGGAATCGCCAACCCCATCGGGCAAATCTGGTGTGCCGCGATGATGCTGGATCACCTGGGAGAAGCCGAAGCAGCCGCCGCCATTACCACCGCTATGGAGGCAGTGCTCGCCCGCGGACCCGAAACCCTCACACCCGACATGGGAGGCAACGCCACCACCGAAGAACTGGGCAAAGCGGTGGCCTCGGCGCTTACCGCACCGTGATTTCGCCTGTCATCGTGGCGTATTTCGTGGCCTGGTCACGAACTTGTTGAATGTAGGCGTCGGATTGGTTGTAGGCATAGATCGCCTCAGTCCACCCTTCCGTGGTTGTGAGGTCACGGCCGCGGGCACACAGATAGGTCGCCGCGCTGAGGGCCGCATCGTCAATGTTGAACGGATCCGCCGTCCCATCCCCGTTCCCGTCCCGCCCTACGAGCTGCCAGGTGGAAGGAATAAACTGCATCGGCCCCACAGCACGGTCCCAGCGGGCATCCCCGTCCAGGGCACCCGCGTCCGTGTCAGCGATCGCGGCGAATCCGGCACCGTCGAGAGCCGGTCCCACCACCGGACGGCTCACCTGCCCCGCAGGGGTCAGGCTGCCTCCGCCGTATGTTCCATGTGCTGTCTCGACGAAACCGAGGGCCGCCACGGTGTTCCAACCGATCCCGCACCCCGGGGCAGCAGCATCTACTGTCTCGGCCGCGGCAACGTACGCCCGCAGCGCGCGTTCGGGGATCCCGGTTTGCCCTGCAGCGCGGACAACCCAACCGGCATCCGGATTTCTAGTGACGTTCACGGCCGTGGTCATGCCGGAGGAAAGCATTTCGAGCTCAGCGCCGGCTCGCGGTGGTGGAGAAATGACATGGCGTGTGTCCGCGCCACGCTGTGCAAGCAACCAGAACAAGGCGGCGCTAGTGACACAAACCGCAAACAGGACAAGGACCACGAGGCGTCTGAGACCGAGCACCAACTAATCAAACCATCCCAAGGTATCCGCCGTTGACACCAGGTTTAGCCGGCACCTCGCGGTTACTACGTGCGTATTCGGATCGTGTTCCAGAGCCGGTCTTCCGGCCACGATCGCTGCAGCCCGCTCCCATGGCCGGTCTTCAAGTAGGAAGGGAATTTCTTCTTCTTCCCACTCCCTGTGCAGCTCTTCCTCTTCCTGCCCATCTCGAGCCCTGAGGCGCCGTCGGGCTTCAAGATTGTCACACTGCACCCAGATAGAAGCGTCGATGAGGTGGGACAGCGCTCGGCGTGATGATCCGCTCCCCTCCACCCACACCACCGAACGCCCGGCGGGCACAGCTATGGCACCTGGACGTTCTCGGGCCACCCAGCCCGGCGGACGATAATGGACTGCCTCACCTTTAACCAGAGGTTCGAGGACGCCGTCACGGAGTTCATCAGCCCAGTCAAAAAACGCGAGATGCCACGCTACATCGTCCGTGTGGACGGCGGCTGAATCCGGAACTTGAGCCAGAAGGCGCTCAACCAGGGTGGTCTTGCCTGACCCGCTCCGTCCATCAACCGCCACAATCCAGGGCCGGTTCGGACGGTGCCGTGCTGCCGGCAACAGTCTCCGCACCAAGCCCTCCAGCGACTCGGCCTGCCAAGGTCCCGCCTCGGGTTCGCCGGCTTCCGGTTCAATATCCATTGACTCCTCAACTCCCCCAATATCGGATCCGTCCAAGCTGCCTAGTCTCGAGTTTCGAGAATCGCCCTGCCTAGCGCAACATCTTTCGGGACCGCGGCTCCTTTGTCAGCCGCGGCGGTATGCCTTCAGACATAGGCCTCCAGTGGGGGTGTCTGATGGACACTGCCACCGGTTGGCCAGGGTGCGTAGCGTGATGGTTGTGGACAGAAAAGACGACATCCGTGAATTCCTGATCTCGCGCCGCGCGAAGATCAGTCCGGACCAGGCCGGCATCCCCAGCTATGGGGAACTGCGCCGGGTTCCGGGCCTGCGGCGTGAGGAAGTGGCGCAACTGGCCGGGGTGAGCACCGACTACTACACCAGGCTGGAACGCGGCAGCCTCCGCGGCGTCTCCGACTCAGTCCTCGAAGCCGTGTCCTCCGCCCTTCAGCTGGACGAAGCTGAACGGGCACATTTGATGGACCTGGCCCGGACGGCGAACGCGCCGTCACGGCGGATGCCCCGGAAGCCGGTCCAGCAGCGGGTCCGGTCCGGAGTGCTGCGCCTGCTGGACGGCATGACCGGGGTGGCAGCCCTGGTGCAGAACGGCCGCTCGGACGTGCTCGCCGCCAACCTCCTCGGCCGGGCCGTGTACGCGGACGTTTTCAACTTCACCGCGTCCTTCGGCCCGGACTTCCCGGGCAGGCTGCCGAACCAGGCGCGCTACCTCTTCCTCGACCCGGGCGCCGGAGACCTGTACCCCGACTGGAAAGCGGTGGCCGCCACCACGGTGGCCATGCTCCGCTCGGAATCCGGCCGGAACCCGCACGACCGGGCACTGAACGAACTGATCGGAGAGCTCACCACCGGCAGTGGACAGTTCGCCGCCCTCTGGGCCGGTCACGACGTCCGGATCCACACCACGGGCACCAAGCGCTTCCACCACAAGGTGGCAGGGGACCTTTCCCTGCAGTTCGAGACGCTCCACCTGCCCGGCGATGAAGGCCAGACCCTGTTCACCTTCACCGCCGAGCCCGGCTCCGCCTCCGCCTCCGCGCTGGCATTCCTCGCCAGCTGGGCGGCACCGTCCAGCACTACGGACGCAGAAGAGGAAGCCGCCAAAGCGCCCGCTCCCAGGCACAGCCCCTCCATCCAGGCCTTGGAAAAGGCCGAACAGGAACCTGACTAAAAATGCCAGCGCCTTCGCCATAAGAGCAACTACAAACCCCGCAAGCCAGGCAACCCACGTTGTACGGGCTCTGCTGACGCCTGCCCAAATCCAGCCAAAACCCCAATGAAAAGAGAGCAACCAATGACAGCAAAACTGATCGGAACTGTTGCCCTGGTAACCGGTGCGAGCAGTGGCATCGGTGACGCCACGGCCCGTGCCCTCGCCGAGCAGGGGGCGTCGGTCGCCGTCGTCGCCCGCCGGAAGGACCGCCTGGACACACTCGTGGCCGAGATCGAGGCTGCCGGCGGCACCGCCTACGCCGTTCCGGCCGACATCACGGACCGAAGCCAGGCCGAACAGGCCGTTGCGGAGGTGGTAAACCAGTTCGGCCGGCTGGACATCCTGATCAATAACGCCGGGCTGATGCTGCTCGGAACGGTCGTTGATCAGGAGGTCGACGAGTGGGAGCGGATGATGGCCGTCAACCAGAACGGTCTGCTCTATATGACGAAGGCGGCGCTGCCGCACCTGCTCGCTGCAGCGGACGACGAACTGCGCGGCGTCGCGGACATCGTCAACATCTCCTCGATCGCCGGCCGGCAGGCGTGGGCGAACTTCGCCACGTACAACATGACGAAGTTCGGGGTGAACGGCTTCACCGAAGCGCTCCGCCAGGAGATCACGAAGAAGCACGTCCGGGTCGGCCTACTCGAGCCCGGCGCCGTCGAAACAGAACTGATCTCACACAACAACGACACCATCAAAAGCGACCTCGCCGTCTCCGACGCGAAGAACATCCCCGAGAAGCTGCAACCCGAGGATATCGCCGAGAGCGTCGCGTACATGGTGACCCGTCACCGCCGCTCCTCCATCGCCGAACTGTGGGCTATGCCCACCTCCCAAGCCTGAGAATTTACCGAAGGGAAATACAGCATGAAAAACGCACGCCTCCGGGATCTGGAAGTCTCCCGCATCGGCCTCGGCGCCATGACCATGGCCGGAATTTATACCAGCGAAGGCGCCCTGGATAACACCGAATCGATCCGCACCATCCACCGTGCACTCGAACTCGGTGTCACCCACATCGACACAGCGGAGATCTATGGGCCATTCCTGAGCGAGGAAATCGTGGGCCAGGCAATCAAGGGACGCCGTGACCACGTGAAGATCGCCACGAAGTTCGGCCTCGTCTCCCACTCAGGCGGAGGACCCGGCGTGATCGACAGCAGCGCAGCGAACATCCGCACCGCCGTCGAGGGGTCCCTGCAACGACTGGGCACCGACCATATCGACCTCTACTACCAGCACCGGGTCGACCGGAACACCCCCATCGAAGAGACCGCCGGGGCCGTCGCGGACCTGATCACCGAAGGTAAGGTACTGCACTTCGGCCTGTCCGAAGCCTCCCCGGACACCATCCGCCGGGCCCACGCCGTGCAGCCCGTCACGGCCCTGCAAACCGAGTACTCCCTGTGGACCCGCGACGTCGAAGACGATATCCTGCCGCTGCTGCGCGAACTGGGCATCGGCTTCGTCCCCTACTCCCCCCTCGGGCACGGACTGCTCACCGGGCAGATCCGCACAGTGGAGGACTTCGCCGACGACGACTGGCGCAAAACCAACCCGCGCTTCACCGGTGACAACTTCGCCCGCAACCTGCGCATCGTCGACGAAGTCCAGAGCATCGGCGCGGAAATCGGTGCCACCCCAGCCCAGACCGCCCTTGCCTGGTTACTGACCCGCGGCGGGGACATCGCCCCGATCCCCGGAACCCGCCGCGTCTCCCGTGTGGAGGAAAATACAGCAGCCGACGGCGTCGAACTCACCGCCGACCAACTCGAACGCCTCAACTCGCTCCAACCCGCAGCCGGAGCCCGGCACGACGACGCCAACATGGCCTCGATTGATGCCTGACCCTTCAGACAGGACACGGTAGCCACCCGGCTGCCCCTGAACCTCGTCGACGCACACCGCCATCCCAACCTCACTCCAACACAAAACCGTAAGAAGCTGTCGCTGTTGCCTCCTACCGTCCAAAGGCCTGCAGGCGTAGCGTCGTTTGCATTGGAGTAAGGCAGCGGTCGACGGCGGGCCCCGAGTCGGAGGGCACCGCCCCTGCCTTTAGCCGTCAAAAAGGAGACCGGGATGGCTGGATGGAATGCGGACACGGCTGCCGGGCCGGTGGGGGCCGGGACGGTCACTTTGGTGGAGGGTCCTTCCTTCTGCATTTCGTCGGCGAATGGAGACATCCACCCCGAACATCCGCACGGCGTTTTCCATGAGGACACCCGCATCCTGTCGCGCTGGAACCTGGCGGTCAACGGACAGGTTCTGGAGCCGTTGACAGCATCAACGCAGGAGCCCTACCGGGCCTTGTTCATTGGCCGTGTTCCCCGTTCCGATGGTTACGCGGACAGCCCCATGATTGTGGAAAGACTGAGGGAAGTCGGTGCCGGCATCCGTGAGGAGATCACCATCCGGAACTACTCCTCGGAAGCCGCTGATTGCAGAGTCTCGCTCACCGTTGAAACGGACTTCGCGGATCTTTTTGAAGTGAAAGAGGCGCGCGTCGAACGGCACTGGACACAATCCCGCCGCCCGGAGGGCGGCTCCCTGACCATCAGGGGCGCGTGGCAGGACGTCCGGAAGGCCGTCGTCGTCAACGCCGGCGGCGGCGCCGACCTCACCACCGAGGGTGTCACGTACCGGGCGGTCATCCCACCGCACGGACAGTGGAGCACCCTTTTGACAGTCGTGCCGACCACCAACGGCGCCCGACCGGCGTCGTTTGTCCGTCCGCTGAGCGGCGAGCTCTCCCCCAGCGACCGCCGCCGCCAGGAATGGGTAGCAAAGATTCCCAAACTGCATATCGGAAACAGTTCCATCGAGCGGACCCTCCGGCGCAGCTACGATGACCTGGGCGCGCTTCGCATCGAGGACCCCGCCCATCCAGATCGGATCGTCGTGGCCGCCGGTGCGCCGTGGTTCATGACGCTTTTTGGCCGGGACTCGCTGTGGGCATCCGAAATGGCGCTGCCGGTGGATCCTTCCCTGGCACTTGGCACTTTGCAGACGCTGGCGGACCGCCAAGGCACTGTGGTGGATCCGATGAGCGAGGAGGAACCGGGGAAAATCCTGCATGAGGTCAGGCTCGGCGTGTCCGGCGGGCTGGCACTGGGTGGAAAATCCGCCTACTACGGCAGCGTCGACGCAACTCCACAATTCGTGATGGCCGTAGCCTCAGTGAGCCGTTGGGGCTTTGCCAAAGACACCATCGCCGCACTGCTGCCCCATGCAGACCGTGCATTGGACTGGATCAGGAAATATGGCGACAAGGACGGCGACGGGTTCATCGAATACAAGCGCCTCAACGATTCCGGCCTCATCAACCAAGGCTGGAAGGACTCGTGGGACGGCATCAACTTCGCGGACGGCCGGCTTGCCGAACCCCCTATCGCCCTCTGCGAAGCCCAGGCACTCGCCTACAGCGCATTCTTGTCCCGGGCATGGATGGCATTCGACGCCGGTGACGAGGCTTTGGCCGCCCAGCTCACCGGTGAAGCAGCCCAGTTGAAGAAGAGGTTCAACGAAGAGTTCTGGATGCCTGAGCGCGGCTACTTCGCCATCGCGCTCGACGGCGAAAAACGGCAAGTCGACGCGTGCGCATCGAACATGGGACAGTGCCTGTGGCACGGCATCGTGGACGAGGACAAGGTACCGCAGGTAGCCGAACGGCTGATGTCCCCCGAGATGTTCAGCGGCTGGGGCGTTCGAACCCTCGCAAGCGACATGGGCGCCTATAATCCCGCCAGCTACCATAACGGCTCGGTCTGGCCACACGACAACGCCATCATTGCCGCCGGGCTCATGCGCTACGGCTTCGTGGAGGAGGCGCAGCGGATCGCCACCGCCCTGTTCGAGGCGGCGGACTACACCGATGGCCGCCTTCCCGAACTCTTCTGCGGGTTCAGCCGTGACCAGGTGGCCGAGCCCGTGCCCTATCCCACGGCATGCTCGCCACAGGCCTGGGCAGCCACCACCCCGATCATGCTGGTGACGAGCCTGATGCGGTACGACGCCCATATTTCCCGCGGCGGCCTCTGGATGGATCCGGCACTTCCCGAATCATATGGCGACCTCCACATCACCAACGCGCCCATGGCCGGAGGCCGGATCACCATCGACATCAAAGGGTCCGAACCCTCAGTGCAGGGGCTGCCCGAAGGCATAGCATTCCATCGCGACCACCGCCCCTGGCTGACGGAGCTGATCAAACAGGCCGGGCTGTGAACCTCCACAAGTCGCCTTTGGTACCGCCGGCGATCCTAAGGGCGCACCTTTTTCGTGCCCTCGCGCATTTCCACCAGCATTAGTTCCTGCTTGTGCAGCAAATTCCGGCATTGATGAGCGGAGTTGCGTCCGGGAATCGAAGTGGCACCGTCCTAGACTTTCGGCATGCACCCCTTAGTAGCGATCGGACTGGTGTTGCTCGCCGCGATTGCCTGGACGGTCACCATCCTGACCATGCTGATTGTTCTGGTCAAAGCCCGGCGCCGGGCGCCAGCTGACGTCAGACACGCCCTCCAAGGTGTGGAGATTCAGAGCTCCGATGAACGGGCCGCTTAGACATAGCTGGTTGTCACTTGGTGCAGGCGTGGCCATGACGGAGTTGATACTGGCGACGCCTACCCCACCCCTGTAGGGAATTGAGTACTACAGTGGATGCATGGCTCCCAGCCGCCATCCGCTCGATGACTTGCGCGAAACCATCGGCCATCTGGCCGATCAGCTCAAGCTGCCCACATCGGAGCGCGTCGACGACCTGGTCGGTGACCTCATTGGCGCGAGGTCGGGGCCGGCACGCCCGCTGTCCGAGGTGCAGGCCGAGCTCGACGCGCTGGTGGGGCTGGAGACCGTGAAGGAACAAGTGCGGGCCCTCGTCGCGCTGCTCCAGGTCCAAGCCCGCCGCAAGGCGCACGGCCTACCGGAGGTGGCCACCTCGCAGCATCTGGTGTTCCTCGGAAACCCGGGCACGGGCAAGACAACCGTGGCGCGGCTCCTGGCCGAGATGTACCGCGCGGTCGGTCTGCTGCAGAAAGGCCATTTGGTCGAGGTCGACCGTTCGGGCCTGGTGGGGCAGTACGTGGGCGCCACCGCCATTAAGACGGACCGGGTGATCCGGCGTGCTCTGGATGGAGTCCTGTTCATCGATGAGGCCTACGCGCTGGCCCCGGAGGACGGCCGGATGGACTTCGGACCCGAGGCGATCGAGGTCCTGCTGAAGCGGATGGAGGACCACCGTCACCGCCTGGTCGTGATCGTGGCCGGGTACCCGCGGCTGATGGAGTCCTTCTTGCTTTCGAACCCCGGACTGCGCTCCCGGTTCGCCCGGGAGATCACATTCCCCGACTACTCCGTCGACGCACTCCAGACGATCTTCCAGCAGATGCTGGCCCAGCACGAGTACATACTGGCGCAAGGTGCCGACCAGGTGCTGCGCCGCATCTTCACCGGGCTCCATGCGGGCGAGGACTCCGGCAACGCACGGTTCGCGCGCACGCTGTTCGAGCAGGCGCTCAACCGGCAGGCGCTGCGGCTGTCGCTCGACAAGGAACAAAGTCTCGATGCGCTGGATCGTGAGGCCGTCATGACGCTCACCGCGGACGACATTGTCGAGGCGGCGCTGGCCTTGGGCGAGGAGCCGGAACCAGAACCGACGCCGGAACCGGAACCGGAGCAGCCACGCTGGTGGCGCTGGCTGGTCTGACGGATCCGCGTAGGCTGACAGGCGAATGGTGGCGGAGTATCTCGCCCACCAGACCGGGTCAGCGCACGCGATCGAACCTCCGATCCCCTTGGTCATCAATGAAGACCTGGACCGCTACGACGTGCGCCTCCACCAGCCCCTGGTCCGGGGTCGGTTTCTCCAAGAGGACTGGCTTGGCATAGTTGTGGGCCCATTCGTGCACGTCCGGCCCGAGGACGTCGTCGATCCACACCACCGCGTCCCAGTCGGCCTCCCCCGCGGCGTCCATCCGGTCCAGCCACCGTGCGACGGACCGGAGCTTCGGAGTCGGCTCATCAATGTCACTCTCCTTCATCGCCAGGGGCACGCGCAGCGGCTCCACTTCGAGCTGCAGCTGCTCCTCCAGCCCGGCCACGACATCAGTGGGTGAGGTCGACACCCACGCGATCCGGCCCTTGGTGGCGAGCCGCCGCACGAGCGCCACTTTTCCATCCGACAGTTGCGGGCCCCGGCTGTCGCTGTCACTGGGGCGGACCTTCGGGTTCAGCACTCCGTCGATGTCGAGAAGGATGATCGGCTTCATACGAGCAAGCTACATGGTCGGCATACTGCTGACTACACACACCCGTGCCCGCCCCGCCACTACAGTGTCAGCGTGACCAAAGCTGCACTTCTCCTGGCCGGCACCGCCGCGGCAGTCATCGTTTCTGCTTCAGCGGGCGCTTCCCTCCATATCGCACGCGCTCTCATCACCCCTGCAGGTGAACGGCCCGAGCGGATCCGCATCCTGGCAGCAGACGACGCAACAGTGACCTTGCACGCAGACGAGGACACACTCTCCCCCGGCGTTTTCAGCCTCTACTGAGGGAACCGGGCAGGCCATGCCAGGATCGGCTGCATCCTCTCCCGTCAACCGGCGGCAGGCACGGTCACCCGTGCTCTGGAGAAGATCTATGCCGGCGTTCTGGAGCCAGGCACCTCAGGTTACTGGTCCGGGTACACGTACCCGACACCTGAGGAGGCAGGATTGCCCAGCAGTGAAGTTTGGCTACCGGGGCCGGCGCCGGCATGGCTTGTCCCTGGCGATGACTCCCGGCGATGGGTCATCCACATCCATGGTCTGGGCGGCCGACGCGCCACTGGCGTTCGTACCGCCCCGCTTTTCCACCGACTCGGCTACACCCAACTCCTGATCTCCTTTGAAGGTGACGGCGATGCTCCGGCCACTACCGACGGCAAACATCACCTCGGCCACACTGAGGTCGACGACGTCCATGCAGCCATCGGCTACGCTGCCAGCCACGGAGCGGATTCCATCTTCCTCTCCGGCTGGTCAATGGGGGCCGCCATGGCCCTGGCTGCCGTGCACACGTCACCGCAGAAGGATCTCATCGATGGACTTGTCCTCACCGCTCCCGTCCTGGACTGGGACAGCACTCTGTCCTTCAACACCGCGGCGGCACGACTCCCCGTATTTCTGTCCGGAACGGCATTGTGGATCCTTCGCGGCCCCCTGTACTGGCTGGCCGGGCTGAATCAACCCCTGAAACTCAAGGACCTGGACTTCACCACCATGAAGCCCGAAGTCCCGGTTCTCATCCTGCACAGTAACGCCGACACGAGCACACCGATCAGCGTCAGCGCCAAGTATGCCGCACTCCACCCGGACAACGTGACACTTGTCCGGTTCCCTGCCGGCCGGCACACCCAGGAGTGGAACACCGACCCCGGGTTGTGGGAGAGGTCAGTTGAGCACTGGCTGCAACAGTGAGACCAGTCCCGTTCGTTAGCAGGTGTGCGGGAAGAGACGACGCAGCTGCCCGAGGCGCATCGATTCACCCTCTAGTCAAGCGGCGCGCGAGCCTCCCCGGAGGATAAGGGAGTGCCGGCAGCGATCAGGCGCAGCCCTCCAATATCCCCGCGATTGCGTCGTGTTCGGCTTGAGTGGTCCAGAGGCTGTATTTGGCCTTAACGGCAGTTTGGCGGGCGACGTACTCGCATCGGAAAGCTTTGTTCGGCGGAAGCCACGTTGCTGCATCCTTGTCACCTTTGGCAGCGTTGGTGGGGCCGTCGGCGGCCATAAGATTCTGCGGGTCGTTGGCGAGATCCCTGCGCTGGTCAACCGTGAGCTGCTGTGCGCCTTTTTGCCAGGCATCGCTGAGGGGAACGATATGGTCGATCTGGACATCGGAGCTTGTGTCCTGGCCGCGCGTGAATCTAATGGTGGTGCCGGTATATCTGTCGGCCAGGGTTCCTGTCATGACCACACAGCTGCGGGTGCCCGGCTTGAACGTTTCGTTCGTCAGATCCCGGGCCAGGATGTCATTCCGGGTATCACAGCCGTTGCGGTCAACGTCAGCCCAAGCCGGTCCAAACTCATCGCGGGAGTAACCGGTCTTTGGGGCGCGCCCCTTCACGGGAATCCTCTCCAGTTGTTCAAGGGCGTTGGCGGCAGTTGCCGGATCTATCGTGCTCGAGGCACCGGTGCCCGGAGCAGGCTCGGTGATCTCAAGGGCGTTGGCTGCAGCGTCGCAACCTGCTAATGACGCAGCCAGCATCATCGCGGTGACTGAGGCCAGGACTTTGGCGGGAGAACAGGTGGTCTTCATGGTCCTTCTGGTGATAGGGCGTTGTTCCACGCTAGCTTCGACGACCGCCTGCCGCGGGTAACCCAGTCCGTGGTGCCTGCCACACGTCCGCGCCCCTCGCCTCAACTCCGGAAGTGGAAATCAGGCCATACACGTTTGCGCTCCAACGCTGCCCCCCGCTCAAGGACCCGCACTGGTCTGCCACCATGGCCGGCATCACCAACTACATCGCGCACCGGCTCGGGTAACCCGCACCGTCCTGGACCGGACACATCAATGCCTTCAACGGAGCATGGCACGTTAGCCTGCCCCGACACACGCTGAGAAAGCAATGGGGGCAGCCAACCGCACTGTGGAGTACCTCGGGCAAGGGTCTTGTTCGTGAAGACGGTCTGGTACCTTCCGGGCCAGCCCTGACACACAAATGACGAGGAGAAGCAGAGATCGCCCCGCGCCGCCACGCCCTCCTCAAAGCCGGCTTTGGGGTCCGATTCGTGAATCCCTCCTGATGTCAGGGGACGGGCGGCCGTGGCGCTTTATTGTGCTCCTCGCTCGAGGTCGGCCAGTTCTGATTCGAGTTGCTGGCTCAGGTTCCGCAGGCGGCGGATGTGTTCTTTGGAGACGCCTCCCGGCTGGCTGGTGACTTGTGCGTCGACGTCGAAGACGGTGTTGGGGCTGTGCCAGACGTTGAACCATTCGAGGCCGTGGCCGAGGGCGTCCCGGGTGACGCCTTGGAGCAGGAGTAGTGGTTCGCGGGTGTTGATGTTGAGTTTATGCGCCAGGTCCGGATCTGAGGACACGGCCTGGACTTGGCGGGGTCCTCCGGCTGGGTGGTAGCCGTGGTCGCGCATGAGGCTCAGGAGTGACGCGTTTTCAAGCAGGTCTACGGTGAAGTGCGGGAAGAAGTCGCGCGGGACCCAAGTACGCATGAAGGCAACGGGAAGATCGTCGAGGTAACGGATCCGCTCGATTTTCCAGGTGTTGGTGGTGTTAAGGGCCTCGATGCCCGCCTGGGGCGGCTCGGATGGTTCCACAGTGAGGACGTGGGTGCGCAGGCGCTGGCCGTGCGCGGCGGCCTGTTCGTCCAGGCCGCCTGCGCGCTGGACGTGTCGGCGGAGGACGGGCGTTGCGGCTACTACGCTGCCGCGGCCGCGCTGGCGTCGGATCAGGCCGAGGTCGGAAAGGCCTGACAAGGCTTGGCGCACCACGCTGCGGGAGACACCGAACTGCCTTTGCAGTTCCTCTTCAGTGGGCAGGGAGGCGCCTGGGGACAGTGCCAGATCCACGATCTGCCGGTGCAGGATGTCCCGGATTTGTGCATGGAGCGGGCCTCCGGCTTCCCGGTTCAGGCCCCCGCCGCGTCCCGTCGGCTCCGTCCCTGGTTCTGCTTGTTCCAAACTCACGCTAACTCCTTTGCCGCTGTGCAAATCTTAGCCCTCACACCCGAAGCCGTAGCCCTTTACCAGGAGCTGCTGGTCTTGACGTGATCCACACCACGTATTATTGTACGTACCAAAGGTACGTACAACTTCGCGAATGGTTATCACGGAAGATGCCATGGACACGGAGTGCGAGTCACCTGCTTAAGCCCGCAATGGTGCGCGAGCGACGTGAGGGTACCTGCAGGTGACAGTTGGATACGTGAGTTTCAAAACCCTGAATTGGAGAGTTCCATGCGCGACCCGCGTTCGGTGCGTTGCACCTATTACCTTGAATCTGAAATTGAGCCCGAGAAGGCTGCTGCCATCATGGCGGGCGAGCAGTCCAGCGGCACGTTCCTGCCGGTGCCCGGGGAGTCCGCCCGGATCCGGGAACGGCACGCCGCACGGATATCCGATGTTCAGGAACTGGGATTTTGCCGGCCTTCCCTGCCGTCCCGGGCCAACCCGGAAAAAGTCCGCGCCGCCTTGGTGACCGTTGATTTCCCGATGGAGAACGTCGGCACCGACCTGGCCACCCTGCAGACTGCCATCGCAGGCAATCTTTTCGAGCTGGGTGATTTGTACGCCTGCCGGCTCCAGGACATGCAGCTGCCCGCTGACTTCATCGCCGCCCACCCCGGCCCCGCATTCGGCATCGGGGGAACCCGAAAACTCATCAGTGACGTTCAGGGCGTCATGGTCGGCACCATCGTCAAACCCAATGTCGGGCTCTCGGAAGAAGAGTTCCGGCTGGTCGTCCGGGATCTGGCGATGGCGTCCATTGACCTGATCAAGGACGACGAACTGATGACTGATCCGGGGTACCTGCCGCTGGAACGCCGGGTCGCGGTCGCCACCGAGGAAATCCGTGCCGCCGAGCAGGTCACGGGCCACTCGACTATGTATGCCTTCAACATCACCGGCGACCTCGCCGGGTTGCGCAAGCGCCACGACCTGGTTGTTGAAGCCGGCGGCCGGTGCGTGATGCTGAACATCCCGGTGATGGGAATGCCGGCCCTGGCGTTGCTCCGCAGCTTTGCGGAGGTCCCGATCCATGGCCACCGCGCCGGGCTTGCCGCCTCCATGCGGTCCAAGGCCTTGGGCATGGACTACCGGGTCTGGCAGCAGATGGCACGCCTCGCCGGCGCCGACCACCTGCACGCCAGCGGGCTGGGCAGCAAGTTCTACGAACTGGATGAAGAGGTGGCTGCGAACATCCGCAGCCTGCTCGAACCCCTGGGGCAGACCACCGCACCGCTGCCCGTCCTGTCTTCCGGGCAGAACGTCACCACCCCCGGGCCCACCTTCGACGCTGTCGGCTCCACGGACCTGATGATGCTGGCCGGCGGCGGGGTCGCAGCCCACCCGGACGGTCCCGGGGCCGGGGTGCGCAGCCTGCGCCAGGCCTGGGAAGCCGCAGTGGACGGGGTACCACTGCAGACTGCAGCCACCAAGCGGGCGGAAACTGGAGATGACGCCCTGCTGCATGCGGTCCAGACGTTCAGGAAAGGTGCCTGACATGCCAGCTTTCGGTTTCGTCGCCGACGACCTCACCGGAGCCGCCGACGTCCTGGCCCAGTCCCACCGCCACGGCCTCGAAGCTGTCCTCGTCATCGGGGACACGCCACTGCCCACCGATGCTGACGTCGTTGGGATCGCCGGGCCCTCCAGGTCCCTGGCCGGGGAAGCGTTCGACACCCTGGTCCGCAGGGACCTGGCCGGTATCGCACCACTGAACCTGGAGGTGCTGCTCTACAAGGTCTGTTCCACGTTCGACAGCTCCACCACGGTCGGCAGCATTGGCCGCGGGATCCAGCTGCTCCATGAGCAGTTCCCCCTGCACGGCCCCATTCCAGTGGTGCCGGCGCAGCCGGGCTTTGGCCGTTACACCGCCTTCAGCAACCACTACGCGGCCTACGCGGGAAAAATCTACCGGCTGGACCGCCATCCGGTGATGTCACGCCACCCGTCCACCCCCATGTCCGAAGCCGATCTGCGCCAAATCCTGGCCGAACAGCTCGGCGGAGCCCAGGTACCCGGAGCCATCCACCTGCCCGCCTACCAGGACGGGACCTTCAAGGACGCCTGGGCCGACCAGCGCCGGGAACCCGGAGCGCAGGCCTTCGTCGTCGACGCCGTGGACGAACACCAGATGGACGCCATCGCAGAAGCCCTCACCCGGGAAGAACACGGGCACGGCCCCTCAATCGTCGTCGGATCCGGCGGCATCATGGCCGCGTTGGCCCGGTCGATTTCGGACCAGGCCGCGCGCACAGCCGGCCACCAGAAGTCTTCGGGGCCGGTGCTGGCAGTCAGCGCCTCGGCCTCCAGCACCACAGCGGAGCAGATCAACGACGCAACCTCCAATGGCTGGGAGGACGTCCCGGTCCCTGCCGAGCTGCTGCAGCGCGATGACCCGGCGGCTGTGGCAGACCTGGACGAACGTGTTTCCGCTGCCCTCCGCACAGGCAGGAACGTTGTCGTCCACACCACCCGCGGCGCGGCGGACCCGCGGTACAGCGCGGGAACGCCGGTGGACGCCGGCTACGTCGGCACACTGATCGGCGGCGTGGCCGCCCGGATGGCAAACGCCGGGCTCACCCGTGACATCGCCGTCTGCGGCGGCGATACCTCCAGCCATGCACTCATCGCCATGGGCGTACGCCAGCTCCGGGTGTCGGCCCAATTTGTCACAGCAGCCCCAATCCTGCGCGCCGACGGCGCCTCCGCCGTCGCCGGGTGCAGGCTCCTGCTCAAGGGCGGACAGGTCGGCCCCACCGACATCCTGCGCCGCTTCGCCGGTCAACTCCCCAGCTGACCCCCCACAAATCCCTCCACGCATCACCAGAACCAACGAAAGGCGGCCCCCATGCGGGCAGTAGTCAAAAACGCAGCCGAGCGAGGCGTCACCTACGTCACCGACGCCGGCGACCCCAAAGCAACAGAAGGCTCCGTCGTCATCGAAGTAGGAGCCGCGTCCCTGTGCGGCACCGACCGCGAACTCTACGAATGGACCCCGTCGGCCCAGGCGTTCAACCTCAACCTCCCGGTCATCCTCGGCCACGAAGGCGCAGGAACCATCGTCGAAGTCGGCGCCGGCGTCACCGGGCTGAAGGTTGGCGACCAGGTTGCCCTGGAAAGCCACCTGACCTGCGGGCAGTGCTTCCCCTGCCGCACCGGCGACGCCCACACCTGCGAACGGACCGGCATCCTCGGAATGCACATCGACGGTGTCTTCGCCGAGTACGCCTCCGTCCCCCAGGATATCTGCGTCAAGCTCCCCACCGGCCTGTCGCTGGAATCCGGGGCCCTGCTCGAAGCCGCGGGCGTTGCCGTCCACGCCATCCAGCGGGCCAACTACTCCGTCGCAGGACGGGCGGTCCTCGTTAGCGGCGCAGGCCCGGTCGGCCTCGTCGTCGTGAACCTGGCACTGCTCATGGGCGCCTCCCATGTCATCGCCGTTGACCCGAACCCCTACCGCCGGGCCCAGGCAGAGAAACTCGGTGCGACCGCCCTGCACCCCAACGACGGCATCGTTGAGCGCTGCCGCGAACTGACCGGCCGCCGCGGCGGCTTCGACGTCGCTTTCGAATGCTCCGGAGCTCCCGGCACGCTGGCAACACTTTTCGAAGCCGTCCGCCGCGAAGCCACCGTCATCACCGTCGGACACCCCAGCCGCCCCGCAGAAGTTGACATCGCCGCCTACATCAACAAGAAGGGCATCACCCTGCGCGGCATCTTCGGTCGCCGGCTCTGGGAGACCTGGGAACAAAGCCTGCTGCTCCTCGATTCCGGGAAGCTGGAACTGGACTGGCTCATCACCCACCGCAAGAAGCTGAGCGACATCGACGAAGCCGTCGAACTGCTCACCGGAGACGCCTGCAAAGTCCTGCTCATCCCGGGCCTCGGCTAAACACACCCCCACCCACGCGCACCCGCCCCGGAACGCGTGGACCCAAGCAACCCAGCCATTCACAGGAGAAATCAATGTCGATTCCCATCAAGAAAGCCCTGGAAAAAGTCCCCGGCGGCATGATGCTGGTGCCCCTTTTCATCGGCGCCATCATCCACACCCTGGCCCCGGACGCCGGTAAGTTTTTCGGTTCCTTCACCGGAGCCTTCTTCACCGGCCTTCCACCCCTCCTGGCGGTGTTCTTCGTATGCCTCGGCGCAACACTCGAAGTAAAATCAACGCCCTACATCCTCAAAAAGGGCGGGGTGCTCCTCGGCTCAAAGATTGCCTTCGCCATCCTCATCGGCGTCATCGCCGGACGTTTCCTCGGCGAAGCGCCCATCGAAACCGGGATCCTTGCCGGCCTCTCAACCCTCGCACTCGTCGCCGCCCTGAACGACACCAACGGCGGGCTCTACATCTCGCTGATGGGTCAGTTCGGCCGCAAACGCGACGCCGGGGCCTACTCCATCCTCTCGCTCGAATCCGGCCCCTTCCTGACCATGGTCACCCTCGGCATCGCCGGCCTCGCTGCCTTCCCCTGGCAGGCACTCGTCGGCGCGATCCTCCCGCTGGCACTGGGCATGCTCCTGGGAAACCTGGATAAGAACATGCGGCATCTCCTGGCCCCGCTGGTACCGGCGATGATTCCGTTCCTGGGCCTGGCCCTCGGGTTGACCATCAACCTCAACGCCGTCGTCGAAGCAGGGCTGCTTGGCATAGCCCTCGGACTGTTCGTGGTTTTCGTCGGCGGCGCCGTGCTGCTACTCGCTGACAAACTCACCGGCGGCGATGGCGTGGCCGGCCTCGCCGCGGCAACCACAGCGGGCAACGCGGCCCTCGTCCCGGCCATCATCGCCACGGCCAACCCCGTCTACGCGCCCGCAGCGGAACACGCCACAGTGCTCGTGGCAGCCTCGGTCGTCGTCTCAGCAGTGCTCTGCCCCATCGTCACCTCAGCATGGGCCCGCAGAGTGCAGAAAAAGGAGGGCCTGGTGGACACACAAGACAACTCCGCCGAGCAGGAGGCACCAGCCCCCAAACATGCGGGCAGTACCCCAGAACTGACGTAGCTAACTAAAGGGAAAAGGGCGGGGCGTGCACATCTGTGCGGCCCCGCCCTTTCGGTCTCACGCGCGCTTGCCAGACAGAAACGCCAGATACAACCCTGGAGGAACACAATGAATGTACAGACTCAGTTGTCACAGGTCCCATTCCCTGGACCTCAAACCCGCCTGCTCAGTCATCACAACTGGATCCATCTGAACCCGGGCGACAGAGTGATCGTCCAACGAACTGGCCACGCAGCCGAATGCGGCACCATCGATGACATTGCCGGAGACGCGTCATACTTTTGGGTCTGCATCGACGGCCAAAGCAGGATCCTCATCTTTCACTGTGACGGCACCGTCATTCACAAAGTCCTTACCTAGTTCGGCTGATGCCACAAGCGCTCCGGTCAGGATGATAGAAACTTCGTTAGAGCGCGCGCCAACCTGACAATCGGGTCCCGGATGCCTTCCTGCCGTCGGGAACGCTCCTCGGAACTCAACCTGGCAGGATGAGGTCCGAGGCCCCAGGTCAGCGGCCGCCCTTGTGGCGCGGCCCCAGAAGTCGCCTGACGGAAGGTCTTTTATCGGCCAACGCTCAGTACGACCAAGGGCAAGATCGGACACGGTTTCCCCCAAAAGATGCGCATGCACCGCATTTCCCAGGGCAGGAAGCGGGCGGCAAACCTCTGCTCACCGGCTGTAGCGCGCCCTTTGGTTCGGGTCAGGTTGCAGTAGTGGTCAGGGTTTCGCGGCCTGAAGATGGGTGGCGCGGTAGCCTGTTCGTCGTCCATTCTCGTCGAGCAGCGTTCCGACCAGTTTTGTGGTGCGCATGACCACGGACCGGTCGGTGATGCGCACGCCGGGCAACTGTTCTTCTATGGCTGCTTCGAGCCTGGAGATGTCTTTGAGCGTCCTCATCCACACCGTCATAGCGATGTTGTACCTGCCAACTATCGACGCCACGGAGCGGATCTCATCAAGCCGGCTTAGTTGCCGGGCAATCCGTTCTGCCTGGGCGGCGGGCAAGGACAAAAAATACCAGGCGTTCACCGGCCAGCCTGACGCTGAGCGTATGACGTCGGTCCTCAGCCTGATTGTCCCCGCCGACAGCTGGCTGGAAATTGACTCGCGGACTTTTCGCGGGTTGGCTCCAAGAGACGTTGCGACTTCCATCGCAGTCGCCCGCCCGTTACGGAACAGCTCCTTGGCAACCGCCCCGTCAAATTCAGTGGGCCGCCTCACCCGCCCCGGCTCCGGCTTGATGGCACGCAGGGTTTCCACTTGCTTCGCGTCGAGCGCCCTCAGGCGCCATTGGCTGGCTTCCGCAAGGACATCGGAAATCGGATATGAATAGACCTTGGCTACGAAATCCAGCCTTTCCAGACGCTCCAGCACGTACCGGTAGAGGGCCTCGCTCGTAGGAGCGATCACGGAAAGCACCAAGTCCCGTGAACCTGCGGTGATGTCCACCGTTGCCACTTCGGGGTCCGGCAGCAAGGCCTCGACTCAACATGGCAGGATGAGGGGGACCCCGCTCCAGTCAACCGCTCCCCTGCCGGCGCCGTCCTAAGGCCGCATGTGGGGAGCACCTCAGATTCCGGATCGCGCGTCCACAACGGTTGCTCGCTTTGCACCGCAGTGTGCGCTTGCCGGACGGTCGCGGGTGACGCCTCCGAGAGACCGAAGTGCCTGACCTTTCCGTCCTGGACCAGATCTCCTACCGTCCAGGCGGCGTCCTCGACGGGCACCGAGGGGTCTAGGCGACGCTGGCAGGCAGATCAAGGTCGGCGGGCGCAAGCGGGCTGGTTCGGTGGTGAGGTTGAACGACCGCTCTCGATCTGCCGTCGCCCGTGTTAGGTGTAGGCGAGAAGCCTCCCCGCGAGCGTGACGCCCGACCACGATGCGAAGGAAATGACGGCAGTCATGCGCGCTGGCCAAGGTGATGGCCGGCCCAAGTCCCAGTCGGGCACGTTCCGGTAGGTGTGGCGGTGAAAGATCAGGATATTCAGGCCAGCGATCAGGAGGAGGCCAAGTTTCCACGGGGCGCTGCCACGGTCCGCCATAAGACTGGCCGCGGACAGGAACATGACGATGCCGGTGGTCGCGGCGATCACGAATCCGAGGCGTGACAGCGGGAGGAGCCAGTCCGCCGCTGTCGTCACCCGCAGCTCCTGCCGGCCCAGACCCAGCAGCCGAAGATCGAAGGCAGCGGCAGGGCCTATGAGGAGTGCGATGCCGATGATGTGGATGCTCTCGAGCACCGGATACAGGTAGGCCGTTCCACGAATGGCTTCGGCCACCGGGCCGTCTTCCAGCCAGGAAAAGATGTCGCCCATGAGCGGCGCCGTCACTGCCGGCGCGAGCGTGCGCGCAGGTACAAAGCTGCGCCGGCAACGCTGGCCACCAGCACCGTACCGACTGTTCCCCACACCGCGACGGGAGACATGCCATCGGGGTCCGCTGCAGCAGTCGTGGCACTCCCGCCCTCCTCGGCGGCACGCGCGCCGGCTTCGGGATACGGAACCGGCAGCGGCCTCGCCGGCAGCTGGCTTCCGAGCACCTGGTTGACCGGTTTCCCGTCCTCGAACCAGAACACCACCGGACGAAACTCATCGTCGTGGCTCGCGCCGATGTAGCCGACCCCCTCTACCTGCTCGCCGTCGGCAAGCGGACGGTCAAGGCCCCACCTTCCCGTGTAACTCGGCGGCGCGATGACGACCTCCAGCACCTCATGCGAGCCACTGTACGAGGGGGCGCTGTTGATCGGACCACTGTCCTCGGGGGCCTGCAGCTGCTCAGGCAAAGCCAGTTCCGGCGTGTCGGCAGGCAGCCCGTCGTCAAGCGTCACAGTGAAGTAGGAGTGGGGTTCGCCCCACCGGACCTGCGAGACGGTGCCCGAAATGTAGTAAAGGCGGTCGGTGTCAAAGTCGTCGAACCCATGATGGGCCTGCGCAGTGCCGGGGTGAAAGACCAAGAACATCGACGCAAGAATGACCGAGGCCACCGAAAGCTTGGCCCGGCGGGCACCGCGACTGGCCTGCCCCGTGGGGCTCTTGTTAAAACGCATGTGATTGTGTCCTTTCAGATGCTGGCCAGCATCCAGCAGATGGTTTAGACCGCGAACTTCCTAGAGCTGTGTCCGGAAGAAATCGGTGAGCTTGCCGAAGGGGATGAGGCCCACGCGGTCGTACAGGTCCACGTGGCCGGCTCCTGGCACCCAGAAGAGTTCCTTCGGTCCGGTGGCGAGGCGGTACGCCTCTTCGCTGAACTCCCGCGAATGGGCCTGGTCCCCGGCGATGAACAGCAGCGGCCGGGGCGCAATCAGTTCCAGGTCGTTGAACGGATGGAAGTTCATGAACTTGGTATTCGTGGCCAGGGCGGGGTGCGTGGTGGTGTTCGGGTGGTAGCCGCGGGCGGTCCGTTAGAAGTCATAGAATTCCCGGTCCACCGCCGTGGAGTCCGCCGTGAGCTCGTCCGGGGTGCCGCCGGTGTACTCGATGGCGCCGCCCGCGAACTCGACGTCCCGCTGGGCAGCGGCCTGCGCGATCATGGTCTTGCGCTGTTCCAGGGTCACGGATTTGATCAGCCCGTCGCGGTTGGCGGCGCCCATGTCGTACATGCTCACCGTGGCAATCGCCTTGATCCGCGGGTCAAGCTTGGCCGCGCTGATCACGAAGCTGCCGCTGCCGCAGATCCCGATGGCCCCGACGCGTTCCTTATCCACGAAGGGCTGGGCACGCAGGTAGTCGACGGCGGTGCTGAAGTCTTCCGCATAAACGTCGGGAAGCACCGAGTTTCCGGGCTTGCCCGCGCTCTCGCCCCAGAACGACAGGTCAAAGGAGAGCGTCACATAGCCCTGCTCCGCCATCTTGGTGGCGTAGAGGTTGGCGCTCTGTTCCTTCACGGCACCCATGGGATGCCCCACTACCAGTGCCGGGTGGGTGGTCCCCCGGTTCAGGGCGTTCGGGACGAAAAGGTTCCCGACGACCTTCATCTCGTACTTGTTCCTGAACGAGATCTTCTTCACCGTGACCTGGTCGCTGGTGTAGAAGTTGTCAGCCCCGTTGGAGGTATCGCCGGGCTCCAGGTTGTTGCGGGAAACAGCCGGTGCAGCGAAAGCCGGCCCGGCTCCTGCCAGCCCCGCGGCGGTGGAGAACCCAATAGCCGCCCCGCCCGCACCTATCAGCTCAATCAGGTTGCGCCGCGAGACGCCAGTCTGTGCCTTGGCCGTGTTGTTTACGTTGGAGTCCGTGCTCATCGTGTTTATCCTCGTGATCGTCAGTTGCGTAATCTGATGGACTTCGTCGTCCTTTCGAGCACACCATGGGCGTAGTGGCGAGTGGGAGTCCCTGATGAAACGGGTTATGCCAGGGCCCCCCAACCGGACGAGCCCGGGGCGGTAATGGGGTCCACTTCTCCGGACGAGGGTGGATTGGCGCCGGGGCGGGAACAAGTGATCGCTGCCGCCCTGTTGGCGTAGACGGCCAGTGCGCGAAGATCACCGGACGCAAGGCTTCGCAACCGTTCCCTGCCAGGAGCACCGAGGACATCGAGCTGGGCAAGGCCGGAGATGAGGGCGGCCATAAAGGAGTCGCCCGCCCCCACGGTGTCCACGACGTCAATGGCTTCGCCCGGCAGTTCCACGCGGCCCTGCCTGTTGAGGAGCACGGGTCCATGTGCCCCGCGGGTCAGGGCCACCAACCCCGGACCGAGCTCCAGCCAGGCAGTTAGCGACTCGTCCGGAGTCCTGTCCGGGTAGAGCCATGCCAGGTCCTCATCGCTCGCCTTGACAATGTCGCTCGCAGCGACGAACACTTCGGCCTGCCGCCGGGCGGCGGCAACACCGGGACTGATGCTTGGCCGGCAGTTGGGGTCGTAACTCACGGTGGCGCCGGCCTGGGCCGCTTCCACCAGCGCCAGCGTGGCGTGGTTGCCCGGTTGCAGCATGGTGGCGATGGAACCGGTGTGGACGTGCGCGGAGGCCTCCACGGCGGCAAGGGCGGGAAGCGACGCACCGTTGAAATCCCAGGTGATGTCGAAGGCATACCTTGCGGCACCGTCCTGGCCCAGGGTTGCGGTTGCTGTGGACGTGGGTGAAGTGCCGCCCCGGATCCGTGAAACGCCGTTGGACTGCAGGTGCTGGTCGACCATTAGCCCCAACGCGTCGTCGTCGTAATGCGTCACCAAGGTTGTCGGGAGTCCCAGCCGTGCAGTTCCCACGGCAACGTTCAGGGGGCTGCCGCCCGGGTGCGCTTGACGGCCGGCGGTCCCCCGGTGCGGGTCATCGATGATGTCCACCAGGGACTCACCGATCACGGTCACCAAGGGTTTGCCAGGCGTGGGATCAGCTGGGTTGGAAAGTATTGGCATGGCTGGTTTCTCCGTGTTTCTTGGCGGGGAAGGCGCAGGGCTCAGCGGCCCGGGTAAACCACGGCTTTGAGCTGGCCAGGCTGCTTGCCGGCCTTGAGGGCCTCTTCGGACTCAGCGAGGGCAAACTTGCCGGTGACCAGGATGTCCAGGTCCACTTTTCCGTCAGCGATGAGCTGGATGGCCAGCGGCCAGGTGTTGGTGTAGCGGAAGACGCCGGAGAGCCAGATCTCCCGGTTTTGGATATACGAGACGGGCAGTTCGACGTCGTCGGCACCCAGCCCCACCAGGATGACCCGACCAGCGGGTGCCACGGCCTTGATGCCCGAACGGACCGCCTGCGGTGCGCCGGACGCGTCAATGAACGCGTCGACGTCGAGCCCTTCGACGCTGTCGGTCTTCGCGTTGATGGCATGCGTTGCGCCGTGTTCCAAGGCGAAGTCGAGCCGGTCCTCGGCGATGTCGCTGATGTAGATTTCGGTGGCGCCGTAAGCGCGGGCGGCCTGGGCGGCGATGATGCCGATCGGTCCGGCACCTGCGATCAGGACCTTGCTGCCGGGCTTGATCCCGGCCCGTTCACAGGCCCACAAACCCACCGAGAGCGGTTCGATCAGGGCAGCTGACTCGTCGCTGACGCTGTCCGGGATGTCGTAGGCGAAATCGCTCTGGATGGTGACGTATTCGGCGAAGGCGCCGTCGATCGGCGGGGTGGCGTAGAACTCGATGTCCGGGCAGAGGTTGTAGCGGCCGGCCTTGCACTGCTTGCACTTACGGCAGGGGCGTTGGGGTTCGACGGCGACGCGCCGGCCGATGCGGCCGGGGTCAACGGAACTGCCGACGGCGGCAATCCGGCCCGAGAGCTCATGGCCAAGGATCAGCGGGTGGTCCACCACGTAGGGGCCGATCCGTCCGTGCTCGTAGTAGTGCACGTCGCTGCCGCAAACGCCGACGGCGGCAACCTGCACCAGGACCTGGTCGGCGTCGAGCTCGGGAAGGGGCAGGGTCTCCATGGCCATGTCGCCCTGGCTCTTCAGGATGTTGGCGCGCATGGTGGCGGGCAGGTCCTGCTGGCGCGTTGGCGCAGACTGGGTGTTTGTTGTTGTCATCGAAGTAGTCCTCTGAAGAATTGGTGTGGATCCGGCGCGTTTACTTCACGGCGCCGAGGGAGAGCCCCTGGACCAGCTTGTCCTGGGCCGCGAACCCGGCGAACAGCACCGGCAGGGAGATCACGACGGCGGCTGCGCAGACCTGGGCGAGGAACAGTCCCTGGCCGGAGACGAAACCGGTCAGGAAGACCGGGGCGGTGCCTGCCACCACGCCGGTCAGGACCCGGGCCAGGAGCAGTTCATTCCAGCTGAAGATGAAGCAGATCAGGGCCGTGGCGGCGATGCCGGGCATGGCCACCGGCGCGATGATTTTGCGGAGGATAAGCAGGAGGTTGGCGCCGTCGATCTGCGCCGCCTCCAGCATTTCTTCCGGCACCTCGGCCAGGAACGACCGCATCATCCAGACGGCGATGGGCAGGTTCATGGACGTGTACATCAGGATCAGGAACCAGATGTTGTCCAGCGCCCCCACGGTGCGGGCGAAGAGGTACAGCGGCAGGATGGCCGCAACCACGGGCATCATCTTTGTGGAGAGGAAGAAGAACATCACGTCGGTCCACTTTTTCACCGGCCGGATGGACAGTGCATACGCGGCAGGGAAGGCCAGGAGCAGCACCAGGACGGTGGACAGGATTGAGGTGGTGGCGGAATTGATCAGGGATGGCCAGGGGCTGACGCCGGAGGTTTCGCCGAAGAACTCCCGGTAGGCGTCCAGGGTCAGGTTTGCGGCGATCGAGGGCGGATTCGTTGCAGCGTCGGTCTCCGAGTGGAACGACGTGAGGATCATCCACAGGACCGGGGATGCGAAGAGCAGGGCGAGCAGCCAGGCCGCGACGCCGGCGGCGGTGTTGTTGCAGGTGGGGTCCATGCGCGCCTTGCCACGGCGTGGAGCGCGGCCGGTGTTCAGCGCGGTCGGGCCCGGAGGGGTGCTTTCCGGTGCAGCTGGGCTGATTATGCTCATCGTGCTGCCTCCTTCTTGAAGAGTGAAAAGACGGTGCGGAGGGCGAAGGTTGCCACGATGATGGTGCCGATGACCACGACAACCCCGGCGGCGGACGCCAGGCCGTATTCGTTAGCGAAGTAGAACGTCTGGTAAATGGCGTACGGCAGGTTGGCTGTGCCCAGCCCGCCTGCGGTGAGGGTGAAGACGGCGTCGAAGTTCTGCACGATGTAGATGGCGCCGAGGAGCCCGCCGAGTTCCAGGTACTGTCGCAGGTGCGGCAGCGTCAGGTGCCGGAAGATCCCCCATGGTGTGGCGCCGTCCATCTGGGCCGCTTCCACGGTGTCCATGGGACGCGACTGGAGGCCGGCCAGCAGGATCAGCATCATGAAGGGCGTCCACTGCCACACCAGGGAGAGGATCACGGCCATCATGGGTGCCTGCGAGAGCAGATCCAGCTGGGGTGCCGGCGCGCTGCCGAACAGTGACCAGATCCAGGTCAGGACGCCGTTGATCAGCCCGTACGTCGGGTTGAGCAGGGCATGCTTCCAGATCAGCGCCGCGGCCACCGGGACCACCAGGAAGGGTGCGATCAGCAGTGTCCGGGCCAGCCCGCGGCCCATGAATTTCTTGTCCAGCAGCAGGGCCAGGCCCAGGCCGATGAGCAGGCTGATCAGCACCACGGAGACGGTAAGGAGGATGGTGGTGAAGATTGCCTGGCGCAGGTCAGGGTCCGTGAGGACGGTGGCGTAGTTCTCGAGGCCGGCGAAGGCGGTCTTGTCCGGGCTGAGGCTGTTCCAGTTCATGAACGAGATGATCAGGGTCACCACGAACGGGAGCTGGGTGACCAGGATGAGGAAGACCAGGGCCGGAAGCAGTGGCGCCCGCCGTGCCCAGGCCAGGGCGCGTTCGCGCGACTTGGCGTCTCGTGAGGGGGTGGCTGCATTGCGTCCCGGGCGGGAGATGCGCGCCGTTGCGGTAGTCATGATGTTCTCCTGCGGTTCGGTTAGGGCTGCTTGTACTTGTTGGCTACTTTTTGGGCGGCTTCCTGGCCCTTGGCCAGCGCGTCGGCCACGCTGCCCTGGCCGGCGATGGCGGAGCTGACGCCCTGGGAAACGTTGGTGCCCAACGCAGCGAATTCGGGGATGCCGACGAACTGGATGCCGACGGCGGGACGTTCCTGCGCGCCGGGGTTCTTCGGGTCGGCGTTCTCTATGGCGAAGCGCTCGGCTTCGAAGAACGGGGCCGCCTTCTGGAATTCGGTGTTCTCGTAAGTGGAGATGCGCTTGCCGGATGGGACCTTGGCCCAACCGAACTTGTCAGCCACAAGGGCTTCGTAGTCCTTAGAGCTGGCCCAGGCAATGAATTTCTCGGCAGAGTCCTGTTTCTTGGACGCAGCCTGCATGGCCCAGGACCAAGTCCAGAGCCAGCCGGAGGACTTGGTTTCCTTCACGGGTGCCTGGGCGTAGCCGATCTTGCCCTTGACCGGCGAGTCCTCGGCTTCCAGGGCGCCTGCGGCAGAGGTGGCGTCGTACCACATGGCTACGTTGCTCTGGCTCATGTTGTTCAGGCACTCGGTAAACCCGGCCTGCGCGGCACCGGCTTCACCGTGCTCGCGGACCAGCCTGGTGTAAAACTCCACTGCTTGGGTGAACTCCGGCGAGTTGACCTGCGCGTTCCAGTCCTTGTCGAACCAGGTACCGCCGAAGGTGTTCACCACAGTGGTCAGCGGCGCGAAGACCTGCCCCCAGCCCGGCTGGCCGCGCAGGCAGATGCCCTTCATGCCCGGCTCCGCGCCGTCCACCTTCGCCGCTATCTCCGCGACTTCACCCCAGGTGGGCTTCGCCGGCATGCTCAGGCCCTTGGCCTCCAGGATGTCCTTGCGGTACATCAAGAAGGACGACTCGCCGTAGAACGGTTCGCCGTAGAGCTTGCCGTCTTCGCCGGTGAGGGATGCGGTGTAGGCGGGGAGGATGTCGTCCTGGTCAAACTCCGGGTCCTTGGCCACATCGTCAAGCGGGGCGAGCCAGCCATTGGCGGAATAGAACGGGATCTCGTAGTTGGAGAGGGAGGCGACGTCGTACTGGCCGGCCTGGCTGGAGAACTCCTGGCTGATCTTGGCCCGGACGTCGTTCTCCGGCAGGATCGTGTAATTGACCCTAATGCCGGTTTCCTTGGTGAAGTTCTCGGCGGTGAGCCTTTGCAGATCTTCCATCTGGGGGTTGTTGACCATCAGGACACTGATGCTGTTGGGGTCTCCGGCAGAATTGGCTCCACCGGCACCTGCACAGGCCGAGGCACTCAGTGCGACGCACAAAGCGCCGGCGGCCAGGGTCGCAGCACGCATTTTTGGGCGCATTAAGGACTCCTTTGTTCTTCAGGGGATGATGCAAGGTCACCACACCTCGACTGCCGTGTCAGGATGCTCGACCGGGGCGGGGGCTGCCACCGGAAGGTCCGGGGTCCCGCGCTGATGTTCTTCAAGATTAGGCGCGGGGTGCAGCTACAACTAGCGTCGTGGTTGCCACTTTCTGATACTTATTTTCCTTAGCTGCAGAAGCGGCAAGCGGTATTGTGGGATCGGGGACCGGGTACCCTGTCCAGATTTCATAAACTACCGAGCCTTAGGAGCAAATCGATGACTGCCCCGGATACTGCTGAGGGGGCGACGGCCAGGCTTGCCGAACGGCTCCTGGGGATGCGGGCCAACCGTGAGGTTATTCCGCCTGATCCCAACCACTCTGTCCGGTGGCACCAGCACAGCTATCCAAGCCCGGTCGCACGATGGAATTACCACCCCGAGTACGAGATCCACCTCATTCGAAAGGGCACGGGAAAGTTCATCGTCGGCGACCACATCGGCACCTTCGAGGCCGGCCACGTTGCCCTCGTCGGGTCAGGACTGCCGCACGATTGGGTCAGTGACTTGCAGCCCGGTGAGTTCCTGGAGAACAGGGACGCCGTCATCCAGTTCGACGGCAAGTGGGTGGAGCAAACCTCCTCCCTGGTTCCCGAAATGGCAGAGGTGAAGCCGCTGCTGGAACAGTCCCAGCGCGGCATAGAATTTCTGGGATCCTCAGCCAAAGCTGCAGCAGCGGCCATCGAGGCGATGGGGACCACCAGTGGATTGGCGCGGCTGCAGCACCTTTTTGACTTGTTCGCGGTCCTGACCGGCGCACCCGAGGAAGACCGGCGCTACCTGGCGGAGGAATGGTTCCGGCCGCAGCTGGACGGCCAGGCCGCCGCCGTCGTCGATCTAGTCCTTGAATACGTGTTCAGCAACCACGCCGGCACCATCAAAATGTCGGAGGCCGCCGGCATGGTGGGCATGCAGGAGGCGTCATTTTCGAAATACTTCAAACGCGCTACCGGCCAGAACTTCAGCGACCTGGTCCGTAAGCTGAGGCTGGCCCACGCCCGGCGTCTCCTGGAGAGCACTGACACGGCTATTTCTGACATCTGCTATGAAGTGGGCTTCTCTAATCTCTCCAACTTCAACCGGCATTTTCTCAACGATACGGGGGAAACGCCGAGGCAATTCCGACAGCGCATCCAGAATGAGGGTAGGGGTTGACCCAGAACCACACTTTCCTGGAGCCGGCTGGTTCAGTGGACACCATAGGCAAGACAAGTCCAGAGCACGACTCCCCCGCAACCAAAAACGATCTTCTAGACCGTTGCGCCAAAGGCCTCGCCATGTCGTACCCGCAGCCCAAAGCCATGAACAGGTGTGGGCCAACCATGGCCAAACCGACGGCACCGGAACGTGGAACCACATGACCCAACCCGTACCTGGTGCCTCCCGCCCAGCTATTTCCAGCACTCATAGTTCCGCGAGCAGCTGCGACTTTCAAGGAAAGCGCACCCAAGGTCCACTATCGGCGTTATAAGGCGCCGCTGGCCGTAGGGCTGAACTAGGGCCGGACGGCCACATGCCCTAGGGAATCAAGAAACCGATGCAGAGACCGACGGCACCAGCGCGCGCCGGAGCCTCAAAATCTTGAGCACAAGGAATCCTTGACAGACCCTTTGCGTAGACCTATGTTTATTGCAACCGATCTCAGCAACCGATCTCACTGCTCTAGCGAATGCAACCGATCTCAAAGGAGAGACTCGATGATCAAGTCGCTCATTCCCGGACCTTCGGTAGCCCCGCGTTTAGCAGGCGGCGTTTTGGATACGGCATGCTCCCGCATTAGCAACCCAGTCCACAGGAGAAACTCATGATCAAAAAGCGATGGGGCCTGGCACTCGTCTCAGCCGTCGTAGCCAGCCTTGCACTCAGCGGCTGCTCGCCTTCAACTTCGGAACCCGAGGGGCCGGTGACGCTCAGTTACTGGGACTTCCTTGATCCCAGCCAGGACAATCCGCGATCAAAGGCGTTGAAGGAGAACATCGCCAACTTCGAGGCGGCAAACCCTGATATCAAGATCAATCTCTCGGTGGTTTCGCTGGGCGACATGTTGAACAGGCTGCCGCAGTCAGCAGCGGCTGGTCAGGCACCCGATGTGTTCAAAATGTTCACCCCGGTCGTCCCCCAAATGGCCGCTGCCGGCGTCTACTCCCCGCTGCCTGATGCTGCGTCCGGTGTCACTGACTGGCTTCGCCCCACCGACACTCTCGCGGGTCCTGACGGCAAGCCCGTGGCGGTGCCCTATGAGTACCGCACCTGTGCGCTGTACTACAACGAGAAGATTCTTTCCCAGATCGGTGCGGCCACTCCGACCACGTACAAGGAAGTCGTCGAGGTGGCACGCAAAGCGGCAGCGGCTGGATTCACCGGTTTCGGAACCGGGTTCTCGGACACTGACAATTCAGCCATCATCAGCACTTTCTTCAACTGCTTCATGACGCAAGTTGATCAGGACATATGGACTGCAGACGGACAGGCAGATTTCGCCACCAAAAAGGCCGAGGAGTTTGGCAACTTCCTCGCCGAGCTCCGGGATGCGAAGGCACTGGGTAGCAATGTCGTTTCCGACACGTACGGCACCGTAGCCGACGGCATGGCCAGCGGCACTGTCGCAATGTCGGTACTCGGCACGGAACGCATCGTCTCGTTCGCAAAGCAGAATCCGGACGTCAAGTGGACCGCCTTGCCAAAGGCAACTACTGGAGACACCACCGGCACCACTATTGGATGGACTCTGGGAATAGGCTCAGGAAGCAAAAATACAGAGGCGGCCTGGAAGTTTATCGAGTACATGACAGGTCCTGAGGCCGGCGCGAAGATGGCCACCGGCGGCGAGGTCCCCACACGTGCGGCCACTTATGAGCAGGCGTTCTTCTCCACGCCCGAAGCAAAAACGGTGAACGACATCGCCGCCTACGTCAAGAGCAACAGCGAACCCCGCACCTATTCCGATAACTGGACTTCGCTGGCCACCGGGCTCTCCCAAGCCGGGCAGAGACTAACCCTCAACGGCCTGTCGGGGAGCGAGTTTATCCGTTCCGCCCAGGACGCGGCCAACAAGAAATAGGCCCCAACATCCGGAGGGAGCCTGAGTATCAGGCTCCCTCCGGAAGGGAGAGATAATGTCAACAAACAGCCCGCCCCGCACTTCATCCCAAACTGCTACTCCACCTGCAGGAGTCCAGGCTTTCCGCCGAGCTCGTAAAGACCGCATGGTCTGGTTGTACGTCGTCCCCGTCACAGCCGTGTTTCTCTTTGTCTTCGTTGGACCGCTCATCTACACGGCGTGGACAGCGCTCCACGAGACTTCGTATTACCAGATTGGCAAATTCTCTGGTCTGAACGCTTTCGCGGAGTTGTTCGCGGACTCGGAGCTGCCCGCCCGCATCTGGACAACGCTTGTATTTTCGCTCGGGGCGTTGGTCATCGCGTTGCCTGCGGGACTCTTGTCTGCGATTGTGCTGAACAACCTGCACCGGTTCAAGCGCTCTGTCCGCAGCTTGTTCCTCTTGCCATGGCTTCTATCCCAGGCAACAGCAGGAACAATCTGGCTCTGGTTCCTCAATCCCAATTATGGGCCTGCTTCAGCTATCACCAAGTCCCTGGGGTTCGGTCCTACTGATGTCTTCTCATCCCCAAACAGTGCGCTCGTTGCCGTGACACTGATGACGGCGTGGTGGTCCTACCCGCAAGCGATGCTTCTTTTCCTCGGCGCCCTTCAGACCATCCCGGGAGAATTGTACGAAAGCCTCAAGGTGGACGGCGGTGGCATTCGGCACGCGTTTCTTAACGTCACATTGCCTCACCTGCGCAACACGATCGTCTCCGTGGTGATCGTTCTACTCATGCTCTATGTACAGATGGTCACCATCATCCTGGTGACCACAAGAGGCGGTCCCATCGGTTCGACCGAGACCCTGTCAATGCGGGTATACAACCAGATGTTCGACAAGTTCGATCTTTCCGGGGCGTCGGCCACAGCCATCCTCCTTTTTGCCGTGAACATTGTCCTCACCCTTGTCGCGATTCGCTTCCGACGGAAGGAAAGCCTGTGAGCACCACCACCTCGCGTCGCCAAGGCAGGCCCGGCGCGGTCCTTCGGGCGGTTCCGGCCTGGGCATACGTCATCCTCTCAGCCGCAGTCGTTCTACCGCCTGTCGCCTGGATCGTCTCCACCTCGCTGAAAACCGCCTCGGATACCATCGAGTTCCCGCCACGGTGGATCCCGGACCCGCTCTCATTCGAGGGCTATGTTGGCCTGCTGACCTCAACGAACAGCCGGTTCTTCATCAACTCCCTGATTTACGCTGTGGGCTCCATCATTCTCGCGTTGGCGATTTCCATTCCTGCGGCATATGTTGCCACCAGGTACCGAAGCCGGCGGATGGAAACTTTGATGACAGGGATCCTGGTGCTTTCGATGGTTCCAGCGATTGTGGTCTTCATCGCCCTGTACTCCATGTTCGTCAGAACGGCGTTGATCAACACCTACCCGCTGCTGATCGTCGTCTACACGGCCATCATCTGTGGACAGACCATCCTGTTCCTGCGCAACTTCATCGAGAATATTCCTGTTGAGATTGAGGAAGCGGCCGCCATCGATGGCTGCTCACGGCTGCAGATCCTGTGGCGCATCATTCTGCCGCTCATCCGCCCCGGGATTGCTGCTGTAGCAATCTTCATCTTCGTATTCGTTTGGAACGACTTTCTTGTAGGAACGGTACTGGCTACCACAGAAGACATGAAGACCGTCCAGAACGGCATCGTGCGTTACATAACCACCGGTTTCGGCAGCTTCTGGGGACTCTTCGCTGCATTCATCGTCGTTGCCTTCATCCCCGTTCTCTCCATCTTCCTGGCGTTCCAGCGCTGGTTTGTTGCCGGGATGACGTCCGGCGGTGTCAAGGGATAACCGAAGCAAGAGTTCTTTCCGGCCCAACCAAAAAGCACGCCACGTGACCGCCTCCCAGCGGTCACGTGGCGTGCCTGTTTAGACCAGCTCACCTCAGCCGACGTCACAACTCATGTCTGTCGGATGCGGATAGCTCAAGAGTTGTCGCCTGGCTGCCAGTCGGGCGGCTGAATTAGCTCCACACGGTTTCCGTCCGGATCGAGCAGGTAGATCAGCAGGCCTCCTGAAACCGGGCCTGACGTGGGTGCGACCGGTTCGGACAAAGCCCTGTAGCCGAGTGCTGTCATTTTGGCGTAAACCTTGCGCAGGTCGATATCGGTAAAGGCAAGATGGGCAGTCCCCGGCGGTGCCTCTGATGGATTTACGGCCGGCGGCGGATCCTCAACCTGGACCAGTTCCAAGTTGAAGGCCCCGTCACCCGTTGTGAGCATCAGGGCGTGGACCTTGACGTTGGGACGGCCGTATAGTTCGCCGACGTACGGACCCGACGTCCACGCTTTCACGCGGGTAAGGCCAAGCCCTTCCACGTAGAACCGGGCGCTGCGCTCCATGTCCCTAACGTGCAGGGCAGTGTGATGATGTCGAATTGCAGTTTTCATTTCTCCGCCTCAGGTTCCCATTCCCAGGTGCGCTCCGCCGGCCACATCCAGAGATACTCCTGTGATGTAGCGATTGTCGGGATCTGTCAGGAACAGGATGGCGCGGGCGACTTCGTCGGGTTCGGCAAACCGGCGCATCGGCAGTTGCGCTGCCCTCTTCGCGCGGCTGGCTGCCGCGTCCGGGCTCGAATCCTTGTCAAACTGCGCCCGCATGGGTGTGTTCACCGGACCCGGAACGATGGCGTTGACAGAGATGCCTTGAGGTCCAAGCAGTTCCGCGAACGACCACATGATGTGCAGGACTGCGAGTTTGCTTGCGTTGTAAGGCAGGTAGTTGAGGCGTGCTTCTTTGGCCGCAACGGAAGATAGGACCACGATTGCGCCGGCCGTGCCGGACTCAAGCATTGACTTTGCTGTCTCTCGTACCATCGAGAACGTTGCAGAGGCATTGATCCTCAGAATGGAATCGAATTCTTCTGTGGTTGTCTCCATGATCTCGGGGGTGGTGCCGAGCACTCCGGCTGCATGGACCAGGACATCGACGCGGCCGTGCTGGGCCGCGATGTCCTGCACAACCTCTGCGCATTGTTGTTCCGAGGTGATGTCGAGGGGGTAGAAGGCATCCAAGGTTTGGTCGTCTTTAGCGGAACGGTCAGCGCCGATGACAGTGGCGCCGGCAGCCTTGAATGCGTTGACGGCAGCATCGCCGATGCCTCCGCTTGATCCGGTTACTAGAACCACCTGGTCTTTGAGGCTCATCGGTTCTCTCCGCTCTGGACGCCGCGCGGTTCTCCCGCGGTCGGAACGTGGGTTGCTGGTTTCATCTCTGGTTCCTTCGTTAAGGTTGTTTCATTCGACGGTGGCTTGTTGTTCAGGTTTGCGGTGATGCTACGGGGTGGTTGTGGTTTCAGCGCTGGGTGTTGCCGCTGCCAGGACTGCATCGGCGATTTGTGTGGCGCGGAGTGCTTGGGCGAACGCGACTGGAGGAGTTCCACCGGCGCAGAACTTCAGCGCCGTCTCTGCCTGGTGCAGGAAGAGGTCAGAGGGCTCGAAAATCTTTTCGTAATGGCCGCCGTCACGCTCCCACACGCGAAGGGAGTCGTTGGTCCATAACATCCGGCCTTCACTTGCCAGGACATCGATGGTGAGGCTCCAATCGCCCTGATTAAGACCTTCAGGTTCTTGCCAGGGAGACCAGTGGCTCTGCAGGGTGAAAACGACGCCCTCAGGAAACTGGAGGTGGGACACGACGTGCTCCGGTACCGGCGACCCATACAGGCCGCTGCTGGCGCTGGTGGTAAGTACTTCAGGGTCGCCGTCAAACCATGATGAAACTAATTCGATCGCGTGAATGCCATTCACGACAGCGACGCCGCCCTCTTTCGGATCAGCCCGCCATGAATCGACGTTCTGTTTGTGGGCGACCGAACGGACAGAAACGGCGATCACGTTCTTGTCCCTGATCCATTGAGTGACCTGTGCGGCGGCGGGATGCTGGTGGAGCGTATACCCGACCATGAGTCTCTCGTTCACCCCGGAAGCGGCGGCCAGGACGGCAGCACCTCCGGCATCTGCGGCCACCGGCTTTTCAGTTAACACCCGGAATCCCCTGTTCAGCAGATCTGCGCACATGACCGGTTGCACCGTGGTGGGTACTGCTACAACCACCAGGTCCAAATATTCGGGCTTGAGTTCCGCCGTAGTGGGCATCAATTGTGCGCCGAACTCCTGCGCGAGGGCGGCGCCGCGCTCGTCCTTCTCCACCAGGACGGCGACCTTGGCTCCTGCCGCGGCAAATGCCCGCGCGTGCCTTGATCCGGCCCAGCCGGCCGCTCCTACGACAGCGACCCGAGGAGCATGTCCCGCCGCGGTCATCATGTAGTACCGCCGAAGGTCGGGCACGGGAGGAACCAGTTGATCATCACATCTCTCCTTCGAGGTCGGTTGCAATAAAGGTCTGTTGCAGGAAGGGTCTGTCAGGGGTTTATTCGGTGCGTGTTTTCTGGTCCCGGCATTCTCCGCTTTCGGCGAAGAATGGTTCGGCTTTGTGATCCGGTGCAGTCGGGCCCTGCGGTAGTTTCTTGAGTGCCTTGCCGTACCACGTGGAAGGAATCCTCGAGAAAGCGTGGCTTGTTGACCATTAGGGCTCCTGCCGAAAGCACCACGAGCCAGGCTCCGAGCATGCTGAACGAGGGCAGCCAGCCATCTCCTGGATGATGCAGCAGACCAAAAAGGAATGGGCCAACGCTTGCCAGGGTGTAGCCGACTCCTTGGGCGAACCCGGAGAGGATCCCTGACCCGGATTGCGTTCGTGTTCGCTTGTTGATCATCGTGAACGCGAAGGAGTACACGCCTTGGCCAAGTCCGGCAATGGCGACCCAGACCACTGCAGAGGCTGGTGGAGCAAAGATTATGCCCCCGTAGCCGATGGTGAAGGCGACGACAAACAGGATGGCGACGGGTAGCGGACGAGGCGTTCTCACCACTACCAGAGGCACAACCAGGGCGACTGGCAGGGCGAGGATTGAATAGAGCGCCAGCATGGATCCAGCGGTTTCCTGATTCATTCCTCTGTCGATAAGAACAGCGGGAAGCCAAGTGAGCGCAGCGAAAGTATTGCTTGAGCACCCTGCGAAGACGAGTGCTACACCCCAGCCAATAGATGATTTCCAGGGTTTGATCGCACTGGTAGGGGCAGAGGGCCCATCGCTGGCTGGTGACGTCCTGGATCGGGCCATGGTCCGCTTGCCTGCGAGAACTATCAGCCAAGGTATCGCGGCGACCGCGCTGAAGGCCGCCCAGACGCCGATGGAGAACCGCCAGCCATAAAGATGTGCCAAGGGTATGGCGGTTTGGGCGGCCACAGCCGTGCTGACGCCCAGGAGCGTTACGTGGAGCGCTGCGAGGACCCCGATTGTGTCGGGAAAGTACTTCACCAGCAAAGGCGGAATTACGACATTGACCAGCCCGATCCCGAGCATGGCGACCCAGGTGAACACCAAAAATGCCGGGATGTTCCATCCCAGTGCGCGGCCGACCTGACCAAGTGTTGTGAGCAGGATCGAAACGAGGAGCAGGTGTTCCAGTTGGATTCGCCGGAGGAGCGGCAGACCCAGGAAGCCCATCACTGCGAAGCCCGCGGTCGGGAGCATCCCAAGGACCCCTGTCGTTACCGGATCGAGGGAAAGATCCCCCCTGATCGGATCAAGGAGTGGGGACACCGCCGAAACGGCTTCTCTGGCGCTGAACGCGACCAGCAGGATGCCGGCGAGCGCGGTGATCCGGCCGCGGAACGGTTGTCCTCCCGCTCCCCCGGTCTGTGGTCCGCCCTGACGGAGGCGAGGTAGAGCTATGGCTGCACCTCCGTATTTTCAGCAGGATTGTTCAAGCAACGGTTCCACATTGCTCAACGGTTGCGAGTGCCGTAGAGAAGGGCGGGCAGATTGGTTTGTTAGCTTCCGTTTACTGCGTGGCTGGCCCATTCCCGGCCGGCTTGCTCTTCTGTGGGCAAACCGGCGGCAGCGAGAATCCGGTCAAGCAAGCGTTGGGTGTGGACAGCCTCCCGGCCTGAGGTCAGTGGCTGGGCCCGGTCGGCGACCCGGTCCAGGAAATGATGAACGGCGGCCGAGAATCCCAGGGTGTCGGTGGCGGTGGCCCAGCCGTAGGCCTCGGCGCTGAGTTCGCGTGATGTAGTGACGCCCTTGACGGTGGTCGCAACGGTTTCGGGTGCCCTGACTTCGACGGTCTTTCCGTCGCCGTAGGCATCGAGTTTCTCATTCCAGGCGCCCGCGGTTCTGGCGGCCATGAGCACGCCCGTGTTCCCGCTGCTGAAGCGGATGGTTGCTGCAACACCGTCTTCTTCCCAAGGGTCGTCACCGGCGGCGTGGGCGGCGACGTCTACCGGTTCTCCACCGCAGTACCAGCGGAGGAGATCGACCATGTGAATGGCGTTCTCAAATGTCGCACGGTATTCCGATCCCGGGCGGTTTTTCTGGGCGACGCAGAAGGTGGCGCCTTTGGCTCCAAAGACTTCCCTACCGGCGGTATAGACGGGCGCATAGCGGCGGTTGAAGTCCACCATGAGGATCCGGCCGCGCTCGTCGGCGAGATCTGCCAGGCGTTCTGCTTCATCGGTTGCCGGAGCCAACGGCTTTTCGCAGAACACGTCGACGTTGCGGTTCAGGCACAGTTGGACGGCGTGGGCGTGCTCCGAGCGGGGCGTCAGCACGAAGACTGCATCGAGTTCCTGCGCCTCCAGCATGTCCTCCACCGTTTTGTAGGCGGTGTTGAACCCCCAGCGCCGGACCAGGCTGCTTGGATCCTCACGCCGGGAGACCAAGGCTGCCAGCTCAACGTCATCGCGTTGGACGAGGGTGGGCAGTTGGGCGATGGTGGCGATGTTGCCTGCGCCGACAACTCCGACGCGGAGACGGGTGGTGTTCATCAGGCGTTCCTCACTTCGGCCAGGTCAGAGAGCATTGAGCGCAGGACGGCGGCGGACTCCCGGAATCCGTCCTCGGGTGCAGGGAGGTCTTGCGGGTGCCAACGGTACTCGAGCTCGATGCTCAGCACGTCGTCGTAGCCGTGCTTCAGCAACCCGGCGAGGATTTGGGGCCAGGGAACGACGCCGCTTCCGACGACGCGGGACCGGACGGCCCGCTCGGAAGCGTTGACCCGGGCCGTTTCCGTGGCGCGGAAGGCCGCGTTGGGATCCGTGAAGACGAGGTCCTTCACGTGGACGTGACCGATCAGGTCACCTTGAACAGCGATAGCCTGTTCATACTTTTCATCGTGCGTGAATGTCAGGTTCGCCTGGTCGTAAAGCACGCGGACGGCAGGGTGGTCTATCTCCCGGACCAGGGCAGCGGTATCCGCTGCGGTCTGGGTCATGGTGCCGAAGTGGTTTTCCACGCAAAGGCGAACCCCGGCCTGTTCTGCAACAGGCGCGAGAGTTTCTAATGCTTCACGCAGTTTTGCCCAATGCGCTGGGTGGTCGTTGTCCCCGTGATGCCAGGATCCGGCGTAGACGCGGACCCGGTCAGCACCGAGCAGGTGTGCGGTCTCTATGGCGCCGCGGAATTCATCGACTGCTGTGCGCCATTCGACGCTATCCAGTGAGTTGATGGCGGTGGTGTAAGGCGTCAGGCCAACAATGGGTACGCCTGCGCTTTCGGCTGCTCTCAGTGCCTCCATCGCGGCGCGACGATCACCTAGCGGCAATCCTGATTTGTAGTCATTCTGGTAGATGACCTCGGCAGCGTCGAGCCCAGCGGCTCGGAAGAGATCAAGTGCTTGGGGAACCGTGTGGTCCGGGGTGCCTAGGGTGTGGCCGGCTAGCCGCATGGTTTATGTCCTTTCTGAAGTGTTTGGAGCTGCTGTCCAGTCCGCAGGACCGACCAGCCGGGGCGGGGTTGCGACGCGGGACCGATCCACGATTTCCATCAGCAATCCCCACGGGGTGACGAAGTAGGTCCAGCGGTTGCCGGCTACCCGGGGGCTGTCGCCGGCGACTTCCTTGCGCTCACCCAGCACGCGTACCCCAGGTGTTTCCTGCAGCACTGCGATCGCTTCATCGACGTCGTCCACGACGAAGCACAGGTGGTGCCCGCCGGCGTCGCAATGCCTTGGCGGGGTCTCGCGCCGCTCAGCGCTGCTCCACTCGAAAAGCTCGATGTTCAGGTTCGGTGGCAGGCGCAGCATCGCGAGTGTGAGCTTGGCATCCGCCGGGACGTCAAAATTTGTGGGCATGAATTCTTCGTCGGGCCCGCGTTTGGAGCGGTATAGCTCTTCAGCTCCAAGGACTTCTACGAAGAATCGGACGCCGTCTTCAAGGTTGGGCACCGTTAGGCCGACGTGGTCTGTGTGCTGGAGCCCCGGCAGCCGCCGCAGTGTTCCTGTCTGGGCGCCGTTAGCCTGCGCGGTCATGCGCGCGGTCCAGAGGTGGAGCCGCGGACCAGGAGTTCAGGTTCTAAGACGATATGGTCCACGGAGCCGTCCGCGTTCTGCTTTTCAGCCAGTTCGATGGCGATATGTCCCATGTCGGCGATGGGCTGGCGAACCGTGGTCAGAGGAGGGTTGAACCGGGCGCCGAGAGCGAGACCGTCGAACCCGATGACTGACACGTCCTCGGGTACGCGTACGCCGCGTTGGCCGAGGGCGGAGATTACTGCAAAGGCCACCATGTCGTTTGCTGCGATGATGGCGGTCGGCGGATTGTCCATGTCGAGGAAATGTTCGGCGCCGCGCGTGCCCGCATCGAGGTCCGACCCGCTGTCCAGCACGACAGGTGCGCTGCCGCTCTCGGCGGACAGCTCCAGGTACGCGTCCATCCGGTCCTGTGCGGTGTGCGTTCCGGCGATGCCGGAAACGTAGCCGATCGAAGTGTGCCCGAGGCCGTGCAGGTGCTCCAATGCGAGCATGATTCCGCGGCGGCTGTCGACGGTGACGGTTGGGACCGCATCGTCGCCTTCCACCCGGTCTATCACCACCACTTTGTGGCCAAAGTCGAAGCGTTTCAGGGCCTCGGTATCGACCTTTGTGGAGGGCGCGACAATTCCGAAGGGGGCATACATGGCCTGCATGGCGGTGAAGTAGCCATCGGTTTTGGCCGGGTCCCCGTTGGTGACGCAGAGCAGCAGCTGGTAGCCGCGCTCGTCCGCCGCCTGCGTCATCGTCTTGGCAAGTTCTGCGAAGAACGGGTTGGTGATGTCAGGAACGATCAGCGGGATGAAGGTGCTGCTCTTGGTCCGAAGCGCCTGGGCGAGCGGGCTCATCGTGTAGCCGAGTCCCTCGGCGACCCGGAGGATGTGCTCGCGTGTTTCACTCTTTACAGCCTCTGGGCGTGAGAACGCCCGGGAAACCGTAGAGCGGTGGACACCGGCAGCTTTTGCAACGACGTCGATACTCAAGTCAGGCATGTTCTTTTCCTCCGTGCTGGTCGTCATAGGCCTGCCAGATGGGGCGCATGACATTTTCGAGCTGGGCCAGCGTAGTCAGGCCCCGGAACCCATCATCCAGCGTCCGGGCGACGCTCCGCACGAACGGATCGTAGAGAGGGTCGCTGTCCACATTGATCTTGTCGACCTCCGTGGTGCCGTCCAGTGCCGTGAAAGTAGCTGTGCCGTCCGAATCAACGGAGGCGAATCCTGCCTCACCGACCGAGGTAAAGCTGCAGTAACGCTTCAGTGGAGAGCCAGGGAATGCGTAGCCGACCTCCACAATGGCTTCGCGTCCTTGCGGTGTCGTGATGATGAGGCTTGCATGATCCTCGACGGCCTGGCGGTGAAGAACCGATGAGAGCCGGGAGTCCACATGGGCTGCGGGCTCATCGCAGCCCCGGAGGAACAGATCGACAAAATGCGGCGCAAGGTTGGCCAGGCAACCCCCAGCCGCTTTACCCGGGTCCAGCATCCAGCCATTGCCATTTTCGAGATACCGGGACGGTGGACCAGCGACAAATGAGGTTCGCTGGTAAGTGGGCCGGCCCGCCTTGGCAAGCCATTTTTCGGTGGGTCCGCCGCGCTGGACCAGGGGTACAGTTGCAGGCACTCCAGCTGCCGCGGCGGCCTGACGCACGGCAGAAAGCTCATTGAGGGAAGTCCCCAACGGCTTTTCGACGACGAACGGGATGCCGCGCTCGATCAGGGCCAGGCACTTTTCGGCCATACCGTCATGGGAACCAAAGACATAGGCGAGTCCGACGTCGGGGAGATCGACCAGCTTCTGCCAGTCGGCTTCAAGCGGTGCGCCCCAGACCTTGGCCAGCTGCTGCACCTGCATCAGGGAAATATCATCGTCACCGACTCCGATAACGTCGTGCTCTTCGGCAATCGCCTGCGCGCAGAGCGGAACATGCCAATGCGAAGCACCCAGAATGATTGTGCGTACGTTGGTCAACCGCAATACCCCCTTGTATGAGATCGGTTGCTGAGATCGGTTGCAATAACAGTATGGATGGTGGGAGAGTTTGTCAATGGAACTACCACCCATAAGGGCCGGGCTGGTCAAGAAGTTAGGGCGTACCCGGCCAGAGAGAGGTCAGCATGTATAAGAAACTTCGCACCCTGCAAACCATCGACGAGTCCGGGGCCGTCCTCATTGTGCGACTCGAGAACGCCGAGGTTGCCGAGCGTGTTGCGGAAGCTGCCATTGCAGGAGGTTTCCGTGCCCTCGAAATTACGCTTTCCATTCCCGGCGCCGTGGATGTGATCCGTCATCTCGCCGCCAAGCATGGACCCAGCGGCGTGGCGATCGGTGCCGGGACAGTACTGGACGAGCACGCGGCGTACGAGTGCATCCGGGCCGGCGCCCAATTCCTGGTCAGCCCTCAGTTGAACCCCTCGATGATCCGGACAGCGAACCGGTACCAGGTGCCAACCGTCAGCGGGGCCTACACGCCAACCGAGCTCGTTGAGTCCGCCGAAGCCGGCGCTGACATCCTGAAGCTCTTCCCCACCGAAGCGGGAGGCATCCCGTATGCAAAGTCCGTACTGGCTCCGCTGGCACACCTGCCGATCATGCCGGCAGGTGGCGTAACCCTTGAAAACGTCGGCGACTGGTTCGCGGCAGGCGTGGTCGGCGTCGGCGTGGGCAGCTACGTGACCAAGGCATGGCAGCCCGACGGCGACTTCTCCCGTGTCACGGAGGCAGCCCGGGCATTCCTCACAGCAGTAGCAGAGGCCCGCAAATAATGTCCCCTCAAGTCTTCATTGTTATCGGCCCCGCCGGGTCGGGAAAGACGACCATTGCCCAGCAGACAGCACAACAGCATGAAGCTGCCTACCTGGACAAGGACCGGGTCAGTGGCCGGTTCGTCGAGTTCGCGCTAACCGCTACCGGGCACGATCCCACCGACCGCGAGTCCAACGACTACTATCGCGACAATCTGCTGCCCCTCGAGTACGAAACTCTCATGGATGTCGCAGGGATAAACCTGCGCCTCGGCCGCTCAGTGGTCCTGGACGCGCCCTTCGGAGCCTACTTCCGGGAACCGGACTATCTGACCCGTGCGGCAGCAGATTTCCAATGGCCATCCCCCGCGATCACCGTGATACGTGTCCGCGTACCCCAAGACGTCCTGCGTACGCGCCTCATCCGGCGGGGACTGGAACGGGACCAGTGGAAACTTGCCCACTGGAATGACTACTGGTCCGTCTACGGCAGCCTGGAGTGCTCCTGGTCCGGAGTGCACTACCAGGACTTCAACAATGAGGCACCCCTTCCGGTTGATTGAATCGAACCGGGTCTCGGCCAATTAGCGACACCGGTTTACGCACGATGGCCGCCGGGGGTACGGAGAAATACAGCCCTGACCCGCGTATCTGCTCCGAAGCAAAGGCCTTCCCTCGAAGTCCGGCGACAGGACTGGACAAGACATTGACAAGGATCACATCAGATCCGTATTGTTGCTTGCAACCGATCTCAGCAACCGATCTCACTGACCAAACGTGGAATGGCTGGATTGCCTTCCTTCCCACTTGAATGCAGTCAGCAGCACATGGGCGTTGCGCCGTTCAGGTTGCCGGGAATATTCCAATACCCCTCCTCAGTACACGGAAAAATATGGAGAGTTCAATGAAGACCTCACAAGACGTCCCCGGCAGCCCGGGCCCTACCGATCTCAAAGCCCCCGGTCGTGGCTACCGCAACATCGTGGCGGGCACGATCGGCCACTTCGTGGAGTGGTACGACTGGTACATCTACGGGCTCCTGGCAGCGGTGTTCTCATCCCAGATATTTCCGGGCGGTGACCCGTTCGCCTCCCTTGTCGCAGCACTGCTCACGTACGCGGTCGGGTTTGTTGTCCGTCCGCTCAGCGGCATCATCATCTCCCCACTGGCCGACCGTTTCGGCCGAAGGCTCATCCTGACGCTCTCCGTCTCCGGGATGGCCCTCGGCTCGCTCATCATCGGCCTCACACCTTCCTTTGCGACCATCGGATATACAGCGCCTGTTCTCTTCCTGGTTGCACGCATCATCCAGGGCATCTCCGCCGGCAGTGAGGGCCAGAGCGCCATCGCGTTCATGGTCGAACACGCCCCCGCGAACCGGAGGGGCCTGTTCGGTTCGTTCACCAACATGGCGAGTGGCCTCGCGACGCTCGCGGCAACCGGAGCCGCGGCAATGGTGACAGCATCCTTTGCGCCGGCTGACCTTGCCGCCTTTGGTTGGCGCATCCCATTCGTCGTAGGAGGCATCCTCGGTATCGTCGGCCTCATCTTAAGGGCCCGTGCACAGGAAACCCCTGAGTTTGAGGCCGAGTCCCTGGTTGATCAAAAGTCCGCGGCGGCCCGCCTGGTGGATCTGGTCCGCGAACACCCCAAGGCGCTGCTGCAGGCAGCTGCACTGTCCGCCCCGGCCGTGGCCTATTACACCTGGGCTACCTTCCTTCCTACCTACGCCAAGCTGACTACCGGCCGGGACCTGTCCTCCACCCTGGCCGGAAGCGTTATCGGGCTGGCCCTGCTCGTGATCATCGTGCCGGCCTGCGCATACCTTTCCGACCGCCTCGGCCGGCGCAAAATCTTCCCCATCATCGGCGCCATCGGCATGATCGTGCTCTTCTATCCCATGCTCCTGCTGCTGAACCAGCCCGGCTTCGGGGTATACGTTCTGGTCTCGGCGTCGGGGTGGGTGGTTCTCGGCATATGGCAGTCGGTCTACCCCACCATCCAGGCCGAACTGTTCCCCGCCTCAGTCCGTGTATCGGGCATCGGCCTCGCACACCAGATCGTGATCGCTGTCTTCGGTGGCACCGCTCCGCTGATCGCCGCCGCGTTCGTCGGCGCCGGACAGCCTATGCTCGTCGCCGTTTACATGATCGCCATTGTCGCCCTGAGCCTCATCGTCTACTTCACGCTCCCGGAGACGGGCAACCGCGGCGACCGTGCCACCGTGGCGCTTGCTGACCCTGAAGTACTCGAAGGCGAACACCTGCTCACGTGCACCTCACCGGCCCCCGGCGGGGTGAAGCGTTCCCACTAGGCACGCTGTCTCCCCAGGAAGCCGCGGCGGCTCGACCAGGCATAAGGGTGGTGACGGCCCGGGCCTCGTCGAGTCGCCCGCCTCGCGAAGGGTGCGATCCCTTACGCACGATCGAAAGAGACACTGACATAGGAATGAAACAAATTTTTCATAAGCGCAGAAATAAGAGGATGTTTCTCCATGAACCAAATGATTATTAATACGTTTTCCTACCTCTGGTCATCTTCGGCAATTGATGCAATAGCCGAACTGGTCGCCAACGGGTATAAAACTTTCGAGGTTCCGGTTAGCTCTCCACATTGCTGGCCAGAGGAAATATCCAGCCCGGAACGTGCGGCAATCCGCGGAAGACTTGATGGATGTGGCGCCACAATCAGGTCACTGAACGCGGGCGGGTATGACATCAACCTGGCCAGCCCTGGAGCCAGCATGCGCCGCAAGAGTATCGAGCACATCACGTCGGTGATCGACTTGGCTGCAGCGTGGGGTGTCCCAGAAGTTGTAATCTCCCCCGGCACAAGGCGCCCCATGATCTCACCGTCACTCGAGAAGACCTACGGGTGGATGTACGAGAGCCTGGAGAACCTCATCCCGCTGGCCAAACAGGCCGGCACGAGGCTGCTCTTCGAAAACACCCCTTATTGCTTCACCCCCACCATTCAGGACCTGGCAGGGGTCGTAAGCACAATCAACGACGACTCAGTCAAGATCGTGTACGACGTCGCCAACGCTGCGTACATCGGAGAGGATCCCGTAGAAAGCCTGCTCTCCCATCACGAATCAATTGGCCTGGTACACATTTCTGATACGGGCACGGACACTTGGGGCCACGACCCGATCGGCACCGGAGTAATCGACTGGAGCGGCCTGGGCAAGGCTGTCAGAGAAACGTGCGGAGTCAACAACGTTGTTCTTGAGATCATTCGCGAAGAGAACCCCGTCCAGGAATTCAAGAAAGCAATGCAGGACCTCAAAGATCAAGGCTGGGAACTGGCAAACTAGCCCGATGTCCGGTGACGCGGCGCGGTAGCGAAGATTTGCAGCAAAATTTGTAAATAGTTCACATGCGAATCGATCACCAACGCCAAGGAACTTGGCAGGTAAAGATTCTAATGAGATTTTGCAGCAGCAATTTTTGGCATGTGAACCAGTGACAAGGAGTATGTGCGATGAGGGCTTTGGTTAGTGGCGGCAGTAGCGGTATCGGAGCGGCGACCTGCCTGAGAATCGCAGAAGCGGCTCTGGCTCGTGGCGTACACCCGATGATCGCGGTGGCAGGACACGATTCGAACGGCAACCAGGAACAAGTCGTTCGTTCAATCCAGTCAATGGGCGGTACCGCTATCGCACTGTCTGGCAACCTTGGCGACCCAGAGGTGCCAGGTAAATTGGTAGAAGCCGCGGTAGCCGAATTTGGCGGGTTGGACGCACTCGTAGCAAACGCGGGGATCGCAAACCCTGGCGCCATCTGCGACGTGTCCCTTGAAGACTGGGACGAGATGTTCGCCGTCAACCTTCGCGGCCCGTGGCTTCTCGCGAAAGCAAGCCACCCGCATTTGAGTCAGAGCCGCGGATCCACCTGCTTCACCTCTTCCATGTCTGGTCAGGTACCGCACGCTGGATCAGGCGCTTACAGCCCCAGCAAAGCCGCGCTGACGATGCTGGCCCAAACACTCGCTCTGGAATGGGCACCCGAAGGAATTCGCGTCAATGTGGTCTCACCGGGCATGACTCACACCCGGATGACCGAAAAAATGTATGCGGATCCCGAAATCAAAAAGGCAAGGGAAAACATCATCCCGTTGGCAAGAATTGGAGATCCCACGGACATTGCGAACGTGATCGAATTTCTCGTTAGCCCGCTATCGGGGTATGTCACGGGGCAAGACATCTGCGTCGATGGCGGCTTCACCAAGTCCATTCTTAGCCACATTCCTGGTCGACCCAGCTCCAAATCCTGACACCGGGACTCCGGAAAGTGCCGTCTCCGTCTCCGCCGACGCCAGCCCCAAGGCAACTGCCCTGACTCAGTATGGCGGGTCAGGGCCCTTGCGCGTTGGGTCGGTTGCGCCGCTCCAAGGAGCAGAAGTATTTACATGGACACTGTCCACACCCCCTGGCCGGACGTCTACACGACCACGACTCCCCTGCGCCACCAAAAAGCGGCCTTCCGCGACTTTTCGCATCAAAGAGGCTTCATCATGTCGTGCCCGCACGCGAAGCGATGAACAGGTGTTGACCGCCCTAGACCAACCCGGCAGAACCGGAACGAGGCACCACCCGGACCCATTGACAGGGAGCCCAAGAGCCAGGGCACTGACCCGACACCCACATGCCTGAATAGGCCAACGCGGCGGCCAGGCCACGGGCCGCGAACCACCGTCAGAGTCAACGGGCCAAAGCTTTGTACACACACTCTTAAGGCAAAACCCCCTCTGACGAGGGAATACGTCGTGCCCGAGGTGGGACTCGAACTGCATTCCCGGCCTTGCAAATACTGGTAAGCCCCGGAAACATACGGAATTAGAAGCAGTCCGAGGGCAGTATTACCCGATCCGAAGCCAAGAATGTGGACAATGTCCACGCCCCCTTTGCCCCTGAAATGGGTCCCGCACGCCGGGCCGGTATACGAGACGGGTTAACTGGCTGGTGCCACAACGTCCTCCAGCACTGACCTGTCGAAAAAACGGATCTCGCCCGTTGCCTCGAAGAACACCGGAACTAGTGATGTGCTCAGGTCTTTGGACGTTTCGTAGATTTCAGCCGCGCTCCCGTGCTTCCTCGCAATTGTTCCAACCAGCTCGGTACCGCGAACCCGAACAGTTCGATATTTATAGCTCATCGTGACCCCTTCGTCGGCTAGGGCTCACCCTACCCCTTGGGAGTGCCGCTCCAGGGGGTGGCTCCTATGGAGCCAACACCTTGGCAGCGGACGGCTTCGGATGCGAATTCTGTCGCTGTCGCAGCAGAAATACCTGCCGCACTAAAGGACACGCGTGAAATCCACGACGGCATCCACCCTTCCATCCCCTCTTTCAAGGAAACGGCCCCCAGTCACCGCGGGCACCAACCCGAACCAATAGGGATCAAACACCCCTCGGCCGAAACACGTGCGAACTCTGTGGCCGGCCGGAAGTGACCGAGCACGGGCGGGAATAACAAAAGAGGCGCCCTGCAAACGGAATCATTGCTGATGCCGAAGTCATGCCGCGTGATTCCCTGGCTTCAATGAACAGACAAAAGCATCACCGCTGCTTGTCATTCTGATATGCCCCATGATCGCTGGGCGGGACCGCCGCGCAACCAGGGCGCTGTCGCGCCGGCACCGGGCACGAAAACTTCTGCATTCCACGATGTAGAGCATTGCTTACGGGTGAAGTTTTCGGCTCCGTTGCCGGTTCCCCAAGTTGCACTCCGGCCCTGACCCCAGCGGATGGTCCCCTACCAGAACGACGCCCACAACCAACAACTGCAGAACTTAGAAAACGCAAGGGTGAAGGAAGAACAGGGATCATGGAAAAGCTCACGATCACAACACCATCAGATGTGCTCAGCTTCATCGGGCATACCCTGGGCTTCTGGCCAAAGGAAAGCCTGGTCTGCATCACCCTGAACGAGAACAGCATCGGCGCGACACTGCGCATCGACCTCCCCCGCGAACCCGGTCAGGCACTCCCCTACGCACGCACCGTCGCCCACTACCTCACGGCCGACACCAACGCCACCTCCATCCTCTTTGCCCTCTACACCAGCGAACTCCCCCAGGCCGGACAGGCCAGGCCCCATGCCGGCACCATCGCTGCGCTCACGGGAGTCCTCGCCGAACAAGGCATCACCATCCGGGACGGACTCTTCGTCGGCGACGACACCTTCTCCCCCTACGACGGCGAACCCGGCACCAGCCTCGCACTGCCCGTCAACTCCACCCAGACCAGCGCAATCAACGCCGAATTCATCTACCGCGGCAGCTACGTCGAACCCACCGACCGCATCACCCTCCCAACCACTGGCCAGGAAGCAGCCAAAGCGGCCGCCGTCGAACACCACATGAACACCATCGCATCCCAACCAGCCGACGAGGCGCTGCAGCAGAGCCGGAAACTCTGGGCGAACATGCTCGACTCCAAAACCTTCCCCAGCGACGACGACTGCCACGCGCTCGTCGCGAACCTACAGTTCCCGCCAATTCGCGACCGGCTCATTGCAGACATCCCCGGAGTGGACGAGCCCATGCAGCGGATCCTGTTCGCCCAAACCGACCAGGCGCCGAAATGGTCACGCATCGAATGGGCACAACAACTGCTCCTGCACGCCTACACCCGGACCAGCGCCGAACACGCAGCCCCGGTCCTCACGACCATCGGCTACATCAACTGGTGGGAAGGAAGAGGCAGCAAAGCACACCAATTCCTCCAACTCGCCCTCGACACCGACCCCGCCTACCGCCTAGCCCGCCTCAGCGACCAAATGATCGGCTCAGGCATCGTCGCCGGCTGGAACCTGAACAAAGACACTGCCTACAAAACACTGCCCTTCAACCTGCCATAACGAAGGTCTTGTAGGACCTGAGTAGGAGGCCGGAACATCGACGGCGGTCAATTCGGCAAGTTCACAGAATTATGGACTCAAGGAATCCAGCGATGTGCGGGGGGCCGCTCAGCATCGGTCGGTGCGGCCTCCAAGCTCTTGCTCTTGGCGCCGACCGCGGCCATCGCGACAACGGTGAGTATGGCGCTGCCCAGTACGGCTATGATCGGAATCGCCGCCGGGGACGCTGGCATACCGAGTTCTCGACTGCCCCGAACACGCGGAGCCGATGGAGCTTCCGATCGAGCGGGCAAGAAGATTAGTACCGATGACAACGCCCCCGCTCCTTCCACTCGACGCTTGACTGGGCGGCACGAGGGCGATCGTCTAAGGCCGCGAACGCTGCCGGCTCCACGCCGCTTCCACTGATTCCCTAAGAGTGGGACTGTAGGAAAACGGTGTGGGAGGGTCCGGCCTGATCTGAAAGGAGACGGCCGTGTCAGAGTCCACGACCGAAGTGATAGGGGTGATGATCGATCCTGTGACGGGAGAGATCATCGATCAGAAGGAGCTTGCGGAGCGGTTGCTCACGCAGGCCAAGGAGCAGGGCGTGAGCCTGGTAGGCCCGGGCGGGCTGCTGAACCAGCTTACGAGGAATGTGCTGGAGACCGCGCTGGAAGCGGAACTGACCGAGCACCTGGGCCACGAGCATGGCCAGACGCCGAGCGCAGCCAACATGCGCAAGGGCACGAGGTCCAAGACCGTGCTGACCGAGATCGGCCCGGTCGAGATTAAGGTTCCCCGGGATCGGGACGGATCGTTCGAGCCGGTGATAGTTCCCAAGCGGAAACGGCGTCTGGACGGGATCGACCAGATCGTCCTCTCGCTCTCCGCCCGGGGGGCTGATGACCGGGGAAATCGCGGCGCACTTCGAGGAGGTCTACGGGGCAAAGGTCTCCAAAGACACCTTCAGCCGCATCACGGAAAAGGTTGTTGGTGAACTCGCGGAATGCTCGGCCCGTCCACTGGATCCGATCTTTCCGGTGCTCTTCGTGGACGCGGTCGTCGGTCTTGGTCCGTGACGGGCAGGTGCGCAACACCCCGTTCTATGTCGTCATGCGGGTCACCACCAGCGGGGAGCGGGAGATTATGGGCATCTGGGCCCGCGACGGCGGCGAGGGTGCACGGTTCTGGCTGCAGGTATTCTCCGAGCTGAAGAACCGGGGCGTGGAGGATGTGTTAATCGCCGTCTGCGATGGGCTCAAGGGCCTGCTGGAGGCGATTACGACCACGTGGGAACGGACGGTCGTGCAGCAATGCATCGTGCACTTGATCCGCAACAGCTTCCGCTACGCCGGACGCCAGCACCGCGACGGCATCGTCAAGCCGGTCTACACAGCCCCGTCCGAGCAAGCGGCGAAGGACCGGTTCGCCGGATTCACGGCGGAGTGGGGCCAGCGGTATCCGGCCATCGTGCGGCTCTGGGAATCCTCCTGGGCTGAATTCTTCCCCTTCCTGGAGTACGACGTGGAGATCCGGCGGGTGATCTGCACGACGAGCGCAATCGAGTCGATCTACGCCCGCTACCGAAGGGCGGTGAGGGCCCGCGGGCACATTCCGGACGAAACCGCCGCCCCGAAATGCCTGTACCTGGTTACGAGATCTCTTGATCCCACCGGCGGCGGTCGGGCACGCTGGGTGATGAGGTGGAAGCCTGCGCGAAACGCGTTCGCGATTACCTTCGCCGGCCGGTTCGAAAGAGCCACTCAATAATGAAAACCGGCCGGACCCACACATCGTTTATCGGACAGTCCCATTCGCGAAGGAACAAAAGGTCCGCGTCGGCGTATGTGATGTCAGCAGTGTCAGCCCGTGCCGAAGTACGTATTTAAGTTCACGGTTTTCCTTGTCGATTATTGCCTCTCGTCCTAATGCTGTTTGTACACAGCCTCGCGGGCTGGCGCGACGACAACAGAACGCGAGGGTAGGAGCACCCGCCCTTCGGAAGGCGTGGGGTACGGTGCCGCGGATCGGGCAGGCACCAGAGGCAGCGGGGCCTTTCCCCGCACCGTGGCAGACACTGATTCCTAGCGTTGGTCCCCGTGCTCTCCGAGTTGCTTCCGCTCTTTCCTGAGGACGTAGCACTGGACTTTCCCGGAGGATGTTTTGGGCAGGGATTCCACAAAGTGAATTCGCCGGGGAAATGCATGGGCAGCGTACCGGTTCTTAACTAGGTGCTGCAGTTCGGTCACCAGTGCAGCATTGCCCGTGTAATTTCCGGCAAGGACGACGTATGCTTCAACAACTTGCCCACGTAACTCGTCCGGTGTTTCGCTCACAGCGCTTTCAAGAACTGCAGGATGGGCCGAAAGCACGCTTTCTATCTCGAAGGGGCCGACCCGGTAGCCGGACATGATGATGATGTCGTCGTCGTGGGAAGAGAAGAAGAAATAACCGTCGTCATCGCGCATGCCTGCGTCGCCGGTGAGGTACCAGCGACCATCGGGGCTCAAACGTTGCGCCGTTCGATCCGGGGCGTCCTGGTAGCCGTCGAACCACATCACGGGACTGTCGGCCACGTCGATGGCGACCGTCCGATCTGGCCCGGGTCAGCAGGTTCGTCCGCGGAATCCTTCAGCACTTGGCGGGTCCATCCGGGCATGGGGTGGCCCATGGAGCTCTGTCGTAGCTCCTTTCGGACCTCATCCTGCCATGCGTTGACGATCACCACCGTTTTCGGTTTGGCCGTGGTCTCGTACGGGCACTCCTAAGGTTTGTTCGGACCAGGCGATCACTTCCGGGGTCAGGGGTTCGCCTGCTGAAGACGCATCCTCTATCGAGACCGGAGGCCTTGCCTGTCCTCCGCTTCTCGAGACCTACCTGTGATCGCAGCAATAGATGGTGGAGTTTTCGCAGCGCTACATGACGGTCCTCGGTGTCTGGGCACGTTGGAGTTCGCGAATGACCGCGGGGCGCGAGATGTCGAATAGCTCGGTAGGCTCTCTATGCCTATTGAGTGCCAGCAGCGGGGGTGCGAGGAGATGGAAGCGCTTCGCCGCGGTGAGTTAGGGCTAGTTCCCGCAGAGCTTGCCTTGGGGCCCTTTGCGATCTCCATACCCTCGCGAGTAAGGGCCCGAATCAGATACGCCTCGAGATCCGCGACCACTCCAGGCACGATGAAAGGAGCCGACCCACTGGGTCGGCGGGAACGTAGATCGATCCACCGAGGCTGAGTGCGACGCCTTTCCGAGGCAATCCCAGCGGTGTTGCATAGCGACAACAGGCCCGTGTTCATCAGCGAAGCGACGGCCGAGTGGGCCCGGGCCCCACCGGCCTGTTCTACATTCAGCCAGGCGAACCATGGTGTAGCGGTTTCGTCGAGTCGTTCAATAGTCGCCGGCGCGATGAGTATCTGAACATCAACAGGTTCTACTCGCTGCTGCACGCCTAAGTCATCATCAGCGACCGGAAGAGCGAGTACAACCACGACCGGCGACACTCATCCCTCGGTTACCGGGCGACCGTCGAGTACGCTCGGCAGTTCACCCATCAAATTGGAATCCGACTAATCACGCCGACCCCACTTACAGGTGGGAGCGGGTCAGCAGCACATGGTGCCCAGAAGCTAAAGTGACTATGTTGCCTATAAAACATGGCAACCATTAACAACGACAAAGGATGTGGAGTACATGGAGCGCACGGAGAACGGCAAGGTCGCACTGGTCACGGGAGCGGGACAGGGAATAGGTAAGGCCATCGCCGAGCGCCTTCACGCCGATGGCTTTAGGGTTGCGGTCGCGGATCTGAGTCTCGAATCTGCACGCAAGGTCGCGGACTCGCTCGGCGGCCCCGAGAGGGGTGCCCTCGCCGTCCAGGTTGATGTCGCCGACCGCGACAACGTCTTCGCTGCCGTTGATGCCGCGCGAAGAGAACTAGGCGGATTCGATGTCATCGTGAACAACGCTGGCCTCGGGCACGGCTCCCCGATCGAGGAAATCACCCCCGAAAGCATTGAGAAGACGTTCTCGGTCAACTTCAACGGCGTCGTGTGGGGCATCCAAGCCGCCACGAAGGCCTTTCGAGAACTTGGGCACGGCGGCAAGATCATCAGTGCCGCGTCGCAGGCAGCGCATCTCGGGAATCCGGGCCTCGCGCTCTACTCCGCGTCGAAATTCGCGGTGCGCGGGCTAACTCAGACCGCCGCCCGCGACCTCGCGCAATACGGAATCACCGTCAACACCTACGCCCCCGGTGTAGCTCGCACACCGATGATCGAGCCCTTCGCGAAGAGCATCGCCGAGGCGGCAGGTCAGTCGGAAGAGTGGGGCTGGGGACAAATTGCCGCCGGTATCGCATTGGGCCGAGTGTCGGAACCCGAAGACGTGGCCGCCGTCGCGTCCTTCCTGTCCGGCCCCGACTCGAACTACATCACCGGTCAGTCCATCATCGTAGACGGAGGCATGGTGTTTAACTGACACCGCCACCGTCAGAAGGGCCGCATCCCGTTCTTCGAGATGCGGCCCGCGCTCATGGTTTTCGCAGCGTTACTTGCCGCAGGTGAAGAAGCCCGGCAACCGATCGCTCAGCAGGCAGACTTCACAGTCGCCGTTTGGCGGGTGTTTCGAACCAACCGACTGACTGCTTCGTATTAGAGGCAAGGCCTCGCGTCCTCGATTGCCGAACCATCGGGCGTCGTGACTTTGGGGGGTAGTGCCGCACTATCCTCGGATGAAGTTTCATGCGCCTGCGCGCAGCCTGGCCGACGCTCTGCCTAGCGACACCCGCTACAACCCCACAACGACTGACGAGCCTCCAGCCCACTCTGAAGCCTCACCCGTTACCGCACCCACCCAACGGCACAAGTTGCGTGTTTATGAAACCGATTGATCCCGGAAAGCGCACCCTTCTAGACGGAAAGGATGACAGCAGCATTCCTCACCTACAAAATAGGCGAGATAACAGCGCGACCCCACCACCGCGTTCTGACAACCAGCCTTTCTGGCCACGAGAGAACGCCGCCGCTTCACCGAGTTCGCCAACACCGTTCGCACCCACCGGTATATCGGCCTCTGCTCGTCACCGCAATCCTCAACGCCGCACCCTATACCGTCCGGGAGTCCTCCGCAGCGATGGCCATTGGGAAAACTGGACCCCGGGCATCGCCCTTTACGAAAAAGCCATGCGCCCTCTCTCCCCAACCAGAAGATCGCACCCGAACTCGACATCGAAGCCATGCGCCCGGAACATGGCTGACACCACACGCACCACGTCTCCAGCAGTTCCGCTCCCGTTGTCGTTTTGAAGAGTCGGGAATAGCCTGCAGCTCCGCCATCGTGGAGGAGTGATGCTGCCTGATCTGTTTACTTCGATGAATGAGTGGCAGCTGTATCGCTGCTTGTCATTCTGATATGCCCCATCATCGCTGGGAGGGTCCTCTGCGCAACCAGGGCGCTACCGCGCCGTCCCCGAAACCGAAAACTTCTGCATTGCAAGACCGGAGCAGTGTCGCGGGCGAAGTTTTCGGCCCCCGTTACCGGTTCCCCAAGTTGCACTCCGGCCCCTTAGCCCAGCGGCTGGTCCCCTACCAGAACGACACCCACAACCAACAACCGCAGAAAACCGCAGCAACACAAGGGTGAAGGGAAACACGGGATCATGGAAAAGCTCACGATCACAACACCATCAGATGTGCTCAGCTTCGTCGGGCACACCCTGGGCTTCTGGCCACAGGAAAGCCTGGTCTGCATCACCCTCAACGAGAACAGCATCGGCGCGACCCTGCGCATCGACCTCCCCCGCCAGCCCGGGCAGGAACTCCCCTACGCACGCACCGTCGCCCACTACCTCACGGCCGACACCAACGCCACCTCCATCCTCTTTGCCCTCTACACCAGCGAACTCCCCCAGGCCGGACAGGCCAGGCCGCATGCCGGCACCATCGCTGCGCTCACGGGAGTCCTCGCCGAACAAGGCATCACCATAAGGGACGGACTCTTCGTCGGCGACGAAACCTTCTCCCCCTACGACGGCGAACCCGGCACCACCCTCGCCCTGCCCGTCAACACAACGCAGACCAGCGCAATCAACGCCGAATTCATCTACCGCGGCAGCTACGTCCAACCCACCAACCGCATCACCCTCCCGCTACTACCGAAGCTGTCGCCAGTGCGGCCGCCGTCGAGCACCACATGGACACCATCCGGTCTGTCCCGGCTGCCACCGCGACATCCCAGGCCCGGGAACTGTGGGCCCGTATGCTGGACTCAGGTGTCCTTCCCCAGCGACGATGACTGCCACGCCCTGGTTGCAAACCTTCAGTTCCCGCCCATACGGGACCGGCTCATCGCGGACATCCCCGGCCTGGACGAGCCCATGAAGCAGATCTTGATCGCGCACACCGACGGCGCACCGAAATGGTCACGCATCGAATGGGCACAGCAACTCTTCCTGCACACCTACACCCGCACCAGCCCCAACACCATGCACCCGTCCTGACCACCATCGGGTACATCAACTGGTGGGAACGAAGAGGCAGCAAAGCACACCAATTCCTCCAACTCGCCCTCGACACCGACCCCGCCTACCGCCTCGCCCGCCTCAGCGACCAAATAGTCGGCTCAGGCATCGTCGCCGGCTGGAACACGAACAAAAACACGGCTTACAAGGCGCTACCGTTCGAGATGCTGTGAGGAGTTCACAACTTTATGAAGCCGATGATCTTGGCCGACCCTTTTCCGATGCTAACGCCATCCGTTGTCCCGACGATCAGCGCCGTCGCTGAAAAGTTGTTCCCAGCTACAGCCACTACCAACCGCGCGTAACGGTCGGCGCACACAGCGTTGCAGGTCAACCATGCGAGCGTGATCACGAGTAGTGGACAACAGACCTGGAGCTACTGTCGTGGCAGAGCGAGTACTTCGAAATCAAATCTGCACCTTGGTCGTGCCTACTTGTAGTCCTTCGAGAATGGATGCTTTTTGGTAGCGGGACCTACCTGGAAAGTCCGAGAACTTGTTTCGCATATGCGCTTCGCTGGATCATGACGGCGGGCGCAATGAAGAGGCTGTACTGGTAGTGCCCAATTGGGCGTTAGTCGACTCCCTTGGAGAATCTTTTCGGAACCGATCCTGACAAAGCGCGCAGAGCGGCAGCACCCTTTCAGGAGCTAACTCACCTCCGCGACCCCGGAGGGAAATGCGAATAACGGACGCATACTGCGCCCTGACGCAGTAGGGGTCACTCGTACAGGGGCTGGTTCAGCGGACTCTGGCTGCAGGTGGATACAGTGCACCGCCCAACGTCTTTCAGGTGGGCTGGAAACAGCCTATTGTTAAGAGTACAGACGCGGGTCACGTAGGCAGTTGTTTCCTCGCCCTCCGAGAAGTTCCCACGGGGGCGAGAGTGGCGGAATGATTGACACGTTTTAACCTGGCGGCCTGCAGCTGTAGACGCAGCGACCGAGCTGGTTCGGAGGCTGCTCACTGAAGGAGGTTGGGATGCCACTCTCGGAGCATGAACAAAAGCTGCTTGAGCAACTTGAGAAGCAACTTCATGCGGACGATCCGAAGTTCGCTAGCACGATGCAATCCGATCCGATCCGAAGTTGGTCCGCGCGGCATGTGATCGTGGGTGTTCTCGGAGCCATTGCGGGCATACTGCTGCTGCTTGTTGGCGTCTCAACTCAGCTAATCGTTGTCGGCGTACTAGGTTTCGTTGTCATGAGCGGGGGCGTTTATGTCGCAACACTGCGAGGCACCTCCTTTGGCAAGTCAAAGACAGGTAAAGCTGAACAGTCCAGGTCCAGAACTTCCTTCATGATCAACCTAGAAGAACGATGGGACGAGCGTCGCCGCGACAATAATTGATAATGGGCACGGCGGGAAGGACTAAGGGGCCGCACTCGAGCCCGATTTGGACCGTTCGACGGCAGTGGACCGAAAAGGTACAAATCCTCGAGGGTGTTAGACCCGTCGCCGGTTCGCTCTCTAGATTCGGCTGGTCCAGCCTAAAATCACACGCCGTTGGCCACGCCACCGCATCAGGTTCCGTAGCCTCACATTTTGCACCGCTCAGTCCCAGTCTGCGGCAGCGTCGGATTCCCTCCCTTTGGCCCTGATGCCGACCTTCTGTCCAGCTTTGAGCTGGCCCTCGATGACAACTGCCGAATATGCCCTCATGCCCGGGCTCGCCAAAAATGGCCTTGTCATATTCCGGACCATCAGGCATGCGGACGAGCGATTCCGGGTGGGCCGTGGTGAACTCACCGAAGCCATCATTGCGGCGGAAACCGGGGCATCGCCGCTAATCGACCAGATCATCACGCGATCGCCGACCGACCAACCATCAACCCCCCAGCCAACCTCGACAATCTCGCCTGCGATCTCGTCCGGGCACGACGGGCGCTTCCACATAACCATCCACTTCTCGTCCTCGAGCAAGCCGACATCCGAGTGACAGATGCCAGCTGCCGCACCCTGAGGACGACTTCATCGCCAGCCGCCGTCGGATCCTCCAGCTCGACCAGTTCGAGCGGCGAGTGGGTATCGGTGAATTGCCAAGCCTTCATAGTGTTCCTCTCGCAACCGGCCTTGCCGGTACTTATCCCAGGATCGGGGCCCAAACCGAACTTGGCAGTAAGACCGCAACGCTTCAATGGCCGACCGTCCATGCTGCTTTTCCACGTGAACGATTACAGACCACATGTCATCCGGCATGCCAATTTACGGTCGGGGGGAGAGGGCGGCGAGATGAACAGGCGCCAGATACCTTTGGATTCACGCCACGCCTTCGAAGGCTAATCGTTCGCCTTGACAATGCTTGCCTGCCGAAGGGTTTGCCGGATTCGGTGCACCCGTCCAACGGGTGGGAATATGCCTTGTCGGGCCACAGCTGGACCGGATGCGCCCTTGACCCCTGCGGGCGTCGAACAGCGGCACCAGCTGCGGATTGCCACGGACTGCCCCGATGTGAGCGCAGTGGTCATCGGTGCAGAGGTTCGGTCGGACCAACAGCGTTTCCACATCAGATGTGGACCAACGGGTATCGGCTATCGACCGCCCGCTGTGATTCGAACCAGGGGTCGTAGAACACTGCAGCCCCGGCGTGGTTGCCGCGCTTAGTCTCAGGCGGCGATCCCCGACAAGTGTTCGGGACCTGATTTTGCCCCCTCGGGCTGTTGAACCAGCTCACGAGGGACGTGCTCGACACCTGGAAGCGGAACTGACAGAGCACCTCGGCCACGAGCACGGCCAGAAACCTATCGCAGGCAAGATGCGCAACGGCACCAGAACAAAAGACCGTGCTGCCGTGATCGAGGTGCCCCGGGATCGGAACGGCTCGTTCGAGCCGGTGATCGTCCCCAAGGAAAAATCACGCCCGCGGATCAATCAAATCGTGATTCCGATCTTTGCCCGCGGGCTGACCACTGGGGTAATCGTCCCGCACTTCGAGACGGTCTACGGAGCCAAGGTCTCTAAAGACACCATCGGCCGCATCACGGAGAAAGTCGCAGGGGAACTGGCCGAAAGGTCACGCTGGGGTTCTTCCCGACTACAATACTTCCGCGCCGCGCTAGGTGGACCGAATCACAGATATCGACATTTGGCCCGGCGCGACTTATTTCTCCTTAGATCCCGGGGCAACCTGCCAAGCAATTGCAGCTACGGACGAACAGCGTTTTACTTGATGGTGAACATGCGTTCACCCGGTTATTACCTAAAAGAAAGCAGCCGATGCCGCGTACCTACGTACCTAACTCACGTCAGCTCCCGTCGCCGTCGGCGATCACCGCAGTTCTGGCCATGAGCGGCATCGTAGTGGCGCTCATGGCAACACTGGTGGTTCCACTCTTGCCGGAGTTCCCCGCCATCTTGGGGGTGAGTACGGACGACGCCTCTTGGCTGGTGACCACGACCCTCCTTTCCAGCGCTGTAGCAACGCCGATCGTTTCCCGCAGCGCGGACATGTACGGCAAGCGCAAGATGATGGTGGTCTGCCTGGCCATCATGGTGGCAGGATCTGTACTGGCAGCTGTTGGTGGCGCCTTCGTGTGGCTGATCATCGGCCGCGCCCTCCAGGGCTTCTCCACCGCGCTGATACCGGTGGGCATCAGCATCATGCGCGATGAGCTGCCGAAGGAGAAGATGGGTTCAGCTGTCGCGTTGATGAGCGCCACCCTCGGAATCGGCAGTGCGCTCGGCCTTCCATTGGCGGGGGTTTTGCACCATAGCATGGGCTGGGCGTCGATCTTCTGGATTTCGGCTGCTGCCGGAGCACTGCTGCTCCTTGCCGTGGTGCTGGTAGTCCCGGAATCCAAGGTCCGCGCCTCCGGGACCTTCGACTATGCAGGGGCGTTGGTGCTCTCCGCGGCATTGGCAGCCCTGCTGCTGGCGATCTCCAAGGGCGGTTCCTGGGGCTGGGCGTCCGAACCGGTTCTGCTGCTGTTCCTCACCGCGGCCTTACTGCTGGCCGTCTGGGTACCCTACGAACTCAAGGTCCGCCAGCCAATGGTTGACCTGCGCACATCAGGCCGCCGGCCCGTCCTGATGACGAACCTCGCCTCCCTGCTCATCGGCTTTTCCATGTTTGCCAACATGCTCCTAACCACCCAACAGCTCCAACTGCCCGCGGCCACCGGTTACGGCTTCGAGCTGAATGTGACTGCCGCGGGCCTGTGCATGGTCCCGTCCGGACTGGCCATGGTCGTGTTCGCACCTCTATCCGGACGCATCATCAGGATCTTCGGCGGCAAGACCGCACTGATGGCCGGGGCGCTCGTGATGCTTGTGGGCTATGTGGGCCGCGTGTTTCTCTACGACTCGATCGCTTGGATAATTATCGGTTCCACTGTAGTTGGGGTTGGGAGTGCCATTGCCTATGCAGCGATGCCCACGCTGATAATGGGTGCCGTGCCCATCACCGAAACCGCATCCGCAAATGGGCTGAACACCCTGGTCCGTGCTTTGGGCAATTCGACATCCAGCGCTGCAGTTGCTGCCGTCTTCACATCCGTCACCGTAGCAGTCGGCGACACACGTATGCCCTCATTTGACGCGTTCAAAGACATTTTCTGGCTCGCAGCGCTGGCGTCGGCGGCCTCGATGCTGGCGGCCTTCTTTATCCCGGGCACCGCTGCTGCGCACCGCCCGCCGCCGTTGGCAGTCGCTGCCACCGAACTGGTGGTGCAGGGCCGCGTCCTGGCTCCGGACCACTGCCCCCTCACCCCCGCCGTGGTCACCGTTCTGCGCACTGACGGAGAACCGGTTGACTGGAGTCGGGTAGACGTTGAAGGCAATTACTCCGTAGCACTGCCCGGCGCCGGCCGGTATCTGATGGTGGCCAACGCCGGCGGCTGGGCGCCCATGGCTGAAGTCTTTGACTTTGACGGCCGCACCCTGCAGCAGAATTTCCTCCTCCGGGATCAGTTGCAGGTTAGCGGAGCGGTCAGCGTCGGCGGCGCTTATGTATCCGGCGCGGTGGTGACCCTCCTCGAAGCCGGCGGCGGGCATGTGGGCACCACCCGCACGGACGGCGACGGCGGGTATGCCTTTCCGCTGCCTGTCGCCGGCCGTTATGTCCTGACCATGCTTCACCCGGTGACGCAGGAGGCCATGGCACAAAAGGTCACCGTGGACATCCGGTCCATCCGCCTGGACTTTATCGCCCCGCCCGCGGAGGACACCGCAGGAGAGAGCGTGGGAGCGTGAACAGCACCAGCCGCGACAGGATCCTCGGCGCCGCCGGCCGCCTTTTCGGGGAACGCGGCTACCGTGCCGTCACTGTGCGCGACATTGCGTTGGAAGCCGGAGTATCAGCATCCCTGGTCATGAAACTGTTCCTTTCCAAGGAAAAACTTTATGCCGCCGTGCAACCTGAGGAGTCAGTGTTTGCCGAACTGGACGTCCCGACGACGGAACTCGGCGAGGCCCTCGTCTTCCGCGTGCTCATGCGCCGGGAACGCGGCATGCAGGAGCCCTGGGCGACCATCCCACTAGCCGTGCTGGACTCCCCCAACCCCGGGGCCACGCGGTCAGAAGTCCGCGAACGCTACCTTGATGCAATTGCCCAGCTCATCGGCGACACCACGTCGGACCGCCGTTTCGCCTCCACCGTGACCGCCCTGATGACCGGGTTTGGGGAAGCCGTCCGAACACTGGGCCTCTTCGACAGCTGGGACTTTGACGAAGTCGTGGAGCACTACGGAGCAATCGTCCAAACTCAGATCGACGCGTCAAAGGCCGCCAGATGAACCGGTCCTCCTCCCCAGAGTACTGGCGACTGGCAACGCCGGCCCGGGAGGGCTACCCGACCGACCCGTGAAGGTCCGAGCCCAAGCTCAGGCAAGCGGGCGAACCGGCCGAAAAAGAGACTTCGGTGGGGACATCCTGCTGGCGCCTCTTCTTCACCGGCGAAGATTCCCCCATGGCCAACCTCATGCCTAAAGCAACAATCCACGGTTTGGCGCAGGTCGGTCGGACGTGGTGACGAGTCTGGTGGACTCCCTGGTCTTCGACGCCGCGTTGTTGTTGAACGGCGTCGTTGTAAACCCGTATTGTGGCGCACTCGCACCGGCCCCCACTCAACCAATTCAATCCCGACAGCATCACCGGGCCCATCGCACGCGCGAAAACATCACGAATGCATGCTCGAATGAGACTCGAAACGGATCACGTGGGTGACGGGAGTCATACCTCAGGTCTTGATATATAGTGCCAGCATCCGTCCTCCGGAGGCTCTTTGCCTTTACAGCAGCGACCCTTCAAGGCTCACACTTTCGTCGCTGGGGAGTTGGGGCAGTACCTTGTCTGCGAAGAGCTGCAGACTGGACCAAGAAAAATCTTCGTCCAGCCCGCACAAAGTGGGGTTGATGATTATTGCGGTGCCCCGATCGTGAAGGGATTTGCCGTACTCGATGCATTCACCGGGAGTGAGTACCTGGTAGAGGCCCGTCGCTTTCAGTGCGTCCACGTCTTCCGCCACCTGATAAGGCGTCGCCACGTACTGCGCCCTGACGCCCACACCTAGCGGCCACCGCCCCCGCCTACCAGGCTGGCTCCATTATGACTACCGTTGCAGCAGCCTTGGCGGTCACCGCTGGCACCTGCGAGATCCGACTAGTCAAACAAAGGGAAACGGAACACAAGGACCAATCCCGGTCCATCAGTCAGCGAGGCTATGACTTCATCCGCCCCACGAACCGGCCCCACTGGGGCGTGTTCTCCAGAGCCCACCATAAGCCATTCCCGCTAGCTGGTGCCGGCCCCATTCAGAGCTCGTCGGAAGGACTGCCTTCTCGTAAACGCCCGCCTTCGACCAGGTAATCCGTTGCTACCATCCCTCCGCCCTTCGTGCTTAGGTATATCCATGGCGGCACCGATAGCAGATTATGCACTCCTTTCAGACCTCGCCACCGGGCCACTCGTGTCGCGGACCGGCAGCGTGGACTGGCTCTGCTTTCCTCGTTTTGATTCCCCTTCAGTTTTCACTGCCCTTTTGGGCGATGAAAAGCACGGACGGTGGCTGATTTCCCCCATGGAGTCCACTGCTGTGGTCCTAGATCGCCATTATCTGGAGTCAACGTTTGTCCTTGAGACGACGTGGCAGACAACGACGGGACAGATCCTGGTGACGGACTTCATGCCAGCCAGACGAGGCCGGTCCTCACTCTTGCGACGGGTTACCGGGCTCCGGGGGACAGTTTCCCTGCGTCATGAATATCTTCTCCGCCCCAACTATGGAACGATCACGCCATGGACGAGCCGCGCGCGCCGTGAACCTGGCGGCGAAGCACTGCTGGCCATAGCGGGACCCGATGCCTGGGCCCTCCACGGAAAACAGCTACCTGAAGCCCATGACCAAGGACATGTCGGTGAATTCGCGGTTTCTGCCGGCGAACAGGTGGACTTCGAGTTGACGTGGTTTCCCTCGTACCGGGACACACCTCCGGCGCTGGATTTTGATGCAGCCCTCAAGGACACCATCCACTATTGGACCCGCTGGGGCGGTCACTGCCGTCAGGACGGGGCTTACGCGGATCATGTCAAGCGATCCCTGCTCGTGCTGCGTGCCCTGACACACTACGAGACCGGCGGAATCGTAGCCGCGCCTACGACCTCCCTGCCTGAGGAATTCGGGGGATCGCGGAACTGGGACTACCGCTATTGCTGGCTGCGCGATGCCGCACTGACCCTTGAAGCCATGCTGACCCATGGATACGAATCGGAGGCGCTGAAGTGGCGCAACTGGCTGCTTCGCGCCCTTGCCGGCGACCCAGAGGACATCCAGGTCATGTACGGGGTGGCCGGTGAAAGAGCTCTACCGGAAAGCGTGCTGGGCCACCTCCCCGGCTACCAGGACGCAAGGCCTGTCCGGATCGGAAACGCTGCCGTCGCTCAATACCAGGCGGACGTTGTCGGCGAGGTCATGGTTGCCCTTGAGCGACTGCGCCTCGCCGGCGGCAAAGAGGACACCTTCTCATGGGCGCTTCAGCGGGCTCTGCTGGGCTATGTAGAGAAACACGTCGATGATAAAGACTGCGGCCTGTGGGAAATCCGGGGAACGGCCGAGTACTTCACGCATTCCAGGGCCATGATGTGGGCGGCCTTCGACTGCGGGGTAAGGGCCGTTCGGGACCACGGCCTCCCGGGCCCGGCCGACCGCTGGGACGAACTCCGCCGGCGTCTACGGACAGAAGTCATGGACAGGGGTTTCAACAGGGAGCTCAATTCCTTTACCCAAACCTACGGGGGCCGACAAACAGACGCAGCATTGTTGACTCTTCCGCAGGTCGGTTTCCTGGCCTACGACGACGAGCACATGCTCGGCACTGTCGCACAACTGGAAAGAGAGCTCACCACAGGGCAAGGTCTTTTGATGCGCTATCGGACCGAGACAGGCATCGACGGGCTGGAACCGGGCGAACATCCATTTCTCGCCTGCTCCTTTTGGCTCGTGGAACAATACGCCCGCACCAACCGCAAGGCAGAAGCATCGGCGCTCATGAACACTCTGGTCGGGTTTACCAACGAGCTAGGCCTGCTCAGCGAAGAATACGCTCCGGAAGAACAACGGATGGCGGGAAACTACCCCCAGGCCTTCTCCCATTTAGCGCTAGTCCGCGCCGCTGACGCCATGCACGGCGTCGACCGGCTGAGCCTAGCCGTCAACCCTTCCCCGTAAGGACTGGAAAGGGAACAGTGGGTGGGAGCCTGTTCGCGTAGCCGGGCATAAGCTTCGCATAAGGACGAGGCTGGGTCCTCCGCTGGTGATTAGATCCGGGACGGCCCAGCCCTTCCTATATTCGTGAGTATTTTCACCATGCCCGGTGTTCGCGGGTCAGACCAAAGGGAACATCGTAACTGAGGTCGACGGTAAAGGAACTGCCGTCGTGTTGGGTGACCAAAATCCCTCGGCGCCCTTCACGCAGTGCCTTTGCCTTGGCAACCGCCACTGCCTCATCCAGCTGGGAATCCATGCTTGCGCGGCTGGTTGCGGTGACCGCGATGGGAAGGTCAACAATAGTTTTCATGTAGGGGGTGCTGCTCTCTCGCATGTCAATGTGTGTTTAATATTGTTCACGCAGGGCCGCGGACATCCGTCAGTTAGTCGTTTTCAGCCGCCAGAGCTTTCACGACAGGGCGTCAAGACACATGCAAGCTAGCCCGTTCCGGATCAAGTCGCCGAACGCGACGGGCAGTTCTACCCAATCAAGGGTGTTCCACCAAGGTGGCACTCGAAGAAACGTGGCTGTTCCACGGGGGCGAAGGGCACAACCAGCCATTCGTTGCCGTATCGCTCCACGTAAGAGTCCGACGGGCAGCGAGAATACGCTTCCTCACGTGACATCTCGGGGCTCCAATCTCCTGCTTGGCCAACATCCGCTTCCTCTTCGTAAGCTAAATCATCAAGGAAGCCACACACCACGCTACAGATACGCAGGCTTTGCCTGAGAGCTCCGGTCCCGCCAATCAATTTTGTTTTCGCGCCACATCTAGTATCTTGTGCTAGCGAGGAGAATCTTCGGCTTCTCTAACTTCGCTAGCTGGACCGCGGCGGCCTAATTATGGGGGGCTAGCCTCCTTAACTCCAGCTGGTGCCTACTTTTCAGTACACGGCGTACAAACCCTCGCCTTCGATCCATCACGTGCATCTAGGCCTCAGATTCTCTACAAGCCAGGAGCCCGGGAACCAGCGTAATGTAAAGCTGCTGCTAAGAAGGGCGACAACGGCGCTCTATATGCTCGACAGGTTACTTATTGCATCAGTCCAGCGGGACCGGACACGGCTCTCTGGATCGCACAGCGCAAGCATAAGAATCGATCTCTGGCCCCTGTTGGAGCCTGGCGTCGGTCGCGGCCTTAGGGGAAGGGACCGCATTTTCATTCGAGATTCTGGTGTGAAATCCGAAGTCTTCGGCAGCTGTTCGTGTGGCAACATGTCCCATCCCGCATTACAGTGGCAGCTAGCACCGCGGAATCACATTCAGATGCGGCACCCATGCGAGGAGTAAAATTGTCTAACCACACCTACAGCATTTCAGAAATCGTTGGCACGTCCGACCACGGCGTAGATGACGCGGTCCGAAACGGAATAGCGAAGGCGTCCAAAACTCTCCGTAACATCGACTGGTTCGAGGTAAAGGAAATCCGCGGCCACTTGGAAGACGGCAAGGTCGCTGATTGGCAGGTCACCGTTAAGTTGGGCTTTCGCTTAGAAGAACATTAGATGCATTCCCGGTCTCGGTCGCAGCCAAACTTTTCTGCGAACGTATTGTCGGGATGATCATCGCGGCCCAGAGCGGGTAAACAGGCTCTTTGCGGTTGATGGGGAATGAGTTCGTGTCGTTGAAACAAAGGGGCCCGTGGCCCTGTTGGGATGACTGTGTCTAGCATCTAATCTGGAACAGGACCACGACCCTATCGGGCTCGCAGCGGACGCTGCCACTATCCTCTTCAGCCCGCCTAACTACCGCGTAATTCCACTACCGGCCGGCGGCAGGTCATCGTCAAACTGACTACCGGGCTGCCCGAGTTGCGGTGTTATCACTTCCCGGCGGAAAAAGCGCCGCTTCCAACGGCTCCGCGATATTCCTCTGACCGGGCCGGTCGACGTCCTTTGGTCCGCTTACCGCTGGTATTGCGAGGAGTCGGCCTCCCACCCGCTGTCGTTCTTCGAATCCACCCAGCAGGTCCCGTGCCGTGCCCACTCCACAAGCCCCTGGATCAGCTCGTGGACGCTGTCGGTGACGGTCGAAAAGTGAGCCATTGTGACGGTTGAAAACTGAGCCACCCGTTCCAAACGATTGGGTGGGTGATCACAGTGGAGGATTGGGCGCTTATTCGGCGGTTGCATCTGGCTGAAGGTGAGTCGATGAGGTCGATAGCTGTGCGGTTGGGGATCTCCAGGAACACGGTCGCGAAAGCAGTCAGCGCTGACAGTCCGCCGACCTACGTTCGTGCGCCGCAGGACTCCGGGATCAAGGCTGTGGAACCGGCAATTCGTGCGCTGCTGCTGGAGAACCCGCGGATGCCGGCGACGGTGTTGGCTGAGCGTGTGGGCTGGTCGGGGTCCCCGGCCTGGTTCCGGGAGAACGTTGCCAGGATCCGGCCCGAGTATGCCCCGGCTGATCCAGCTGACCGAATCACGTATGAGCCCGGTGATCAGGCGCAGTGCGATCTGTGGTTCCCGGAGGTGCGGATCCCCGTCGGTGCCGGCAAAGCCAAGGTGTTGCCGGTCCTGGTGATGGTGTCCTCGCATTCACGGTTCATCAGGGCCCGGATGATCCCGTCCCGGATGACCGGGGACCTGCTGGCCGGGATGTGGGAGCTGCTCGGTTCCCTAGGTGCGGTTCCACGCAGGCTGATCTGGGACAACGAAACCGGCATCGGCCGGCGGAACAGCTACGCCGCCGGAGTCGCAGCGTTCGCCGGGGTCCTGGCCACCCGGATCGTGCAGGTCAAACCCTACGATCCGGAGAGCAAGGGCGTGGTGGAGCGGGCCAACCAGTTCCTGGAGACATCCTTCCTGCCGGGCAGGACCTTCGCCTCCCCGGAGGACTTCAACACCCAGCTCGCCCAGTGGTTGCCGAAGGCCAACGCCCGGCTGGTCCGGCGGACCGGCGCCCGGCCGACGGACCTGCTCGCCGCGGACAAAGCGGCAATGCTGGCGCTGCCACCGGTTCCACCGGTCACCGGCTTCACCTCAAGGGTCCGGCTTCCGCGGGACTACTACGTCCGAATGGGATCCAACGACTACTCCGTCCACCCGCAGGCCATCGGCCGGTTCGTCGATGTCACCGCCAACCTCGAAACCGTCACGATCAGCCTGGACGGCAGGCCCCTCGGGACCCGCTCCCGGTCCTGGGGCACCGGTCTGACGATCACCGATCCGGACCACGTTGAGGCGGCGAGGGCACTGCGGAAGGCCTTCCAAACCCCTCATCCGGTGGGCGAAACGACCGGGCTGAGGGACTTGGCGGACTACGACCGGGCGTTCGGGGTTGTCCTTGATGACGGGCAGGTCGCCTGATGCCGGCCGCTAAGGAAACCGTCGGCCAGATCGAGTACTATTCCCGTGCGATGAAAGCACCGCGGATCCGGGAAGCAGCAATCCGTCTGGCGGACCAGGCCCGTGAGGTTGGCTGGACGCATGAGGAATACCTCGCCGCTGTCCTGTCCCGGGAAGTCGCGGCCAGGGAAGCCTCCGGTGCCGAGATCAGGGCCCGGGCCGCCGGGTTCCCGGCCCGGAAATCACTTGAGGACTTCAACTTCGATCACCAGCCCGGCCTCAAACGCGACACCATCGCGCACCTGGCCACCGGCGCGTTCCTCACCGAAGCGTCCAACATCGTCCTGCTCGGACCGCGCGGCACCGGCAAAACCCACCTCGCCACGGGCCTGGGTTTACGCGCCACCCAGCTCGGTCACCGGGTGCTGTTCGCCACCGCCATCGATTGGGTCGCCCGGCTCCAGGCAGCTCACCAGAACGGGCGGCTGCCCCAGGAACTGGTGAAGCTGCGCCGCTACGGACTGATCATCGTGGACGAAGTCGGCTACATCCCGTTCGAGCAGGACGCCGCGAACCTCTTCTTCCAACTGGTCTCATCCCGCTACGAGCACGCCTCGCTGATCCTGACCTCGAACCTGCCCTTCGCCCGCTGGGGTGACGTCTTCGGCGATCAGGTCGTCGCGTCGGCCATGATCGACCGGATCGTTCACCACGCCGAAGTCATCACCCTCAAAGGCTCCAGCTACCGCCTCAAACACACCCAGGTCGACTCGCTGCCCTCGACAAGACCGGAAAATACGGCAGAATAACCAGCGTCAAAGTGGCTCACTTTTCAGCCCGCGAAATGGCTCACTTTTCGACCATCGCTGACAGACGCCGTGATCCGGACCGGCAGATCCGTTTCATAGACAGCGGCTTCGCCGTCTCCCTGGTAGATGGTCCGCGCCGACGTCACCGAAGCGTACCTGTCGAAGCTGACAGAGGCAGACCGACAAGGCCTGGGCGCACCGGATGCTGCTGCTGCACGGCGGCGACACACTCCGTCGCAGGCGGCGCTCCGGTTGGAAAATGTGTTCGCCGTCGACGATGCGACTGGCTCGCTCCGGGCGGTCTGGCAGGTTAAAGAACAGCTTCGGGCTCTGCTCCGAGGGGGTTCCCTGGAAGACGACGCGGCACCGAAAACACAGCTCGAAGAACTCGTGAAAGCAGCAGCCAGACCCGAGACGAACAGGCCCCACCACAATTGTCTGCAGGTTGTGGAAAGACATCGAGGAGCCCATCACTACCGGGAACACCGCGATAAAAACATCAGGAGACCCACCCGCGACTACCCTAATGCAGGCAATTCAAATCGGTTATTCTCTCGAGAAGTGCCGTCCGGACGTCGGCAGGCACTCACTCCAGGGATTCCGTTCCACACGAACCGCCAAGAGCCGTTAGGCATGCCCGCACATCCGGGCCTGTCGCGTACGGAAGGGCCCGGCGGCCGCCAAACCTACT